>CAYZHX010000112.1:0-4917 GCA_964476905.1 uncultured Terriglobales bacterium
GCTGGGCTAATAACCCGACAACGAACCGCCTATAATCCTGCACGATGAAAACGGCTACTTCGATTTGTGCATTCTTGTTCCTTCTCTGCTGCTGTTCTCTTCTCGCGCAAGACCCGCCATCTTCTCCGGCGTGGAAGCGCGCGCAGCATCTTCGCCGTGGAATCAACGCCAGTGAGTGGTTCGCCCAATCCCGCGACTACAGCGTGCAGAGACTGTCGACTTACACTACGCTGGACGACATTGCACTGATCCGCAAGCTCGGATTTGATCACATACGATTGAGCATCGATCCGGCGATCTTCGACTGCCGCGGAGCGTGGCAAGAATGCGATCGCGTCAAGATGCTCGATGCAGTGGTCGCCAAGGCACTGAGCGAGAATCTGGCGATAATCATCGATGTTCACCCCAACAGCGAATACAAACATCAACTCAGCACCGACAATTTCGCGGCAGAGCGGTTCCGTCTGCTCTGGGGATCGATCGCCGAACACTTCGCTTCATCAAATCCGGACCTCGTGATATTCGAGATTCTGAATGAGCCGGAGACGCGCGATCCTTATCGCTGGTCCGGCATCGAGGAGCGCGCTGTGCAAGAAATCCGGCTTCATGCGCCGAAGCACACCATCATCGTGACGGGAATGCAGTACTCCGATATCGGCGATCTTGTCCTACTACCGCAAATCAACGACGACAACCTGATCTACAACTTTCATTACTACGAGCCGCACATTTTCACGCATCAGGGCGCGAGCTGGGGTGTGCCATTCTGGATCAACCTGCGCGACGTCCCATATCCGCTCACACCTGAATCAGTTGGCAAAGCCATATCTGAGCAGAATGACGCCTTGCCGAAATGGGAACTTACGGAAGCCGCTTACGGACATTGGAATCGGGATCGCATTGCCGGCGAAATGCGCTTTGCTGGAGACTGGGCGAAAGCTCATCGCGTTCCGCTCACCTGCAATGAATTCGGTGTTTACCGGAACTTTTCCGATCCCGAAGCGCGCGCCCGCTGGATCGAAGACGTTCGCGCCTCGCTTGAGCAGAACAACATTGGATGGACGATGTGGGACTACCGCGGCGGGTTCGGCGTAGTAACGAAACAAGGTGGGACCACCGTTGCCGATGATCGTGTGTTGAAAGCTCTTGGACTGAAATGATTTCATTTTAAGTACCGCATTGTTGCGGCACGTTTTGAAATAGCCCGGCGTGATTGGTATGGTTAATGGATATTCCTTCCACGAGAGACTCAGCAGTGACCCTCAATCCAGATAGCCCTGAGACACCGAGCGCCGAAGCCACAGAATCCTTCAGCGGACTACTTTCGCAATACGAACGCGGCAAGTCGCATCCTCGCGAAGCCGGTAGTCAAATCGAAGGCACGGTGATTGCTGTCTCAGCCGATTCGGTCTATGTGGACATCGGATTCAAGACGGAAGGCATACTCCCATTGGCGGAGTTTCAAGCCGCAGGCCAGGTTCCCAAGACCGGAGACAGGTTCCTGGTCGCCATTAAAGGGCGCGATCCCGAGGGCTATTACCAGCTTTCCCGCTCTAAGATCGCACGGCCGACCGACTGGGATTCATTGCAGAAGGCGTTTGAAGAGAAAGCCACCATCTTGGGCACCGTGATCGGAGTGGTGAAGGGCGGCCTTAGCGTTGATATTGGCGTGCGCGCCTTCATGCCGGCTTCGCGCACCGGCACACGCGACGCCGCAGAGATGGAAAAGCTCGTCGAGCAGGAGATTCGCTGCAGAATCACGAAGGTCGATGTCGCGGGTGAGGATGTTGTGGTCGATCGACGCGTGATCGCCGAAGAAGAAGATCGATCGCAAAAAGAGCGTCGCTATTCGGAACTTAAAGAAGGCGACGTGGTGGCCGGCACCATCCGCAGTCTCACCGACTACGGTGCTTTCGTCGATCTCGGCGGAGTGGACGGACTGCTCCATGTAGGCGAGATTTCGTGGGGACGAATCAACAAGCCTGAAGACGCACTCGCTGTCGGTCAGGAGATCGAAGCGAAGGTCATCAAAGTTGAGTCCGACAAGCTACGCATCGCGCTCAGTATTCGTCAGCTGCAACTGCATCCATGGGAAGCAAATGCCGGGAAATATAAGGCAGGAGACCGTGTACGCGGAGTCGTCTCCCGGGTTCTCGATTTCGGAGCCTTTGTCGAGGTGGAACCGGGAATTGAAGGTCTCATTCATGTTTCTGAAATGTCATGGGTCAAGCGCGTGCGCAAAGCCAGCGATCTGCTGAAAGCTGGCGAAACGGTTGAGGCCGTTGTGCTCGGAGTGAATCTGGCAGAGCGCAGGATGTCGCTTGGGCTAAAGCAGGCTCTCGGCGATCCATGGGACGACGTGGAGCGAAAGTTTGCTGTCGGCACTGTTGTGGAAGGAACGGTCACCCGAATCACGAACTTCGGCGCCTTTATTGAAATTGCCGAGGGCGTCGACGGCATGATCCATGTCAGCGAAATCAGTGCAGAAAAGCGCATCAATCATCCGCGCGACGTTTTCAAGGTAGGGCAACGCCTGAAAGCGCAAGTGATCTCCGTCGATAAGGAAAAGCGTCAACTACGGCTCAGCGTGAAGCAGATGGTCCCCAGCAGCCTCGACGAGTACGTCGCCGAGCGGAAGGAAGGCGATATTGTGAGTGGGCGCGTGGTGAGCGTCTCCAGCGATACCGCCCAGGTGGAGCTCGGAGAAGGAGTTCACGGAACGTGCAGGATCACGCAATCAGGAGCAGAGTCCCAGGAACAAGCGTCTTCGGGAACGTTCGATCTTTCGGCCCTAACCTCCATGCTGAGTGCTCGCTGGAAATCCGGCAGCGCCGGAATGTCGACGCGGCAAGGTGAACTCGTCCCAGGTCAAATCCGTAGTTTCCGCATTAGCAGACTCGATCGACAAGCAAAGCAGATTGATTTAGACGTAGCGTAAGAGCTTGACCCGTGTGCAAGCTGCAAGACTACGGGCTCGTGCCTTATCTTCCTACGGTCATGTACTTTCGATAGCTGCTCAGAAGCCCGCAACTTAGGCATCCTTTCTGTGTTTATCCAGTTCAACCAATAAAGACGCTGGTTGTGTCTTTTGTGAGGCTTAATGCGCGCGGTGTCCCCTCGCTCCTTGCTTTTCTGTTTAGTTCTTTCTGCTTTCTCGTGCTCCGCTTTCGCAGCTTTGGGGGGCGATCTTAGCTCCATTCAGGCAGATCAAGTGCACATGCGCGCGCAGCGACGCGTACTTCAGAACACGGCTTACACGGTTCACGAGATGCAAACCGAATCGACGTCCGTTGTGCGCGAGTTCGTGTCGCCGGAAGGGAAAGTATTCGGCATTACCTGGCAAGGCCCCACACGTCCCGATTTGCAACAGATGCTTGGGAACTACTACTCAGAATTTGCTGCGGCGAGGCCGATGCGCCGGCTGCATGGGCCAGTAACGATTCGCACTCAAAATTTGATCATTCAATCCGGCGGGCATATGCGTGCTCTGACTGGACGGGCTTATCTTCCCGCAATGGTACCGGCCGGCGTGCGGCTTGAGGACATTAAGTGAAAAATTTATCTTATATTCTTCATTTTGCTGCTCTGCTCTCTTTCGCGTCCTTGCTTGCTGCATGTGGGAGCGGCGGCAGTTCGTCGTCGGGAGGAAAATTCAACTCCGGCGGCGGTGGATCGACAGGCAGCCAGGCCAACAACTCGACGCCACTGGTGGTCGATGCTGGGCCACTCGAGTTGCAGAACGCTGGATTTGCGGACGAAGACGTTCCTTTCATCAGCGTTACCGTGTGTGTTCCGGGAACGACAACCTGCCAGACCATCGATCACGTGGAAGTCGATACAGGATCGGAAGGCTTGCGGATTGTTGCTCCGGCGTTGACTTTATCCCTGCCGCAGCAGACTGTCGGCACGAACGCGATCGCAGAGTGTGTTCAGTTTGGCGATCTGACGTTTGGCTGGGGACCGGTCGCGTCCGCCGATATTCAGATCGCGGGCGAAGTTGCGAAGAATGTTCCAATTCACATTCTCGAGCAAAGCTTCCAGACGACTCCCACCAGTTGCAGCTCCGGCCAGACCGGCGGACAGCTCTTTGATATTCCTAGTTTGGGAGCTAAAGCGCTTCTTGGCGTTGGAGTATTCCGCCAGGACTGCGGACTCGGCTGCGCCAATGGAGCTCCTCCGGGAGCCTACTACAGCTGCGATGGAACGAATTGCACACCAACATCGCAAAGCTTGACGGCACAGGTGCAAAACCCGGTATGGATGTTTCCCACTGACAACAACGGCGTCGTGATGACTTTGCCGGCGGTGCCCGATACGGGACAAACGAGCGCAACTGGAACCCTCACCTTTGGTATTGGAACGCAATCCAACAATGGCCTGGGCAGCGCAGCGGTGCTGCCGGTGGATCCCGGTACGGGAAACTTTGCCGCTCAGTTCATGGGCACGCTTTATAACGATTTCAATGGACCGAATAGCGGCCACGGGTCGAGTTTCATCGATAGCGGTTCGAACGGTTTCTTCTTCCTTGATTCGGCAACGTTAACGAACCAATTTGGGTTGAATATTCCCGACTGCCCACAGTCGTCGGGCTTAACCGGGTTCTACTGTCCAGGAACGACGCAGCAGATTTCCGTGAGCGTCCTAGGCGAGACTTCAAACGGGACGCCTTCCGGCTCAGCCCGCACAATCACATTTAAGGTGGCCAACGCCAACACCCTTTTCCAAAATAACTTCTCCGCATTCAACGATGTCGCGGGAGAGAACTCCAACAGCTTTGACTTTGGCCTGCCGTTTTTCCTGGGCAAGACGGTGTTCACGGCGATTGAAGGTCAGGCGACTCCCAGTGGGAATGGCCCATACGTAGCTTTTTAATCGGCGATCGCCTACTTCTTTGGTTCAAACGCGAAGGCGCGGCAT
>CAYZHX010000112.1:5017-13711 GCA_964476905.1 uncultured Terriglobales bacterium
GAAGGCGCGGCATTAAGTTTGATAACGCCGCGCTTCCGTTCCTCCATGCTTCTCTGCCGAATCACTGATCTCTCGCCTGTAGATCAGCGCGCTGATTGGGCCGCTACAGCAGCATCGACGGACCTCCGGCTTGCATTCACCATCAATCGTTCATGCTTGCGCGAGAGGGGAAAATGCAGACTTCCGTTCGGCGTCACCACGTCGGTCAAGAAATATGTGTTGCCAATCTTTAAAAACTCGAGGCGCTCTCCGCGAACCGTTGAATCGGTCGAACTGGCCCTGCTTTGTACGAACGAGCCCTCGGTGACAAACGCGATGCCGGTTACGTCATTCGTCAAAAGCTTCTCAATGTTGTAATTCGCGGCCGAGAGCGTGTTACCTCCGACAACAAACTCGAACGGCACAGTGGCCTTCAAAACGGTCTGGGCATTTGCCAGAGTCGATACGCACAAAGTGCCTGAAATGAACAACAGAGACAACATGTTCTTCATCACGACTTTCTCCTTGAGCGCTTCACAATCCGCGCTGGCATTTGGACGCTATCGCCGTCTCAAAGATTCGGTGCGGGACCTAAATGGCGGGAGCAAAATGTCATTTTGGGAACACTGCGTGCAAATGCGGGATGAAGATTCTAATCACCGCTCGTGCGATTTCATCGACAAACAGCAGAGATACCGTACACCAGGAACTCTCTCAGCTCCGGATCGGGCGAGCCGAGATTATTGGTAAGGTCCTCAATCAGCGAAGCCGCGGATTCTCCTCCGACACACGGTATTTGTTATCTGCAATGCTCTTCCAGAATTGTTTGTTGTGATGCGTAACCTGCTGCGCCGCGGCCAGACAACTCATCAATAATGCGATCGTCAGACTTGCAACAGTGCGCCGCAAAAAGTCGGGTCGTGCTGAGCCGGCGGTCATCGCGAAGAACCATTTTCTTCGAAGTCACTCAAACGGCAGATGAATCCCCAGCCTCCACCGAGTTCACTCAAGGCGAGCAGGAGTTCGTTGTGGCCCTTTTTCAGCGGGAGATAAACCGCATCGTTCTCGGGATTGACGATGCCGAGGAAACCGGGATCACGAAAGTACTGGGCGCTTCGGCCTCGAAACAGGATTGTCCCATTTAAAAACACACTAACTTCGTCGCTGTACCCGACGTAAAGCTTCTTAATTTGATCGCGGTCAGAATCGATCGTCGTGCGCGCATAAATCAGTTTCATTCCTGGTTGGGGCTCGAGTCGCTTCGAGAAATCACCCGCGAACGTCACCGCCAGATGTGGAGCTTGACGATATCGATAGATCACCACAAATCCCGGAGGCTCGGCTTCAACTTGTTGCCACCGAATTGAGTTGCTTTCAGAGGTGGAGAGAGCTTTCTCAACATCGTGTTGCAGCGCGTCGTAAGACGGAGACAAGCTCCACTGAATTAGAGTTCCAGATGGCATTTTCGGCAGGCTGCGTTGCCACGGCGCATCTGGAGTAGATCGAATCTCGAAATTGGAGAAGTATGTTGCACCGGTGAGAACGTAAAGAGCCACTTGCCCTTTCTGTACTCCGCTCTTCAGATCGTTCATCACAAGCGCAGGTTTGTCCATGTCTCTCACGTACAGCTTGGCTTGCGCTCCCGTCACCTCTAGGCGGAGATGAAACCAGACGTCTTTGGGAATGTCCACCGACCCGGTGAAACCGGGACCGTTGTAGATTTGCCAATTCGCGCCGGTGTTGAGGATCGGCGTGTACTGGATCGCATCGGGCAGTCCCGACTTATGTTGCCGGAGGTAAACCCATTCTCCATTGGCGCCATCGTCCGTAAGTCGGAATTGAAAACCAAAGAATCCACGATTCGCGGGTGTGGCGACGTCCACGTCAATGATCGCGTCGCGCATTTCGAAGTCTTTTATGACTGCAGCGCCACCATTTAGCAGCAGACACTTGCGTCCCTGATAGTCAGCGACTTCCGCTCCTTGTTGCAGCTCCCAACGGGGAGAATCTGGTGGAAGTGCTAACGTTTGCTGCGCATGCGAATAGCTGGTGAACACAACCAGACTCAAAATGGGAATGCGCAGGAGTCGACGGGATAGAGGTATCAACATTGGAAGACTGTGCGTGAGGCGGCACAAGTATCGCAAACAGTTCCTGTTCTTGAGTGCGAGGGGGGCTGAGTGCCGTAGTCGTGACGTTCGTAAATGTATTTTTGGGGATGCTAGACAGACTGAAATAGGGAACGTTCGCCCATCTCCGAGTCAGTGCTACGGCTGACCGGTTTCGTTTGGATCTATAAGGTTGCGTCGGAGCCAATCCAATGCAAAAGCCTAATTTAGGCGCGCAATGGACCGATTAATCAATTGGTAAACATTACATAAGGACCGGTAACGTTACTGTCTATAGAAATCTACTGCTCGGCTAGCGCTTCCCAGTATCGTTGACGTTAACAGCCCCAGGAAATCCAGTTCCAAAAGCGAACGAATTTGTTCGCAACGGGAGGAATGAGTTTCATGAGGAAGGTACTGTTAGCGAGTTTCTTTGTACTGGCCGCCAGCTTCTCGCTTTTTGCGCAGAAGTCGTCGGACAAGATGGACGTATTCGGCGGATATTCCTTTGTCCGCTTTAACCCCGGACAGGGCGCCACCGCAATCAACCAGAACGGTTGGGAGAGCATGGCAACGTTCCGCCTGAACCCGGTATTCGGCCTCTCCGCCGACGTGGACGGCACCTACAAGAGCCAGAGCGGAGCTAACCAGCACATCTACACCTACCTGTTCGGTCCCGAGTTCAAGAAAGGGAGCGACAAGGGTGCGGTGTTCGTTCATGGCTTGATGGGGTTCGCCCATGACAGCGTGACCGCAAACGTCCTCGGCACGAACGTTTCGGTCTCCGACAACGCCTTCGCGATGGCGTTTGGTGGCGGCTATGACTGGAGAGCATCTCAGTCGATGTCGATTCGCCTTTTCCAGGCTGACTATCTGGTCACGCGCTTCGGAAGCGCGACCCAGAACAACATCCGCCTCTCCTTCGGTGTGACTTTCCACCCGAAGTTCGGACGCGGCTTCTAATCCAAGCTGAGTGAATTGAAGCAACGCCCATCTCTGCAGCGCCGGGATGGGCGTTCTTTTTGACCGGTTTCGTTCCGCTCTTCCGCTGAACCTCGATTGCCACTCGTTTACAACCCTTAAGCTAAGCAAAGATCGGTAGCGGCATTAAACTGCATCTAAGAACCCAATGTTGTGGAAGGTTGCCAAGTCGGTTGCTACGCACAAAGTGGTGGGGGCTGCGATTCAGCAGCAGCGCCGCCGCGCGCAGAGTCCTGCGGTGCTCCGACTCTTTTCGCACTGGGGTGGCGTCGGACTCGTGCCACTGGCGATTCTCGACAGCTCGCTCATACCGACGTTTGGCAGTGTCGATATCCTCACCGCTTTTCTATCTGCGCGGCACCCCGATCTCTGGCTGTACTACGCGAGCATGGCAATACTAGGCGCGATGATCGGCGCCTACATTACCTATAAACTCGGCGCGCGCACCGGACGAGGATGGATGGAACGCAAGTTTGGCGAGCACCGCTCGCATCAAGTGGAATATGCGTTGGAGCGCTGGGGATTCGGCGCGGTATTCGTCTCTACCGTTGCGCCGCCGCCGTGGCCAACGGCGGTGTTTCTGCTCGCTGCAGGAGCTTTTCAATACAAGATGCGCAAGTTTTTCGCAGCGGTCTTCACCGGGCGCGCCATGCGCTACACGTTGCTCACGATTATCGCCGCTCACTACGGCCGGCGCATCACGCGCTACATGCGGCATCCCGGGCAGTATCTCTGGATCTCGCTCGGAGCGACCTTCCTGATCGTGGTTGCGACATTTTTGGCAATGAAGTTCCTCGGCAGCTCCGCGCGCATCCCACAATCACGTATCCCGCAATCGACTCCTGGCAGCTACAGCTCGAGCTAGTCTGCGTCCTGCTTACATTCCTTTACGTCTTAGACTGGTACAGACACATATTCTTGATTTTGAAGCCAATTACGCTGGGAGTAGGAGCAAGTGCGAGTAAGACTTCTGTCAGCTTTCTTTGTTTTGGGATTGTCGGTTGTGCTGTCGGCTTGCGGCAGTTCGCATCATCATTTCGTTTACGCGGTGGGCAGCAATGCTGAAACCATCTTTGGTTTTGAGGAGCAGTCCTCGGGAGGGCTCAGCAACATTTCCGGATCGCCGTTTTCAACCGGTAGCGTTCCGAGTGCTATTGCTGTAGCGCCTGCACGCAACTTTGCCTACGTGCTTAGCTCGGGCGGCAACGGCGTCCTTACATATACGTTCGACAAAAGCAAAGGCGGACTTACAGCCGCAGCCGGAGCAGTTGCGACGCAAACGAAGCCGATCGCGATCGCCATCGACCCTTCGAGTCAGCACGTTTACGCCTTAAATCAAGGCTCCAACAGTATCTCTGCCTACTCCATCGACCAGACTACCGGCGTGCTTACTCCCATTTCGGGATCGCCCGTTACAACCGTAACAGGCCCAGTATCGATCGCCATGTCAGCCAAAGGCGATGCCTTGTATGTTGTGAGTCCGACGCAAGGTGTGTCGTCGTTCTCTGTTAAATCGGATGGGACCCTCGCAGCAGGACAAGCTCCCATAGCGGTCGGCACCTCTCCGGCATTCGTGACCGTCGATCCCGGCAATCACTTCGTTTACGTTGCCGATCAAACCGGTAATGCCGTTTTCGGCTTTACCGTGTCCGGCACGTCTCTCACGCCGATCAGCGGGTCGTTCGTGACCGGCACCACTCCCGTTGGCCTAGCCGTGCGTCCGGACGGCAAGTTCCTCTACGTCGCCAATCAGGGATCGAACAATGTCTCGGCATTCGCTATCGGCTCCGCCGGAACGCTCACCGCCGTCTCGGGTTCGCCATTCGGCGCGGGAACAGCGCCAACTTTCGTCATTGTGAACCACAATGGCGATCACCTCTACGTGGCCGATCGAGACTCGAATGACATCACCGACTTCGCCATTTCCGGCAGTGGTTCTCTCACTGCAGCTTCGGGGTCGCCACACGCGATTGGAACTAACCCGGTCTGGATCGCGGTCACCGACTGATCTCTCCGTACATCGTTCAATGCACTTGACGGTAGAAGCGGCAGAAATGGCCAAACTCCGAGCAAGACCACCTCGTTCAAAGAGAGGAACACAGCCGCAGCACAGGTGGCCTGAGCCACCTACCACTGCCGGTGGCTCCGTAACCGCGTCCCCTAAATCGAGCTAGAATTTACTTGTGCCTAGCCCTCTGCTTACGCGCGAAGTTCGCAAGCGTCCTGCGTCGGTCAAGCTAACCGGACGCATCCTCTTTCTTACCGAAGATCCCGAGCTGATCCGCCGCCAGCTCGCGGGAGACGACCTGCCATGGGACTCAAAGAATCCCGCCAGCAATCCCAAGCTGCGCGATGATATCTCGACCGATGAGATCACACCGGCCCACATCTGCTTCTTCTTCGACGAGACGCTGGGAGAGTTTCCCTACACCGGCCTCAAGTGCGGCAACCAACTTCCCATCAAACGCGGAGATGTAAAGAGAGGCAGATTTGTAGCTGCCGTGAGCGGCAAGCGACGCGGCAAAGGATCGAGCCGCGAGCAGTCGCCCTACGCCGAGCTGTCGGCGGGGATCAAGCTCGTGATCGCTGAAAACATCGAGCGTATTTATAAGCAGAACTGTCAGAATCTCGGCGTAGTCACGTCAACCGACTTCAGCCTCATCGATTGCATTCGGCGCGGCGAAGAGATTCCACTCGAGGTATTCACGCGCGGGGAAGACGAGATCACGCGCCAGGTGATTGAATACGGCGGCCTGTTTCCGTTCAACGTCGCGCGCATGCAGGGCAAAGTGACCATTCCGGGAATCGACACCAAGCCTCGCCCGATGACGGTAACGGAAAAGATCTTCGCGCGCCACATGATCGCGCCGAACGGCAAAGTCGGAGTATCTGCAGTGAAGCCGGGCGACGCCGGATTCGCGCGCACCGATCTGCGCTTCAGTCACGAGTATGTAACGCCCATGGCCGCGATCTTTT
Source organism: uncultured Terriglobales bacterium (assembly GCA_964476905.1). Classification (GTDB taxonomy): domain Bacteria; phylum Acidobacteriota; class Terriglobia; order Terriglobales; family Acidobacteriaceae; genus Gp1-AA112. The sequence continues at coordinate 11,062 of CAYZHX010000112.1, forward strand.
ACGAGCACTTCGTCGGCAAAGAGACGCCAGTGAACGATCGCGAGAGCATCATGTTCTTCCGCGACCACCTCACGTTTCTAGACGAGGTTCTGTCAGAAGAAAAGAAGAAGATGGGCCTGCTCGATCTTGCCACGCAGCTCAAGATCAAGCAGGAGGCATTTGCCCAATCGCAAGGCATCAAGCTGCACGGCGAATTAAAGGACCGCAAAGGCTCTGAGGGTATCTGCCATTCCGTTATGGCCGAGAGCTACGCGCTCCCCGGACAGCTGAATGTCGGCTCCGATTCGCACACCCCGCACGTGGGCGCCGTCGGCTGTGTCGCGTTCGGAATCGGGACCACGGATGTCTTCAACTCCTGGATCACGAAAGACGTTCGCGTGAAGGTTCCCGAATCGGTAAAGGTCATCGTACGTGGCAAACGCCGCCCGAATGTCACCGCGAAAGATTACATCCTGAAGCTCCTTGCGATGGAGTACATCCGTAGCGGCAAGGCTTTGGCCAAAGTGATGGAGTACTCAGGAGAAGCCATCGAAGAACTCGGTGTCGACGAACGCGCAACCATGTGCAACATGGCCGCCGAAATCGGCGGATTCACGGGCATCGTCGCTCCCGACAAGAAAGTCGCAGATTTTCTAGTGGAGCGCCGTGGTATGGATCCTGACAAAGCCGAAAAACTGCTCGATGGTCTAAACAGCGATCCCGATGCACAATACGCGCACCTGATCGAAATGGATGCCTCCGACATATATCCCATGGTCGCCACACCAGGCGATCCCGGTAACGGCAAGTACGTGCGCGACCTGCATACGCCGGTTCCTATCGAGATCGCATATGGCGGCACGTGCACCGCCGGCAAGAACGAAGACATGGACATGTACGCGGGCGTCCTCAGCGACGCACTGCGCCAGGGCAAACGCGTCTCACCGTCGGTCCAGTTCTACATCCAGTTCGGCTCGCAGGAAACGCGCGAGTACTGCATGCGGAAAGGCTATCTCGAAATCTTTCGCCAGGCGGGAGCCAAGGTCATAGAGCCAAGTTGCGGAGCCTGTATCAACGCCGGTCCCGGCGTTTCAACCCGCCCCGATCAGATCGTGATCAGTGCCCAAAATCGCAACTTCCCCGGCCGCAGTGGTCCAGGACAGATGTATCTCGCTAGTCCTTACACAGTCGCAGCGAGTGCCATTGCGGGATACATTACTGAATATGAACCGGCAGAGCGTCGTGAGTTAGTCGAAGCTTAACCTGCGCTCAGTGGTTGAATACATTGGGTGCAAGCGGAGGTGGTGAGTGCGAATGTTTCTCGCGTGCTTAGCTCTAACGACCGTCTCGCCGCCGCTACACGCCTCCGGATCGAATGGCACAAAGATAACCGTGCGGTTTGTCACGGACGGACTGTCTTCCGAGCGCACCACATACTCGCAAACCGATCGCAGACGATTGGAGTACCGCAATTCTCTGGGAGCCCGCACCGGCCCCCATCTGGCCGCAATCACACGCTGCGATTTAGGAATGTCGTTCGAATTGAATCTAGATTCATCGCAATACACTTCAAATCCTTATCCCCCGAGGCCGCTAAAGCAAGACAAAGGACAACCCCGCGGAGTTGACGGGCGAACAATCTCGTTTTCCTCAAAACCGACGGTTCATATCGAGGTCAAAACTGTCGATACCGGCGAACGCAAGCAGATGTTTGGGCACACCGCGCGGCATGTGATCACCACCGAAAAACGGACTCCACTCGAGGGATCGCATGCACAGCCGGAGGAGAGCACAAGAGACGGTTGGTATATCGATCTCGAACAACGCATTTCCTGCGATCCGGAGTACATGCGGATGAGCAGCACCCACAGCTACGCAGTTTTACTTGTAGCGCCTGCAAGAATTTCAGGAAATCAGATTATCGATAAGCCCGAGTTTGTCTCGATCGGGAAACCCGAAAGGGGATTTGCTTCAGAAGAAATCATCACCTCAGACGACTCTTACACCTCCGCCGATGGGACGACCAAGCATGCTAAATCGCGAACTGAAAGGAAAGTAACGGAACTCTACGAGGGAGCGCTGAATCCGTCTCTTTTTGAAGTTCCACATGGATTCAGGCGCGTGAAGGAGATCGAACGAAATCCACCGCCGAGTTCCTCGAACGGAATTGCCGAAGTATGGGAGCGAATGAAGTACACGCTCTCGCGCTGGTTTTCATTCAACTAAGACTGGCTCCCACTTCCATCCAACACCGGAGCCCGCGAACCCGCACTGATGTGATTGCGTTTCGTGGAAGCCCGAGTCCCGTCGTGGCGACGCTTCAGCTGTCTCGCGCCCGACTAAAGCCAGAGGCTCGAGTCCAAACGGCAAGTCAAGGGGATTCGCCAAAACACGAAATGGTCGGGCTGGAGTCGCGACGCACTTCCGGCACGAGCGCACTCACTGTTAAAATCGAAATACCCTAAGTGGGGCTATAGCTCAGCTGGGAGAGCGCATCGTTCGCAACGATGAGGTCGTCGGTTCGATCCCGACTAGCTCCACCAAGTCCCTAACTGCCAAAAGACAGGCTGGAAGTTAGCACCCCTACTCTCAACAACAACAGCGTGGCCGCGAGTACGCGGCTGCTGCAGCACTTACCCGCGGTGTCTATTTCTCCAGCCTAAGCGACTGC
>CAYZHX010000113.1:0-13621 GCA_964476905.1 uncultured Terriglobales bacterium
GCCATCGGGATCGGCGGAAGCTACGGACGCGGAGTTATGAGTTGTCGCACCGGAGCAGATTACAAAGGCCCATGGAGTGCCCCGGTCATGATGGCTTCGAGCGGTGGCAACATAGGATTCCAGGTTGGTGGTCAGGCTACGGATTTCGTCATCATTGTGATGAATGACGGAGGCGCAAAGAGTCTGCTCAAAAGCAAAGTGAAACTAGGCGCGGATGCTAGTGTCGCCGCGGGCCCAGTCGGGCGTACCTCCGAGGCATCGACGAACGCCAGGATGCAAGCGCAAATGCTTTCTTATTCGCGCTCCCGTGGTGTGTTCGGCGGAGTCTCGCTTTCCGGCGCGACACTGCGGCCAGACGGCGGAGCCAATGAGAATCTCTACGGTCAGAAGGTGAGTGCGGAAGAGATCATTACCGGCAAAGTGCAAGCGCCACCAGAAGCACAGCAGTTAATGGAACAGCTGCAGAGATCTGAGCAACTTGCGGCACAAAAATAAGTTCTTGAGCCGCAAGAGCACCGTTGGATGAGTCTGACGGCACTTTTATTTGTCAAGTCTGACCCCGAGTGTTCCAGCTCTGGAAGTGAGTTGCTTTGAATCTCGCTCGGATCAGTGCCGCAACTATGGACTCAGATTCAATCCAAGTTTTGTCTATGAGAACCTTCCGGACATACGGTCAGGCTCGGGCGCTTCTAACGCTTACAGACCAGAGGTCCTGATCATGAAAAAGTGCTTCGCATTACAGATACTTATCTTCCTGTTTGCTATGGTTCTAAAAAGTGTGGCGCAGGATGCGTCACCGTTCACTTTCAACATTGGCGGCGGTCCGGGCTTTCCGCGCGGAGGTGTGGGAAGCGTCTCCGACACTGGAGGAAATTTCGTCGTCGGTGGAGGGAAAAATATAGGGCAGACGATAGGCTTTGATGGTGAATTCTACTGGAATGGGCTTCCGCCAAAACCATCCGTTGTTGCTCAGACCGGAGCGCCCGGCGGCACAGCGAATCTCTACTCGATCAACGGTAATATTTTGCTGCACACGCACGAAGCTCACCATGGCGGGCTTTATGCAATCGGCGGCATTGGATGGTATCACCGCAATTGGGCATTGACTGCTCCTACGCTTTCTCTTGGGACTGTTTGTCTTCCTACTTACGTATGGTGGGGCGTCGCCTGCACCAATGGCTTGGTTTCATCAACGGCAATTCTTCGCTCGGGCAGCAGCGATGGCTTTGGATGGAACGGAGGAATTGGTATCACCTATCGGATAGGCGACTCGCACGTCAAGGTCTACACCGAGGCACGGTACCACTATGCATACCATAGCGGAGCAAATACTGAGGTCTTACCTCTGACGTTTGGATTCCGGTGGTGACATTTGCCACGTGGAAAGAGATCCGGATACACAAATAGTCATTTGTCTGCGGATCGCAGGAGTTCCAAATGAATACGCCGGCCAGGAGTCCAATGGCTGAGAAAAGGCTGACCTCGGTCCCGAGACAAGTAAAACCACCGTCAGAGGAAGTTTCGAAAATCGAAGACTTTGTATCGAAGGTTTCCATCGTCACGGGAGGTCCGATCTATGACTTTCTGGAGCGAATCGGATTAATTCGCTATGACTTGCCGAATGTGATGCGCAGGATCATAGCTCTGGTGGCAATTACATGGTTGCCACTCTTTCTTCTCTCATTGAAGGACGGAGTAGCCTTCGGAAGTCGCGTGAAACTTCCGTTTCTTTACGACTTCTCGATGTATGGGCGCTTTCTACTCAGCCTGCCTCTGCTGTTGCTGGCAGAGATCGTCATAGATCCTGCGATCCGAGTGGGAGTTGCGGAATTCGTCCGAGGCGGCATTGTGCAGGATCTACAGTTTCAGGACTTCGAAAACATTCTGCGAAAGGTGCAAAAGCTGCGAGATTCATTAGTTCCCGAAATCATCCTGCTTGTAGTAGCGTTCTTCCCACTCTTTCTTCTCCAAAGCGAATGGACGGGAGTGACAATTTCGAACTGGCACGGTACAGCACATCGGTTGACTGCGGCCGGGTGGTGGTTTGCGGCCTTTAGTTCCCCGATGCTCCGGTTCGTTATTTATCGTTGGTGCTTTCGTTATTTTCTGTGGATGGCCCTGCTCTGGCGGATCAGTCGTCTGCCCCTCGCACTCCTGCCGACGCATCCTGATCATGCCGCAGGACTTGGTTTTCTTGCCATTACTCAGCGCCGTTTTGGAATTTTGTTTGCCGCCCTGGGATGCACCCTTGTTGGTCACCTCGCGAATGACATAGTCTTCGGAGGAGCAGCGCTCAGCGACTCCAAGTCTTTGATGATTGGATTCGTTGTTCTATCTGTAATAATCGGTTTGTTTCCACTAATGCTTCTAGCGCCTAAATTGCGAAGTGTTAGAACAGCTGGAATCTTTGAGTATGGGAAGCTCGCTCGCACCTATGTCGAATCATTTGATAACAAGTGGGTGCATTCCATCGAGCGCCCGTCAGAGTCCTTACTGGGGACAGGTGACATTCAGTCTCTCGCCGATATGGGGAACAGCTTCGGATTGGTTGAGGCCATGCGAATTGCGCCAATTACAAAAAGACTAATTTTGCAGTTGGCTGCTCAAACTGCGGCTCCCCTGATTCCGCTGATCATCTTCGGCACCCCAACACCGGAGCTCGTGCGTGCGGTAATGAAGCTGGTTGCATGACCGGAACTGCTCCACCAGCTTCGGCTGTTTAATCGAACTCGTAATTGCGTGGTCGGCTGAACGATTGTTCCACACGTTCTCCCGTCACGGCTACTTGGTCTCAGTGCAGTCACCCACGACAGTACCACTTATATGCAGCTGCAGATCTCCCTGAAATGACTGGGCCGCTGGAGTATTGTTCGTCGAGGCCGGCTGTTCACCGTTCGCAGCAGACTCTTTGACCGGAGCCGTGGTAGTTATGCCGGTCGTCTTCCAACTGCCGGATATCTTTACTTTCTTTCCTACATACGGAGAAAGATCTCTATCAGTTTCGAACTGGTACGTGCCTTCGTCGGATTTAAGAACGAATCCGTCCCCTTCTCGTACTACGCACCCAGTTATGCTTCTCTCGCCGCTTGCAGCCGCTCGCGTGCCAGTAGGGGAAGTTTGGCTTGCAGCCGACTGTGAGCTCTGCAAAACGAAACGAGGATTTCGCTCATATGGATGCATTGCAAGCACACAAGTAATCACTAGAAGTTTGCTGATCATGAAACTACCTCCTAATTGCTTTGTGCCTCGCCAGAGGCGAAGCGCTCGCATATTCTGATTCGTTTAGAGAAGGTTGCGTGATTTGGGGCAGTGTGAGGAATCAACGGCTATTCGCCTCGATTGCATAGCAGTCAACGGATCTCGATGAAAGTGCTGAACATTCAAGACTCGACGTTCTGATGAGTCGCCAGTGACATTCAATATCTGTATCCGAAGGGGTCACTAGGCCAAAGCCCAGGCACAACGATATGGGCTATATCTATGTTGGGTGCGCTCCCAAGCGGTTGGAACTACTCGCTCAGAGCCCGCTGTCGGAGAGAATCATGTTAAACGTTGAAAAATGATGACTGGAATCCGGGCCGGGGCTCACGTCGGTCCAATGAGAGAGTTAGTCGTCAGATGCTCAACAGTAGGCAGTTCAGATCGCCCGCCTTTCGACTAAACGTTAGGTGTGGTCTCTCTTATATATATGTATATGAGGGTATATATGTATATGAGGGCTACGGCACATTAGCCAGTGCTCACGCTCGCTGTCGCAGGCCTCACTGAAAGTTCTAACAGTTCCATGCAGCTCACTCTTGATTTGTCATTGGTTGCCAGGACGCGACGAACACGATAGCCCTCGTTCAATTCAGCCGAACGCAACGCACAGGAGGCCCTCATGACAACGCCATTCAAAGGCGTCATCAAACTCGACGTTCGCGATTCGAAGCCTGATTGGACGCCATACATGCTCAAGGGTGCGCCCGAGGGTGCTCCTAACATTCTGATCGTGCTGTACGACGATACCGGACTAGCTGCGTGGTCACCGTTCGGCGGTCGCATCAATATGCCCACGCTGCAAAGGCTAGCAGACAGAGGGCTCAGATATTCCCAATGGCACACTACCGCCCTATGTTCCCCGTCACGCTCCTGCTTTCTCACCGGTCGCAATCACCACCAAAATCGGATGGCTTGTATTACCGAAGCCTCTGACGGATTCCCCGGCGCAGCTGGACGCCTTCCGGCCGAGTGCGCCACGATCGGACAGGTGCTTCAGGAGAATGGCTTCAGCACCTTCTGGCTAGGAAAGAATCACAATGTTCCCGTGAATGACATCGCTGCCGGCGCCAGCAGATCCGAGTGGCCGCTACAAAAAGGATTTGATCGCTTTTACGGGTTTCTGGGTGGAGAAACCAATAACTGGTATCCCGATCTGGTCGAGGACAACAAGTTCATCGATCAGCCATATACGCCTGAGCAGGGATATCACCTGTCGAAAGATCTCGCCGATCAGGCGATCAGGATGCTGCGTGATCAGAAGCAGTCAAATCCGTCGAAGCCATGGTTCATGTGGTTCTGTCCTGGCGCGAACCACGCACCACATCACGGCCCCAAAGAGTACGCCGACAAATACAAAGGAAAGTTCGACGATGGCTATGAAGCCTATCGCGAGTGGGTGCTCTCACGGATGATCGAAAGAGGCATATTGCCAAAAGGAACACAACTCACGCCCATCAATCCGATGCCGGAAGATGCCGCGAATCCCGCGGACCAGGTCAGGCCGTGGAACACGCTGAATGCCGAGGAGAAGAAACTCTTCGCACGTATGGCCGAAGTGTACGCAGGATTTTCAGAGTACACCGACGCACAGGTGGGACGCATCATCGATCACCTCGAGCAGACGAAGCAGCTGGATAACACCCTGATCTTCTATTGCGCCGACAACGGCGCCTCAGGCGAAGGCAGTCCAAATGGATCCGTCAATGAGAACAAGCTTTTCAATGGATATCCAGACGAGCTTTCCGAAAATCTGAAGTATCTGAATTTGCTTGGGGGTCCAGACACCTACAACCACTATCCGACAGGCTGGGCCACCGCTTTCAGTACGCCGTTCCAGATGTTCAAACGCTACTCGCAGTATGCGCGTGGCACCTGCGATCCGCTAGTAATTCACTGGCCCAAGGGAATTAAGGCAAAGGGCGAGATTCGCGACCAGTACCATCACGTGACTGACATTGTGCCTACCATCCTCGACGTGGTTGGCCTCGAGATGCCGAAGGTCTATCGCGGTGTCGAACAGTGGGCTCTCCCGGGAGTTTCGATGCGCTACACATTCGACAATCCCAAAGCACCTACTCGGAAGAAACGCCAATACTACGAGATGCTCGGCACACGGGGAATGTGGGAAAAGGGATGGAAAGCCTCTGCTGTTCATGCACCCTTGGCGGGAAAGAGTCACTTCGACAAGGATCAATGGGAACTCTACAACGTAGATGTTGACAGGTCGGAGTCGAAGGATCTCGCGAAAGAAAACCCTGAAAAACTGAAGCAACTCATCGCAGCGTGGTTCGAGGAGGCGGAGAAGTACTCTGTTCTGCCTCTTGACGACCGCACACCATTAGAGATTCTCTCGATTGAACGTCCGGTCGAAGAGCCGCCACGCGATCGCTATATCTACTACCCGAACACTAGCTCTGTATCGGAGACATGCGCAGTGAACATCCGCGGCCGCTCTTACAAGATCATCGCCGATGTAGATATTACGGCGGATGCGAAGGGCGTAGTCTTCGCGCATGGCTCGCGTTTTGGCGGACACGCGCTTTTCATCAAGGATCGGAAGCTTTATTACGTGTACAACTTCCTCGGCATCAAGCCGGAACAGAAGTTCGTCTCCGGAGTGCTCGCCCCCGGCAAGCATTCGCTCGGCGTTTCATTCATGCGAGAAAAGGCCGGCAAGTATGGTGAGTCGCTCGGGACGGCTCAGCTTTCGTGGACAATAAGGCGGTAGCTGAAGGTCCAATGCGAGCTCAAGTCGGACATTTCACACTCTGCGGCGATGGACTCTGTGTGGGGTACGACAGCGCCGATAAGGTAAGCCAGGAATACGAGAGTCCTGGAACGTTTATAGGCGGCACGATCTTGGGCGTTGCGGTCGACGTGAGTCAGGAGACCTATGAGGATCTGGATCTCCTCGCACACGCGGCGCTTGCACGCGAGTAGGAGGGACGTCACGCTGGCAACAAGCGTGGAATCAGCTGCTCCTCTGGCCAGAAAACCTGAGGGAAGTCGCGAGTTCAGCTTCTTCAGCTTCTTCCCTCAGGGTTTCGGTTTCCTGATGTCATAACGAGCATACCGGTGAAAGATTAGGAGTTATAGATTCTCCTACCTAACGCCGCGGCGTGTTCATCGCAGAGAGCGATCCGAAGCCGAAGCTCTCGCACGCAGCCCAACACTTGCGTGGCAATGTTTGAACAATGAGGTGAATCGCAAAAGTACTCTGAAATCTCCTCTTCGCATCCGCCCGGCCCTACAATTCCCGACTTAATCGTTACCTTTGGCATTCACGATCCTGGTATCAAATCATACAGCGTGTGAAGGTGCTTGGGGTAACGTAAGTTGCTCTCGGAGGACAGCAAGAAGGTCGAAGTCACAAGAGTTTGATTGCGCAGTAGTGCGAGTGCCGCAGACTCGCATGAACAGTGATCGACTCAGTACGATGAAGATCATCCGAGAGAGGTCTTGTCGGTCAGACCACCAGCAGAGATTCCATGCCGTCGTCAACTACCCCGTTCTGGATCATCGCAGGAGCACGCCATCAGCGGCTGGATTTGGACGGAGGAAAATCCTGAAACATTTGCGCGATCACGCTGTGGATTTGCTTTTGTAAAGCAGACGACTTTTGTTCGAGTGTATGCTTCGCGATTGCGCGCCAAACGGAATGATTCGTAGATGCATCCCTGATGTCAATTACCAGAGCACCTTTGGAAACAGAAGAAACGGTTCCGACGCTCCGGTTCGTCCATGGCGTCGTGCCCGGCAGTGGGGTTCCGCCCGTGGCTGTGTAAGCCGGATCAGACGGCGGTACTGAGGATTCTGAGTCGACCGAACCATAGAAACTTACGATCAAATCAGGATGGCGAGGTTCGATGTTAAGTCCTTTCATCTTGAGTTGTTCGTCGGTGCTCCCTTTAATTTCGAGTGCGACCATAGGACGTGTTGTTGTGGGTAGCGCATCTGGCCAGGTGTAGGTGTGATACTTGGAAAAATCGGCGTTTTTGTCCCAGGCAGTTTGGACCTTGTTTCCGGCTTCCAGCGGCAGGCTGATGCAAATCACAAACGCCAGAAACAAGATGATCTCGGTACTTCTGAATCCTCGTCGTCGATTACGCGGTGTCTCTGGCCCGCGAGCTCTGAACGAGATCCAAGAGCGCACTTTCTCCACTTCGGTTACAAATCGGTCGGGTGCAATTGGATTTGTGAGCATTGGCTCTCTCCACAGATAAGTGGGAAGCTAAAACGGAGGAAAGGTCGCGTCAACTGCTTAGATTGACAGGCGAAGGACTTCCGTAGCGCAACCGGCATCGAGCTTGACACCGGATACTGTACCGATCCTCGCCAGCTGAAGCGAAAATCATGGTCATCTCTAATAAGCTTCACCCTGTTATTTCTTACAGTTACCGCCTTACCCGCTGCGGTTTTAGATGTTTTCAGAGCCGTATCTCCCATCCTTTCGGCATCAGAAGCGATCGATGATCATACGAATCCGGATCAAACAGCCTTTGACTCAATGCAATTCATTGTGAACTATCCGCTTTTCGTTTTCGCACTGACCATCTTGCTCTTGTGGGTTGCCGGCCGTGTCGGAGTTATCGTTAAAAAGAAATTAGGGCCTCTGGACGATCAAGATCACAAGGACTTGGATGTGGTAACTGGAGCTAGCCTTGGTTTACTAGCTCTGCTAATTGGGTTCACGTTCTCGATGGCGCTTGGGCATTACGATCTGCGGAAAAAATATGAAGAAGAAGAAGCCAATGCCATCGGTACAGAATACGTCCGGGCTGATCTTGTTGGCATACAGGCTGGGGCTTTACGGGAATCTTTAAAGAAGTATCTTGATCAGCGCCTGCTGTTCTATGAAGACCGCAACGAGAGTGATCTCAAAAAACTTTATGCGGAGACTGCACACATGCAAAACGAGCTGTGGTCGAGCGTCCATGCAGGCCGCCTAAATGCGCAACCACCTGCCGCAGCTGTCCTGGCGCTTTCAGGTATGAACGATGTTTTGAATTCAGAAGGCTATACACAAGCCGCCTGGTGGAACCGAATCCCAATTGCCGCCTGGATCTTAATGGGACTGATCGCAACCGCCTGCAGCCTCCTAATGGGTTATAGTTCGTATCGGCCAACCAGAATTGTGCTTTTCGTCATGCCCTTGATCATAGCGATTTCATTCTTTCTCATCGCGGATATTGACAGTCCCCGCGGAGGTCTCATTCGGGTTCATCCTCGAAACCTGGTGAGACTAGCTCATTCATTGCAGCACAATAATTAGCTTCTCTGCCGTTCATGCACACGCGATCATCTAGGCCTTCCGCTACGCCCAACGTCGACAGCTAAGATAAGCAGCTTCTGCTGCTTATCATTGATTGTTATCTGCAGCACGCCAGCCTTGCGCTCTTTCCCAGGTCCTCACCTTTAGGCGAGCCGCGTCAAACAGCCGCTGGTAGTTCCCCATTCGAACCTTAAAGCTAGTGTCCTTATCGAGGGCTTGCCAAAGAGGATCGTATTCACGATAGATCTTGAGATACTTGTCCTGATTCGAAGGTGCAACCTCGTCGGTGCCGAACAGAAAGCGGTCGGGATAACGATTCATTAAGTCCGCGGCGATCCGAGTGGTCTCTGGTGTTGCAACGATGTATTTGGCAACCTCGTCCCATGAGATATCGAAATTGACATGGCTGAGTTCGGGATCTTTAAGGATCTCTTCAAGGGCCGCCACATGGGATTTGATGGGACGGACGATTCGGCCCAGCCCTGTATGCGCCCAAATAATTGTCGTTTTCGGATGTCGCTTGAACAGCGCCTTTATCTGTGTGAGATACAGCGGTTCTCCTTCGCGCTGCTCTCCGGGAGCAGACGATTGATACTTTGAATAGGGAGTATCGATATCGCAGTGAATGAGGACGACAAGGCCCGATTCAGCGGCAAAATCCAAAATTCTATCCAGCGCAGGATCCTGGAGGCTTGGAGTGACTCCGGCGATTTTCGCGGAGACGAATTCCTTGTGAACGCTGAATTCCCCTATGCCCGAAAAGACTCCTGGAAATGCCTGCAACACTCGTCGTATATGGTCCACAGCGTACATGTCTGCTGGATTGAACCCAGTGATCATGGGATCGAATCGGGCTTGCTGGTCCTTAGGAAGAGACTTGTATGCAGTAGCGATCCATGCATCAGTGTACGAATAGTAGTACAGAGGCGCGTCTGATTGGAGGTAGTACGTCGGAGCATGATCGCCATCGATTCTATAAGACCAGGTTTGCTGCAGGGGAATACCAAATAGGGCCACTCGCCCTACTTTTGTTCCCATGATTTTCACAAAGTCATGGATGTCGGTTCCCTGCTGAACGTAGTTGGTTAGATGAAAGTGAACATCGTTGAGCTCGTACTGAGCTGAAGCGGATGCTTGCGACTGAGCTGTCTGCATACCGCAGCACAGCAGGATAAGTAATACGAATGAAATTAATAGATTGCGATTGCGAAAACGAAAATAGGGCATATGTCTAATCCAAAGAATCTGCCCTCTCCTAACCTCGAACGTGCACCGAACCTTCCATGGTTTAGTAAAGGACGGTTCCACCGACGGCAACGATAGTGCCCGTAAGAAGTCCAGTGTAGAAGCCAAAAGTACTGTTAACCGGAGAGTGACCTACGTTAATGATGTGAAGATTTAACCGGTAATTTCGATCTTTTGCCGGGTACCAGTTGGCACCGTACACGAACTCCTTTGGGTGCCCATAATTGCTGAACACGTACGACGTGCCGGCGTAGACTTCAACCAATTTGGGGACAACCATATATGTGCTTTGGACATAAAAGCCAGTGTCCCGAATGGCACTAACAGGGAGCGGACCGTTCGCATTGAAATTGTCGAGCAAGCGATAGTAGCCTTCTGCACCTATCCAAAACCCGCGCTTCTTTAAACCAGCATCTGCGGCTAAGAGGTGGTATGTAACTTTTTGTACAGTTACTCCGTTCGCGAGAGCTCCAGGATCGAAGATGTTCAGGCTATCGGCAAGTCGGATGGTGGTGTTGTTCGCAGGATCGTTCTCATTGCTTTGCCGATTTTCTCTGCTAAATCCCCAGCCGGCACCGAATCGCGTGGCAAGCTTCTCGTGATTCTCAAAATCGCCGAAAGCTCCGCGAGGTCCGAACTCGCCCGTAGTGGGCATCCATGTGAGGCTTGCGCCAAAGTTAAGCTCGCGCGTGAGCTGTGTCGCTCTTACTCCGAGCAGGCTGAGATTGTTGCCCGTCATCCACTTGTAATAAAGGCGGTGAGCCAATTCTCCTTGCCCGAATAGGCCTTGCGTAAAAAATGGGCGAAAGAACTCGTCAGCCATGACCCGATCGTAGCTAGGCCAATAAGGATGGCTGCCTTGAATGCTTCGTGTAATTGGGAGTGGGTTGACTCCCATCCCAAGTATGAAGTGTCTGTTGAAGTTATATTGCAGCGCTCCTCCAACAGCCACCTGCGTTGTATCATTCACAGTCCAGACGAAGGTCCCATACTGGAATTTCGGATCCAAGAACCACCCGCTTGCGAACAACATGACGCGATGGAACTGGAAATCCTGTCGGGCTTGAACGGCAATCGGGCGGCCTAGATGATCTACAGCGGTCTGATTTGGTGGTAGTTGATTAAGATACCTGGCCACCATGTACCCACTCAGGTCGAGTTCACCGCGTTCCGTCTTCGCGACCTGGAAGCCGCGCCCGGGATTCCACTCCCCCCACATCTTAGGTTCTGAGTATCCTTCAGTCGCTCCCGACGCTTTTGCGGACTTATCAGGCGTCTGCACAGAGCCAGACGGAGCGGAATTCTTTTCCTCACTTTGCTCGGTGTCGGCCGTAGTTGATGTCTTCTGCCGCGGCTGGTCTGTCCTGGCGGTGGTTGGCTTAACAGATTGATCCGCCGCGAGCGCGTTACGCAAAGTGGTGATCTCGTCGATCAGTTGCTGATTTTGTTTTTCCAATTGGCGGTTCTGTTCGATTAGCCGATCGATGTCTTTAAGTGTGTCAGAAACATTTGACGAAGCACCGGGTGAGCTTCCATCCGGTGCACCTGCACTCTGGCAGATCCCAGCAGCAGAGAGGCTGCTGATCGCCAACATCAGAAGTAGGACACTCGATTTCCACGTAAACTGCTGCACCACACGTCCTCCAGCCGTAGCCCAGGCCGTTAGACTGACAGAACGAACCCTGCTATCCACACTCACGAGGGAACCTGCAATTACCACCGACACGCTGGTGATAGCCAAAGCGCACTCTCATTTAAATCCCACTGAACTCGGAGAAAACAGGTTGTAATTTAACTTCTGAGAGACGTACTCAATTACTTCCTGTGCCTTCACGCTGTTTCCCGCTTCATCGAGCGGAGGTGCAAAAACCGCAATAGCGCCTTTGCCAGGAGCAATCGCTAAAATGCCGCCGCCAACCCCACTTTTCGCGGGCAAACCCACCTTCCAAGCCCAGCCACCAGATCCGTCGTAAAGACCAGCCATCGTCATAGTGGAGAGGATATGAGGAACGTCTTCGGGCTTGATCACTTGCTCGCCAGTCGCCGGGTTGACTCCGCCGTTTGCCAACGTTGCACCCATCCGGGCAAGCTGAACTGCGTTTACTCCGACCGAGCATTGCTTCGTGTAGATATCAACGGACTCGAACGGATCGGCATAAATCCGCTCGTACTTAGCAAGCAGGTACGAGAGGGCCTTGTTACCGGTGTTCGTTGCCGCTTCCGATTTGTACACTTCATCGATGAGCTGAAGCTTTTCTCCGGCGGCTTTGCCGTAAAAATCAAGGATCTTGTTCCATTTTTCGTCCGCATTACTGCCGGAAATGAGGCTGGTTGTAGCAATCGCTCCAGCATTAACGAACGGGTTACCAGTGTGGGTTTGCATGTCCACAACTGCGATGGGAGAGTTGAATGGACGGCCCGTCGGTTCAGATCCAATCTTTGCAAACACCGGTCCTGCTCCCAGCTCCTCCATCGCAAGGGCCAGCGTAAACACTTTAGATATTGATTGGATTGAGAACGAATACTTTACGTCACCGATCGTGAGAACATTATTATCCGTGGTCACGATCGCGATTCCAAACAACTTGGGATTCACTTGAGCAAGATAAGGGATATAATCGGCGTTCTTTCCCTTAGTTTCGCTCTGGAACTTGTCATAAGCTTCCTTAACGACTGTTTCCACATACTCGCGCCGAGGAGCAACCGGGCTGCCTTTGCTCCGCGCCGGCGCTGCGGCTTGAAAAGCGGTCGCCGGCATGACCGTCATTGCTGATAGCAATGCAGCAAACAGTAATTTCCTCGCAATCATTTGTAGACTCCTTCGTTCATGCTTTCGTTGCATGTCTAATCCTTCGACTTAAAAGATCGGTCTCGAGGCCATATATGCCTTCATAATCCGCAACTGGCTACTTCAGTTGATTACTTAGGGCCAATGATCTTAGCGTCAAAGCTATACTTAAACGAGAACTGAAGCTTATAGTCATTTGCACCTGGCGCTGCCATGTTTGTGCGGCGCGCCCACTGGAATTCTCCGCCGTACGTCACATGTTCAGTGGGGGAATACAAAAGGTTTGCGGTTGAGTACTGACCCAGGTGAAATGCGTTTGCTGCCTGCAGGCTCGTGTTCTGCATTTGAAGTTCAGAGAATCCGAGTGAAGATGTGACTTTATCTGACCACTTATGATCGAGATAGGCCATGAAGCTCCACATCGGAATTGGCTTCCCTTTGACGGGACGTGCCAGGTTTCCAGGGTTCGTTATGGGAGCTACGTCGAACGGAGCATCGTTCATGTAGTTCTCGATTCCATTACCAACCACATACTGAAGATGCAGAGAATCCTTCTGTATTTTTGCTAAGGAACTAACGTTGAATCCCCATCCAGTTAAGCTTTGATTGAGATTGAATGGACTTGTTCCGTTTTGATCTATTTTGACGTTCCGCACGACTGCCGCACCCTGGATGTAACCTCCTTTTCCCCCATAGCGGAATTGTGCCGCGATATCTGGATATTGGAATCGTGCTTTTATTCCCGCTTCCTGAATGCGATCGGCAAGAAGACCCTGGTCACCAGACTGGCCCGGTGCTTCCGCGGAAATCCACAAGTGGGTGTTCTCTCTCTGGATCGGCATCCAACGAAACTGGGGTTGGCGAATGAATACCATTCCATTCGGTCCCCAATAATCCAAAACACTGGGAAACGCGTCTATGTCCATGAATACGGTATTGGTTTGACCAGCGAGAAATTGGCCCAGTTGCCCGAAGTAGTGACGGGGCCGAATTTGTGTTTGGCCGGCCTGGGCGCCGACGCCAAACATGTCAAATTCAAATGTAGCTTTCAGATC
>CAYZHX010000114.1:0-1712 GCA_964476905.1 uncultured Terriglobales bacterium
TTCAAGCAGACAGTCCACGTAGAACCAGGGAAACTCAGCAAAGTCGAAGCTCTGCTCGAACCTCAGCAATAGTCTATGAGCCGCATTATCATCTCAGGCCCAGATGGCAAGCGCGGCGTTCTCGAGCTAACCAAGCCTCTGGTGAGTATTGGCCGCGCGTCGGTCAACGACTTGGTGCTACAGGACAGCAGCGTGAGCCGCTTGCATGCCGTTATTAAGATTCAAAATGGGAAAGCGTTCATCGCCGACCGTGACAGCACGAACGGCATCATCATCGATGGGCAGCGCATTGACAATCGGCAACTACGCGATAACGACGTCGCCAAACTCGGTACTTACGAATTGCGCTACGAAGAAGTTCGCGACTCTGGCATTTTGATCAAAAGTGCCGATCTGCTCTCTAATCTAAATAAAGTCCTGCGTCGCGGGCGCTCGGATGAGATCGCAAGCCAGGTTGCCGGGCAAGTTCCCTCAGAACTCACCCAGCAAATCCAACGCCTTGAGCGTGAAAATCAACTACTAAGCATGCTCTACGACGCCGGAAAGGCGCTTAGTTCCAGGCTCGCCTTGAACGATATCTCGGAGCAGGTGATGAACCTCGCATTTCGCATCGAGGGCGTCGAGCGAGGGTTCATGATGCTCTTCGATGAAGATGGCAACGTCGCTCGTCAAAGTGAAGTGCGCTACCGCCAACCAATGATCAACGGCGCAATGCAACCGCCTTTCATCATGAGTAATGCGATTCGTGAGCGCATCCGCCGCGAGCAAAAACCCATTTTGGTAACTGATGCCGATACCGACGAGCGCTTTACCGGAAGCGAGAGCATGCGCATCAATGGCCTGCGCTCCGCCATGTGCGCACCTCTGCTGGGACGAGATAAGCTCTTCGGAATTCTCTACGTGGATAACCTCGAGCGTCCGCACGCATTCACTCAGCACGAGTGGAACATCTTTGCCTTGCTCGCGACGCAAGCGGGTGCGGCCATTGATACGCTCGCAGCTCATGAACAAATTGCGCAGCAGGTTACGGAGCGAGCCGCACTAGAGAGATTTCTTTCACCAGAAGTGGTGGGACTGGTGGTAGAGGATCCTAAGAAGAACGTGCGCCTCGGCGGAGTAAATAAGAAAGTCAGCGTTCTATTTGCGGACATCCGCGGTTTCACCGCGCTCAGTGAGAAGATGCAACCAAAGAAAGTGGTGGGAATCCTGAATCACTACTTCACGCATGTCACCGAGATCATCTTTGACTACGGCGGCACTCTCGATAAGTTCCTTGGCGACGGCGTCATGGCCGTTTTCGGTGCTCCAGTACGTAAAGGCAATCACGCAAAGAATGCCGTGCTCGCTGCACAGGCTATCCAGCGACTTGTAACCGAGTTGAATCGCGATTGCGAGGAGCGCCAGTGGCCGGAAATTAGGGTTGGAATTGGCATCAACACTGGATTTGTAACTGCAGGAAATATCGGTTCGCCGAGACGAATTGACTATACGGTCATCGGGGACACCGTAAACACCGCATCGCGGTTGATGTCGAGTGCAAAATCGGGAAAAATCATCATCTCCGAACATACTGCCGCTAAACTTGCTGCTCACGAATTCCCGTTGCGAGCCCTGGCCCCCTTGCGGGTAAAAGGAAAATCGAAGCCGGTGCGTTGCTTCAGCGTCGAATGGCGGAGGGCCAAAGCTGCCGGACGCTGACTCCGAATACTGCG
>CAYZHX010000114.1:1812-13503 GCA_964476905.1 uncultured Terriglobales bacterium
GCGCAAATTCTTCACCGTAGCGGGCTTTACCGGTACGCTGCGCTTATTCGTGGTTTGCGCTCCGCCGTCTGCCGGGGTGCGCTCATGCGAAGTTTCCTGCTCTGACATCGAAGCATTCTTCTCCGGCGATGCCGAATAATTGCACGCAGCTGAAAAAGTAAGAATTGCAGCCAGAGCGCCTGCAGAAATAAATCTTGATATCCGCCTTAGTTCCATATGCAGTGAGATGGATGCAGTGCGGTGCGAGTGGCCCGTCCGCGAAATGTGAAGCCGGGTTTCCTTGCGCGCTTCGGGAAATCGGTTCGACAGCGTGGATTCCCAAGAGGCTGGACAGGGAGATAAACCACTGGAGACGCAATCAAGATCGATTGCGTCTCCAGATTCAACCTTATTGATTTACTTGCAGCAACATCTGCGTACCGCTATCGAGCTTTACGTCTTTTCCGGCTGAAGTAATGACAGAGCCGCTGGTACTGTTCGAAGCTGCGCTGCTGAGCGAAAGGCCATTGAGTCCAATTACGCCTTGGCTCTGCGAGGTGAGCTGACCGGCGGCTCCGCGAGTCGCGCCGCTGACCGTACCGCCCGCATTGGCTCCGACGCTTGCAGCCGTGTTACCAACACCATTCACGGCACCACCAGCTGTACTTCCGACAGCGCTCGTTGCGCCACCCACTGTGTTGCCTGCGCCGCCGAGGAGACCGCCACCAGCACGGGGCGCTGATGCAGAAACATCGCTGCCAAGAGAGGAATTGCCGGCCGCTCCAAGGCTGTCGTCGCCCATGGACGCGGACGCGCTGTTGGCTGATGCAGCCAGCGCGCGGATACTCGCGTTTAACGGAATCTGCCGTCCGTTCTTCAGTACTGCTTGATCAAATGCGATTCCCAGTGCCGATTCCGAATCACCCTTTGCTCTCGCCTTGGCGTCGGTAACATGGCCGACCAGGCGCGAGCCGCGTGGAATTGCGATTCCCGAATCGGAACGAACATCCTGAGTCGTTTTGGCAACGACCTGGTCTCCAGACTTGGCTTTGCGCGCATCGATCGGTTTGGTTAAGGTCGCTGGAATTCTTGTGCCCGCGGCCAGCGATCCGGCCCCGCTGCTGTTCGCCGAGGCGCCATTCACGGATGCTGAGTTGGAATTCTCGCCGCTGGCGTTTGCACTTGATCCCCGCCGATGAGCGTCGCCGCTAGCATCAACGGCGGTGTTTGAATTTACGTTGGCGTTCGTCTGCCCGGCCTGAACGCTGGTGTTCGTATTTGCTGAGCCGCTGGCTTGCGATCCGGTCTGCGCCGACGCGCCCAGAATCAACAAACTCGAAGTGGCAACTGCAATGAAAAACTGCCTCATGTTTCTTTTCTCCTTAACTCCCGAAGATCGAGACGGAACTTGAAAAAACTCGACGTTCACAAGATTCGAACGATAAGAACGAGCTAGACGCCCGCTCTACTTGGCTGCGCGCTCTGCAGTAGTGTGCGAATCCGTGTTGACCATCTGCATCGAGGTGACTGAATACTCGCGCTCTTTGCCGTCTAGTTCAGGGACGGCCAACAGCAGCTTGTCTTTCTTGATGCGGAATTCGGCGCGCTCTCCAACTGGCAGAAGAACGGGATGTTTGTCGTCGCGCGGACGAATGCGATACATCACACGATCAGTTTTGAGCACGTATTCTTGGCAGAGCATCTCGCGCGACTTCTTGTGCGCGCCGTCTGTACCGAGAATCTCGCCGGCAAAACTCTTGCCGCTGTTTTCATCGACGCCGCATTGCACTGCGTCCATATTGGTAATAGTTCCGGCCTGATGGAAAACGGGTTCATCTTTGGCGAATGCAAACGAACCCAGAATGAGCAAAACGCAGATTGCAAAAAATGACTTCATGGCGCCTCCTTGTGACAGGAGGCGAATTGCAGACAGGTTGCCATATCCAGAGTAGATGCTGAATTCAGAGTAGCAGGTTGTATTTTCAGCCACTTACGCTTAGTAACGTTCGACAGGTCATGTTCCGCCGTTACCGGAAATTCCTACCTGCATTGGCAGAAATGCAAGTGTTACCACTGAGTTCAGGGGTGCAATCAAAATGGTTGCCTCGTGTACCGAGGCTTTCCGCTATGTGTCTAGATTCCTCCCGCTGATTCGGCCAGAAGCCACTGTTTACCGAAAACCAATCGCTGAAAGGCGACAGCCTATTTCCCTAGATATAATTCGCTCTCTCATGATTACCCGTCGCGAATTTTCTAAGATCGCGGGTCTCGCCGGCGCAGCGGCTGTCATTCCTGAAATTACAGAAGCACAAGAACCGAAGTCAGGGACTCTGCCTGCCTCAATCGCGGAACTCAAATCTCGCAAGAGCGAAGCCAAGCCGATTACGCTCGAGGAGCGCCGTGAGAGGCTCGAACGCGCGCGCCAGGTTATGCGTGATAACAAGCTGGATGCGATATTCATGATCGGCGGCACGTCGTTGCTGTATTTCACGAACATTCGCTGGTGGAACAGCGAAAGGCTTTTTGCCTCCATTATTCCGGCTAAAGGTGACCCATTTTATGTGTGTCCAGCATTCGAGGAAGACCGCGCTCGTGAGCAAATTGCGAATGGCCCCGGAGGCAACAATGCCGACGTGCGCACCTGGCAAGAACACGAAGATCCCTATCGGCTCGTGGCGGGGGGGTTGAAGGATCGCGGCATCAGCAGCGGCCACCTGGGAATTGAGGAGCGGACGACATTCGTCTTCAGCGATGGCGTTGCTAAAGTTGCGCCGCAAATAGCGATCACCAGTGCGACACCGGTAACCGCCGGATGCCGCATGATAAAGACCCCGCATGAGATCGAACTCATGCAACTAGCGAATGACGTTACTCTGCAGGCATACCAAGCCGTGTACAAAGCGCTTCAGCCGGGCATGACTCAGTACGATTTCGCCAATCTGATCTCTGCGGCTTACGAGAAGCTCGGATTCCGTGGCGACGCCAGCGTTAACGTCGGCGAATCGTCGGCGCTGCCACATGGCTCAGTCAAGCCGCAGGTGATCCGTGAAGGCACAATCGTGCTGATCGATGACGGCTGCACCGTCGATGGGTATCAATCCGATATCAGCCGCACATTCGTTTTGGGAAAGCCAACCGACAAAATGCGATCAGTGTTCGATATCGTCCACCGCGCCCAAAGCGCAGCGCTGAAGCAGGCGCGACCGGGACTTGAAGCACAGTCCGTAGATGCCGCAGCAAGAAAAGTGATTTCCGATGCCGGATACGGACCAGACTACAAACACTTCACTCACCGCGTCGGTCATGGTATCGGCATGGATGGACATGAGTGGCCGTATCTCGTGCGCGGAAACACTCTGGCCCTAAGACCTGGAATGGCATTCAGTGACGAGCCGGGAATCTATATCCGCGGAGAATTCGGAGTGCGCCTCGAGGACGACATGCACATCACCGAAGACGGGGCTAAGCTCTTCACCCCGCAAAGTCCGTCATTGGAGGATCCGTTTGGAAAGTGATGTACCACGGAGACACCAAGACATGCAGATGCGCACCTGTTCACACTAGTGCTCTCGGTGTCTCCGTGGTGAAGAGAGTTTTACTGCGCCGCCTTTTGAGTTAGCTCAGCGTCGATTTCAATCTTAATTTCTTCACCGACCATAGCCGAGGGTGTCTTGGCTCCCACGCCGAAGTCTTTGCGATTCACGGAGGTTGTAGCAGAGAGTCCGCGCCGCTGATTCGGCCCCATCTTTACTGGAGATGACGGTCCATCCACGTCCAGAGTGACTTCTTTCGTCACTCCTTTGATCGTCAAGTCGCCGACGATCTTTAGTTTGTTATCGCCGCTCTTTGTAATGCTTTTCGACTTGAACGTCATGGTTGGGAACTGCGCAGCGTCGAAGTAGTTCGGGCTGCGAAGGTCGTTATCGCGACTGTCGTTGCCAGTAGTGATGGAAGCGATGTCCATGGTCGCATTGACGCTCGATTTCGTAACGTCGTTGTCGTCAACGTTAGCCGTCCCGCTTACTTTCGTGAACCGTCCGTGGACGTTGCTAATGCCCATGTGGCGCACGGTGAAGCCCACCGTGGTGTGTGCCGGATCGATTTGCCACTCCGAGCCTTGTGCCCAGGCGGCGGTTGCAAACAGAACGGCGATTAAAAGCGGAAATACGCGGCGTCTCATGAAGTCTCCTGAAAAGGGGATGTGAAATACGTGCTCAGTCAGAGATGCCGGACATTGTACGTCGAGGTACAAAATTTCGTGCAAAATCGTGTGATCGGGACCGAGCAAGAGGAAAGCGTCACAAAATCGCTAATCCAGGTCCTTGTCTTTTATCCAGCGGCGCATCTGGCGTTTGCTGGCCTTTACTTCAATCAGTGAGACCCCGCCTGATTCCGCAGTCGCAATGAACATGTGGAGACCTTTGCCCTGTGGGCGCAGATAAATCCAAGTCTGCTCGCCACCATGGTTCGAAATAGATTTCACGAACGGAGTCCATTCCGGGCCCAAGGCGCTCGAGACAGCGCGTTCAAGATCTTGCGGTGAGGAACTGGACAATCGTCCATCTTCAAAAACCGCCAGCTTAGCGCCGGGCATCTGAAAACCGCTCGCAATTTTACCGACAAACATCGCGAATCCGAGCATCGGAATGTGTGTTCGTCGTACTCCCAATTGGGCCTCAATGGCACGTGCGACGCGATCCATTTCAGACGCGTGGGACACGACCGGAGCAGCGAGGCAGAGCATAACCGCCAACAACATCGCGCGCTTCAATGTGTGCCTGCTTTCGGGGATTTCGACTGCGGCCGTGTTTCTAAACGGGGGACCCCGAAATCTCCGCCGATTTTATCGAGATCGCTAGGGTCGAGCGGGCCATCAATGTGTACGATCGTCAGTTCTTTTGGATCGGCAGCGATCACAACCAGGCCTGCAATCTGCTCTCCGGCATCCGTCTTGAAATAGATCTCCGCATTTTCCCCGTCACGCTTGCTCTGTACATTCACAACTTTCTCCCACGTCGGAGATTTCAATTGCGCGCGAAGCGATTCGATGTCGGCTTGGGAGTATTGACCGGGTGAATCGAACTCGAAGCTGCGGACGTAGATTCCCTTCAGCTTCTTAACGATATTGCGTGCTTCTTCGTCACCTTCGTCATTCATGAACTTTGCCGCAAGCTGCAGAGTGCGGCCGTTGAGCGTCACTTCAGTGGTCTCGCTCGCCTTAGCGGCCAGCTTGTCGAGATCGACGGGCATTTTTATTTCTTGCGCGAATGCAATCGCGCCCGCGAGGAAAATAAAAATTGCGATGCGTTTCATAACGTGTTCTCCGTCTTCAGGTGTTCGCCTTCTACAGCCTTTACCTTTGCCTTCGCCATGCGCAGCTTGCTTCCCGTAATTCGCAACGCCAGCATGACCTGCTGCTTGGCTGCAAGCGCTTCTTCCTCCTGCTGCCGCTGTTCGTATGCTCGGAACCAGAAGCCAAATACCAGGACTGCCGCGAGCGCGGGAATCGCAGACCAGCGAAAGTTCAGCCCCCACTTCCAGAAAGCGGTTTTTCTGTGCGATTCGCGATCGGCGTTCTGGTGAATTCGCGCCATCACGCGCTCCGCAAATCCTGCCGGAGGATCGCAGCGATGCAACGCGCCTCGCAAGTTCCTTTCCAAGTTGTTCATCGAACTGTTTCTCCCATCAGACGCTGCGCCTTACCACGCAAGAGAACAAGTGCTCTACGCAATCGGCTTTTTACCGTCGCCACCGGCATAGCCAACATCTCCGCGATTTCGTGCGGCTCCATCTCTTCCTCGTAACGCAGAACCACAATCATTCGCGCTTCGTGCGGAAGCGACGCCACCATTTTCCGCAACGCCGCCGCGAGAAGAAGATCGGAATCTGCTGAAGCGACTGCCGGCTCTGGAATCTCATCGAGCGCAACTGCGTGTCGTCGATACGCGGATCGCGCGGAATCAAACGACCGGTGCGTGATCACCTTACGTAGCCAGAACTTCACGTGATCTGCAGATTCCAGCCGCGGCAACTCGTGATAGAGCTTCAGGAAGACATCCTGGGCAAGCTCTTCGGCGGTAGCGGCATCCCGTAGAAATCGATAGGCGATGCTGAACACCATCGCCTGGTGCTCCCGAACTAGATCAGCAAACGCCGCTGCGTTAACCTTCACCCGGCAACCTTCCGGCCTCGATTACGTCCTCACACAGAGATACGACACAACCGGGCTAGTGAATGCAATTTCTTTGCGTAATCCCCGATTTGGGGCCCCGCACTCGAATTTGGTCACGTCCAACGTATCTCACCCATTTCTCATCCAAATAACGGAGCTGCTGCTTAATTTGGCGAAATCATACCCACATCTATGGAATTCTTGTCTCGACGTTTGGCATCGACTTTTCTGATTTCACTCTTAGCAATCATTAGCGGATGCGCAGGTTCAAAGCGCACCGACATTGCTAGGACTCTGCGCTCGGAGGTCTCCGCGCCCGACGGAAGTCCGCAGATCATTGCGGCGTATCAGCCCTGGTTTGGACGCAGCGGCCACATTGATGTTGGCTACAACTCGCAGGACGCTAGCGTACTCGCCAATCAGGTTGAGCACGCCAAAGACTTCAATATCAAAGCCTTCGTCGTGAACTGGTATGGCCCCTCCCACGATTTCGAGGACCACAGCTACGCCGCTCTCCAGAAGGTCTCCGCCGAACACGATTTCAAGACGGCCATTCTGTACGATGAGAGCGTAGACGATCCCAGCCGCGCGACCGAGCAGGCGATCTCCGATTTGCAGTACGCCTACGAGCACTACATTGGCCCGCATGCGACCGTTCCTCGTGATGCTTACCTGACATTCGACGGCCGTCCGATGGTCTTCATCTTTCCCAAATCGGGAGATACGGACTGGAAGCGCGTGAAGCAAGCAGCAGCCGGATGGGAGCAGCCGCCGGTATTGCTCTACGAAGATGATGACGCAAAGAACTGGGGCGCCTTCGACGGTTACTACGCATGGGTCTCGCCCGGCAAGAAAGGCTGGGCGCGCGATGGCAGCAACTGGGGCCGCACTTACCTCGAGAACTTCTACAAGCGCCTGGCCGATGAGCCCAACAAGATCGCTGTCGGCGCCGCTTGGCCCGGCTTTGATGACTCCAAAGCTGAATGGGGTTCCGGCCGCAAAATGGACGCCCGCTGCGGCAAGACGCTTGAAGACTCACTCAACCTTTACCGCCGCTACTTCCCGGCCGATCGTCCGTTGCCATTTCTAATGATCGACACCTGGAACGACTACGAAGAAGGAACGGCCATCGAGCGTGGAATTAGAAATTGCGGCAACAAGAAGCCGGATAAGGCACTCGCTATGCGGTAAAGAGGTTGTGGTGCGCAGCTTCCTCGGGAACTCTATTCCATAATGGAATTCTCGATTAAATCGGTGCTCGTTTTCTGATCTGAACCTGGCGTATGCTGACGATATGAGTTCAGCTCGTCCCGCGCGCGACCGCGAATTAGTTCAAATCATCGATGCTGCACTCGCCGATGCCGCACGAAGGGCAGGGAGGTGGCTGGCCTGCCGTCCTGGGTGCACGCAGTGTTGCGCCGGCGCGTTCGCGATCAGCGCGCTGGACGCAGCTCGGCTGCGAGAGGGATTTGAGGCGCTGCAACAAAGAGATCGTGGGCAGGCGGAACGTGTCCAGGCTCGTGCTCGTGCTTACGTGAAGCGGACAGCCGCAAATTTTCCTGGCAATCCCGAGACGGGAATCCTGGCGGCCGACGAAGATGCGCAAGACGCCTTTGAGAACTTCGCCAATGGCGAACCGTGTCCAGCGCTCGACCCGAATACAGGAACGTGCGATCTGTATGAATATCGTCCGATGACATGCCGCGTTTTTGGACCACCGGTTCGTAACGAGGGAGGCGGGCTCGGCATTTGCGAGTTATGCTTCCGCGGAGCGACTCATGAGGAGATCGCAGCCTGCGAGATGACTCCCGATCCCGAAAACCTCGAAGAATCCATTCTCGACGAAATGCCTTCTAAATCCGAGAACACCATCGTCGCCTTTGTCCTGGCGAGATAACGCCGAATGGGACTCAAGCTCCTGCAGGTAGGTGAACCCGTGCTGCGCGAGAGAGCGCGTGAGCTATCGCGCGAAGAAATTCTCTCCGATCGCACTAAGAAATTGATCGCGCTTATGCACGAGGCCTTGCGCGACGCACCCGGTGTTGGCCTCGCTGCTCCACAGATCGGCGAAGGAATTCAGCTCGCGATCATCGAAGATCTCGCCGAATATTCCCGCGATCTTCCACCCGATGAAGTCGCTGCACGAGAGCGAACGCCGGTGCCATTCCAAGTGATCATCAATCCGCGCATCGTTTGTTACGGCGAGCTGAAGGTCGAGTTCTTTGAGGGATGCCTGAGTCTCTCTGGATTCATGGGGTTAGTGCCGCGCTCACGTGAAGTGGTAGTCGAATGTCTCGACGAGGAAGCGAATCCGCACACAATCCGCGCCTTCGGCTGGTACGCGCGAATTTTACAGCACGAGATCGATCACCTGAACGGCACCATTTACATCGACCGCATGGATACGCGGACCTTCGCTTCAGTTGAGAACTACAAGCGATATAGCAGCGCGTCTGGTGTTCTCCGTCCGAGCGAAGTGAACAAGTCCCAGACATTCAATTCGTCGGATTAATACTCGTCGGATCGCCAGTCTGATGGTCCTGGATCTGAAACTTCAGGAAATCGTGGATGGCCGAAACCGCCTGTCGGTTTCGGCTTGAAACCTTTACCTGTGCACCATTCGGCGTCTCTTCTACATCGTATTGGATGTCTTTTCGGAGTTTTTTCATTGTCGAAACGCCAGGCGGTGTCTGGGCGTGGATCAGCATAGGCGCATTGAAGTTCCCATTATGGAACATCTGTGCGATGTGCTCGAGATGAGTGCGAATCTGCTCACGGCTGGCTGCATCCGACGGATTGGTGGCGAGCGCCTCGATTGTGCCGCCGTCGGGAGTGAGCCGGAAACGATGAATGGTCTTCTCATGTGAAAAGCCCATCACCTGATCGCCGCGCTGGACTACTCCTTGGTGGTGCTCGTCGGGAGCCTGCTGAGCATAAGCACAAAAGCTCAGCATGGCCACAAAAGCCAAAAAGCAACTATTTTTCATGTTGCCTTGGACGCTCTTAGCCAGCTTGGGTGAGCGCGCAGGGACTAATGGCCGAGAGTTTCAAGAATGTCCTGCATAGACACCAAACCCACAGGTTGCCTTGGATCGGCTCGATGCATGACGACCAGGAAGGGCCAATGATGCGCGTGACGTAGCGCAACCTCCAGACGATTGTCGGGATAAACGGGCGGCATTCTCGTTTCCGGAAGACTGTGCGCCAGCGTTCGGGTGCCTTCACCCTTCTTGACGAGTTCGTGCAGAACTGAGGCGTCGACACTCGACCAGCCAAACGGAGGATCGTGAACCAGGACCTGTTTGGCACCACTTTTTTGTGCGGCTGCCAGCGCGTCTTCTATGATGTTCTGCGATTCCAGAATGGGAACATTCACCGGATGCATGGCATCCTCGATACGGAGCACCCGTTCCTCGCGCTCTTCTTCCATCGACGGCAATTCAAGGCCGTCCTGGCGGCTGAGCAGATCGAAGATTCCCACTGGCTGCAGACTTCGAGAAATTAGATAGGCGATGGTGTTGGCGAGGATCACCGGCACGATAATCGAATAATTCCCGCTTACTTCAAGCACCATGAACACCGACGTCATGGGCACACGCAGGAATCCAGCGAAGAGCACGCCCATGCCGACCAGCGCATAGGTTCCGATTGAACCGGTAACCAAATGCGGGAAGAGCAGGCGCTCGACTCCTCCGACAGCGCCGCCAAGCATGGCTCCGATGAAAAGAGTTGGCGCAAACATTCCACCCGGCGTGCCACTGGTGAACGAAAGAACAGTCGTAAGAATCTTCAGGCCGGCAAGGATTCCAAGGACCTGCCATGTGAACTGGTTGTGCATCGCCCGGTCGATAAACTCGTAACCAGCGCCCATGACCTCGGGACGGCCCGCCCAGCCAATCGCTCCGATAATCAGGCCGGCGATTGCAGGCTGCAGGAATTGCGTCCAGGATGGCAAGGCCTTCATGCGCGGCCGAAGAATCTCAATCGCCTTGCTGAAAACAATCGAGGCGAGCGCTCCCACGATGCCCAGGGCTGCATAGGCGAGCAGTTCCGACGGAGCAGTGAATTGCACTGCGGGAATACGGAAAAGCGGCTGGGAGCCGAGAAAGTAGCGGGTAACAACGACGCTCGAAATCGCCGAGAGCACGACCGCGCCGAAGATGCCGGCGCTCCATCGACCAATGACTTCTTCGATCACGAAGAGAATCGCGGAGATAGGCGAATTGAAAGCCGCCGAAAGTCCGGCGGCTGCTCCAATAGGCGCGATAAGCCGCAAACGCTCGCGAGTAAGGCGAAGCCTTCTGCCCAGCGCCGAGGCAATCGACGCGCCGATCTGCAGCGATGGATCTTCCGGACCGAGAGACTGTCCCGATCCAATGGCAATTCCGGAGCAGATGAATTTCCCGATTCCGGTCCGAAATGGAATGTATCCATCAAAAATATAAAGCGCCGATTTGGTCTGATTGACTCCGCTGCCGCGAACCTTAGGGAACAGAAAAATCACGAGCACCGCGACGAGAAGTCCCGTCAACGCTGGGGCAAGCAGAATTCGCGGATACGCTGGGGAAAGCGATGGTCCCAGCAGCGTGATCCGCACGTATTCGATCGCAATGCGGAAGCAGACCACCGCCAGTCCTGAGAATATGCCGATGAAAATTGCGAGCAGCAGAAAGAAGCGTTCCCCGTGCACTCGCTCTCGCCTCGGGAACAGTTCTCCAGAGTCCGGAGCGTTAACGGCAGGTGCGGGTACGTTCATTACTGCAAGTCCTCCGCGTTCTGGTAAATGCGCAGCATCGCCTGATCTTCAGCGCTTGGAAGTCCGCAAGGATCCTGTTGCTCGACGGTGGTGACAAGGCTTGCGACAGGAGGCAGGAGCTGTACAAGGTCTGCTCCGGTGCGTGCGTGTCGAATCTGGCTGTCAAGGTAAACCCAACGGGCACGTGCTACTTGGAGCGGATTTGTGCCGATCGTATTCAGATCGATGTTTTGAGCTTCCGCGCACTGACGCAGGCGATGGTCCACAACATCCATGGCGAGGAGCAAGCGCTGGCGGCGCTCCTTAGTATCGATACGGCTCTCAAAGGGATTTGAATCAATGACGAGTGTCACCAATTGGATCAGTTGCGCAGTCGCAGGATCGTCATGGATTTCGTCAGCGCCTTTGAAATACTCGAGAGCATCGCGGAATCTGCCCAGGTGAAATGCCGCTCGTCCTGCTCCCAGCAACGCCGTTATGTCGCGTCGATTTGCACGGACCGCCACTCGATAGAAATCGAGCGCACTGCGATCGTCGCCAATGCGGCTAAAAGCCTGCGCCACCCAAAGGTGTGAGTTGCCGTTCTTCGGCATCTCCGCTGTGTACGTGAGGAGTTCGCCTCTTGCTTGGGTTTTCAGATCTTTGGCGATCAGAAAATTGATCAGCTCCTGACGCACTTGCTGCCGTTTTGAAACCGGATCGTCGACCCATGCGCCATAGATTGCGCCATTGAAGTAGCGAATCGCGTCATCTGGCTCATTTTCTTTTGCCGCAAGTCGCGCCA
>CAYZHX010000115.1:0-13488 GCA_964476905.1 uncultured Terriglobales bacterium
GAGACGTCAATTGGAATGTAGTTCGCTTCACCAGAGGCTTCGACCGCAGCGTTGAGCAGCAACGTGGTCTTGGAAGCGCTGCCGGCTCCAAGTTCGACCAACGTCCCAGGATTGGCCGCCGCCGAGATGATCTCCTTGGCGTACTCGCTCAGAATCGCTCTCTCAGTGCGAGTGAGATAGTACTCCGGCAATTCTGTAATGCGTTCGAAGAGCAGCGAACCTTCATGGTCGTAGAACAGTTTTGGCGGAAGCCATTTTGGGAGTGACGTAAGACCTTCGAGCACTGCGCCGGCGATCTCCGGCAGCTCGCGGATTGCAGGGACGACTCTATGAAGCATCCGCGGCCAGCCTTATGCCTGTGAATTGCCAGCGGACTGGCGCGGGGAAAAAATTCCGATAGCTTGCGCGAATGTGCGACTGCGGCGTTGCACATGACCCTCCGCGCAACACCCACTGATCGCACATGAATTTTCCGTTGTACTCGCCAAGAGCGCCTGTCACAGGGCGAAATCCGGGATAGGCGACGTAAGGACTCGATGTCCATTCCCAGACATCGCCGAAGATCTGTTCGGGATGAGTACCAGATTGGGAACCTGCGGCTTCAGGGTGCAGCGCACCGCGTTCGACGAAGTTGCCTGTAATCGGCAGATCAGAGGCTGCGCGCTCCCACTCTGATTCGAGCGGCAGGCGCGCTCCCTTCCAACGTGCAAAGGCATCTGCCTCGAAGTAACTCACGTGACAGACAGGCTCGTCCACACGAAGCTCCTGCACTCCCGCCAGGGTGAATACTAGCCATTGATCGTGGCGCTCCCAATACAGAGGAGCATCCCAGTGCTCTTGCACGACCGCGTCCCATCCATTGGAGAGCCACAGCTCCGGACGGCGATACCCGCCATCGTCCACGAATTCGAGATACTCGCCATTGGTAACCAGCCGATTTTGCAGACGAAAATCGTGAAGAAGAAGCTGATGGCGCGGCAGCTCGTTGTCGAAGCAAAATCCGTTGCCGCAATGGCCGATGCCCACAACGCCGCCGGGGTACGTTTCCCATTTTGGAGCCACGATGCGTTGCGCCAGCTTTGCCTTCGACTGGCTCTTATACACAGGTCTGAGCGGTTGACTCCAGAAGGCGTGTTTGATGTCGGTGAGTATCAGCTCCTGATGCTGCTGCTCGTGCTGCAGTCCGAGTTCGATGTTTGAAAGCAGCTCGCTCTGGCTTTCCGTATCCAGCTCGCCGATGAGCCTGACCATGTGTTCGTCAACGTAGTCGCGGTAGGACAGTACTTCGTCGAGCGTAGGTCGCGAAAACAGCCCGCGATTGGCACGATTGGGATGATCTCCGAGCTGTTTGTAATAGGAGTTAAAGACGGTCTGAAATCTTTCGTCGATAGGGCGGTATCCGCGGCTATGCGGCCGGAGAATGAACGTCTCAAAAAACCAGGCGGTGTGCGCCAGATGCCACTTTGCGGGACTAGCTCCAGGCATCGATTGCAGCATCTGGTCTTCCGCAGAAAGCGGCGCAACCAGCGCGAGCGTGGCGCGGCGCACTTCGGCGTATCGTGCTTGCAGCATCTCGAGCGAGCGCTGCGAACCAGACCACCGGCTGGACAGAGAAGTTGCCATAGGGCAATTCTGGGAATCTTAAACCGTCGGCAGAGAACGCGCGACGAGTCGAGGAGCAGCGTTTCGTGCTAACCACCCGCTGGTCCCGACGAGAGCTTTAGATGCGGCAGGGTGTGAAAGGCGCCAAATTGTTTGCGGTAAGTCAGCAGATGGCCTGCGGATTATGACAGTTTTCGTCATAATTCACCGGCCCTTGAGCCTCGACCCGGACACGAAACACGGATGAGGAAGCCGCACAACCCACAGTCAAGGCCGGGATTCGCTGCTGAAGTCCGTGCTGTACTCTCCGGGCTCGGGAACTGGACCTGCAAATCTTAGTAAGTCCTACTTGCAAAAACGGCTAGTCGAAATTCCCTGCACATTTCCTGCAAGTTCCCTGGTCGAGTGCGAATCGCCAGTGTTTATGCGGGCCCGGCGATAAAAAATTTTCCTGCGGGAATTTTTTCCCTGCAAAATTCCCTGCGCAGGGAATATGCGCACTTCGTGCGGAGGAACAGAGAGATGGGAGAACAAGGACGTTTCGTTTTGCCGCCTGCTCATCCCCATCTTGGCTGTTCATCCAGACCGACCCCTAAGGCCGTCTTGCCGATCACCTCATGAGTCAGGAACGAACTTGCGGGATGAATGCGTCCGAGCCGAGCGTCGCGAACCAGGCGCTCATATCCTGCTGAGCGGAAGATGCCGCCGCCCCCGTTCACCTCGAGTCCTAAATCCACCACGCGCCAGGATCCCTCAACCGCCCGGTACTTTGCCGCGAAGATCTTGGCTGGCCATTGCGCGCCATGGTTGACGCCGTTTGACCAGTCGGCAGCCACGCTTTCCAGATGCGGACCGATAGATTCGAGTTCGATCATCATGTCTGCTACCGCATGTTGAATTTCGGGGTGATAGGCCATGGAACGCGAGAGCGCCAGGGACGTCTTCTTCTTAGCTGCGGCTACGGTCTGATCCAAAGCGCGCTTGGCTAGTCCGTAATAAATGTTGCCGAAACCCAGCAACGCCCAGGCGAAGATTCCGAGAACGAATGCATCGACTCCAGCTCCGCCGGCAGGCACCACCCGAGCAATGTACCGATCTGGAATAAAGACGTTTTCCAAAATGGTATCGTCGCTACGCGTCGCGCGCATTCCGAGAACGTCCCAGGTTTCCTTGATCACGTAGCCGGCCGTGTCGCGCGGCATGAAGGCATGAACGACCTTCGGCTGATTGGGATCGCTCAGGTCCATGCCATGCAGTCCGAAGCGCGTCCAGACGGGCGTAAGGCTGCCGAACTGCTTTCGGCCGGTGAAGCGGTAGCCGTCGTCCACGCGCTCTGCTTTCGTTGTGGAGAGCAGGACTGGAATATCGTTCCCGGTTTCAGCATGCCCAGCGGCAAAGACTTCGCCTGCAGCAGCCTCTCGCAGGAGCCACTCCAGAGATTTGTCGCCAGCACGCCAGAGATCGGCGGCTATACCCACCCAGTAAAGGTGCATATTCACCGCCAATGCGGTAGCAGGTGCGTGATACGCAAGCCGCCGCTGTTCACGGCAGACCTCGGCGAGCGTCATGCCTGAGCCGCCGAACTGCGTGGGCACAGGCATCAGCAGATACTTTGCTGCGCGTAGCTCGTCGAAGTCTTCCTGGAAGAAGCGGTTCTCGCGATCGTAGGCGGCGGCGCGTCCAGCGAAACGCGCCAGCATGTCGTCGGTGAGAAGCCATTCCCGCGCACCCTGCTGCAGGACGGAAACAATGGACGAAAAATCGGAATGTCCATCGATTGGGATCGTCTTTGATGCAGTGGCTTGTGAAGTTGAATTCATATGATCCTTTTTTCCATTCTGGGCAAAGCAGCCGGAGCCTTTTTGTATTTACGGTCGAGCTTCGTAAACGATGTTGAACGGAGTCTCGGTAGCCCGTCGGAAGCGGCTGAATCCCGCCTTGGTCACCACTTCCCGAATGCGCGCCTCGCCCGCTTGCGCGCCTAGGCACAGGCCGACTTCCTGCGAGCGCGAGCACGGTGTGCACAGCAATGTGGAGAAGGAGTAGTACACGCGGCCCACGGGATTGAGATTGTCTTTCAAATCATCTTTCGCGTACGGCTCCACGATCATCCATGTGCCATCTTTTGCCAGCGCCTGGCGCACATGTCTCGCTGCGCCCACCGGATCGCCCATGTCGTGCAGACAGTCGAAGAACGCGACGAGATCGTAGTCTTTGCCCGGAAACTCTTTCGCTTTGGCGATATCAAAGCTGGTGCGATCAGCGACTCCTTCACGCTTTGCGGACTCGCGTGCAGCTTCGATGGAACCGTCGTGATAATCGAATCCGTAGAAACGTGATTTGGTAAACGTTTTTGCTAGGAGGACGGTGGAAGCTCCTTTCCCGCAACCTACATCGGCCACGCGCGCACCTTGCTGGAGCTTTGTTTGAACGCCTTCCAGCGACGGGATCCACGAACTAGCGAGGTTCGCAGCGTAGCCAGGGCGAAAGAACTTCTCGCATCCGTGAAAGACATCCTCGGCGTGCTCGTGCCAGCCAAATCCAGCGCCTGAGCGAAATGCATCTGTAATCCTCGGCACCGCAGCGAGTGCGCCAAGAGCCAACTGAAAGGCTCCGGGCAGATATGCGGGACTGTTTTCATCCGCAAGCGTAAAGGCTTGCTCTTCGCTAAGACTGAATTTGCCGGTCTTGTCATCGTATGTCACATACCCCCCGGCGGCTTGCGAAGAGAGCCATTCACGCACATAGCGCTCGTCGGTGTGTGTCTTCGTCGCGAGCTGTGCCGGCGTCATCGGACCGGTTGCCAACGCTTTGTAGAGTCCTAGTCTTTCTCCGATAACTACCATGCCGGCGTGGGCTGAGGCGCCGAGATCACTCACAAATTGTCCGATGAAAGCGTTGAGTTTGTTCATGTCGAGTGCGGAAACTGGTGCTGTGCTCATGTGAATACCTCTTTCGTTCCTGTAGTTATTGTTACTCCTAATTACCCAGCCCAGTCTCCCATCTGGAGCAACGCATGCAGGAAGCTGGGCTGGAATTGTCTCACTGTGCGGAGAAGGATTGGCAGGAAACATTCGGATGCCAGTTGACGAATGCTCCGTTCGGATTGTCCTTCCAGGCCCAAACGTGGAGCGTATAGAAAGCCGGGAGACCAAAGCGGTTGGGAGCTTCGAAGTAGTGAAACAGCTGTCCCATAAGCTCGGGCGGCCCGGAATGGTGCGCGTCCCATTGTGAAGCGATCACCAGAAAGTCGGCTCCGGTCAGCTTTACCTTTCCATCCGGAGTCGGTTCATAGATCACGATTTGCGGATGTCTCGGGTCGAGAATACCGCTGGAGACGAGCGCGCCATTCACATAGTGAAGTCCCATTGCTCCCGAATCGGGCCCAGTGACACAGCCGAATTGGAGCGCGTACCCATCCGCTTCAGCCACTGAGACATCTTTGTATTTCTCAGTTGCTTCACGAACAACTTTGAGAAGTGTTTGAGCCTGGCTATTCGTCGCATCGTTCTGCTGGGCGTTATGCGAGTGCCCATCCTGCGCGAACGCCGTTGAGGTACACGCGCACACCACGGCAGCAAACAAAGTTACCTTGAAAAACTGCAAATACGTCGCGAATCGTTCGAAGTTCATAGTAGAGACCTTTCTAATCTTGATCTGTATGTCATCTACGGCTCTGAAAGTGGCTGCGCACCCGGGTGGGCGCAGCCTTTGCTTTGCTAGAATTCGCACTGCGTAGGCTCGCTTAACCGGTCGCAGTACTGATCTCGCCTCGCAAGTGGAAGGTACTGCGCGTGGGAATGGGAAGTAACGAAAGACCGCCAAAGAAAGTCCAAAGATTCAACGAATACGCGGAATCCCGTGTTGGTGCCCCTTTGGAGACAGAGCGCCTAAATTATCAGTTCGGTGACTTCACGCTAGACCTCGCAAAGGGATGCGTTATCAAAGCGGGACAAGAAGTGAAACTTCGTCCCAAGGTCTTCGAAGCCCTCAAATACCTGGTCGAGAATGCTGGCCGGCTGGTCAGCAAGAAGGAACTCATTCAGGCCGTATGGCCGGACTCTTTCGTCACCGACGACTCGCTTGTCCAATGCACGGTGGAACTTCGACGGGCGCTTGATGATCACAAACAGGAGTTGCTCAAGACAGTCCCCCGTCGCGGATATCTGTTTACGGCAAATGTCCTTCGCCACAGAGTTCGAGCAGAGGCGTTTGAGGAGAATTTCGAGCGAGAAGAAAATCCGGCGCCGCCATTCACAGCCGTACGCAAAAAGCGTTTCGATGTTCCCAATCCACGTACAACGCTAATCGGACGTGAGCAGCAGGTTGCAGGAGCATCGGAGTTGTTGTTACGTCCGGATGTCCGTCTACTCACTCTCGTCGGACCGGGTGGAGCGGGAAAGACTCGGCTGGCCCTCGCGGTCGCCGCTGCCGTTAGCGACCACTTCACTGCCGGCGTTCAGTTTGTTGGCCTAGGCGCGATCAGCAATCCTGATCTGGTTGGCAGCGCAATTGTCAAAGCGCTCGACGTCCAGCAGCCGGCCGGACGCACAGTCTGCCAAGCGATTGCCGCCGAACTTCGGGACTCCGGACCGTTCCTCCTTATCCTCGACAACTTCGAACAGCTCCTTCCTGCAGCCACGCTCATCGTCGAGCTGCTGGAAGCGTGCCGGCCCGTAAAGGTCCTCATTACCAGCCGTGCCTGCCTACGCATTTATGGCGAGCAGGAGTTTCCAGTAGCGCCTCTCGCGCAGGACTCTGCCATTGAACTATTCGTGCAGCGTGCTAAAGCGGTGCGACCGAGCTTCTCTGTGACTCCGGAGAATCAAGCGGCAATTCGGGAAATCTGCTCCAAGTTGGACGGCTTGCCGCTAGCGATCGAACTGGCTGCCGCAAGAACTCGTGTACTCTCGCCACTCACAATGCTCGACCGCCTGCAGAGCCGCTTGCAGCTGTTGGTAGGTGGAGCCCTTGATCTACCGGAGCGCCAGCAGACACTCCGTAGCGCAGTCGACTGGAGCCATGATCTGCTAAACGAAGCCGAGCAGAAGCTCTTTCGACGCCTTTCCGTCTTTGTGGGTGGGTGCACTTTAGAGGCAGTTGAAGCGGTCTGCAACACGCGTTACGACCTCGATCTGGATGCTTTCGAGGGCGTTTCCTCGCTGATCGACAAGAACCTTCTTCAGAGTATTGAGGTGCATGGCGCCGAACCGCGCTTTGTGATGCTCGACACTATTCGCGAATACGCACTCGAGTGTCTCCGCGATAGCGGCGAGGAACGCCAGGTTCGCCGCGCGCATGCGGCCTATTGCCTGGTGCTTGCGGAGGAAGGAAATCCGGAGCTGAACGCGGTTGATCGCGCGGCATGGCTCGCGCGATGTGATAGAGAAATCGACAACTTTCGCGGTTCTCTCGACTGGCTGTTCCAGAATCGGGAACTGGAGTGGGGCTTGCGTGTTTGCATCGCGCTATTCCGCTTTTGGGACATGCGAGAACATTTAAGCGAAGGACGCGCGAGGCTAGAAGCGATCGTGCAACTCGCAGGAGATGACTACGCCCGGGAGCGAGCACAGATCTGGACATTCCTGGGTGCACTGACCACTACTCAAGGAGAATTTTCTACCGCGCACCGCTACCTCAGTCAAAGCCTTCGGTTGTATGAGGAACTCGATGACAAATGGGGTAAGGGGACCGCTCTCAATGCGCTGGCCGTTAACGCGCGCGATCTAGGCGATTACGCCACCGCTCAGAAAATCTTTGAAAAGAGTCTCGCCTTTTGGCGGGCGGCTTCCGACCGCGTGTCGACGGCGCGCGGTCTACACAATCTCGCCAATGTACTTCGTGTTCGCCGCGACTACTCTGGCGCGCACACCGCAGCACAGGAGGCCACAACCATCTTTGAGGAGCTCGGGGATCGCAGCGGAGCTGCGTGGTCCATCAACCTGCAGGGTGATATCTGTTCCGAGCAGGGCGACGTTTCGGCCGCAGGCGAGCTCTATGAGCGTGCCCTTTCATTGTTCCGCGATGCCGGCGATCGTTGGGGCTGCGCGCGGTCTTTGACCGATCTAGGACTTATCTACAGCAACCGTGGAAACTATCTGTCAGCCCTGCAGGCATACGGCGAGGCCGTGCAGATTTTTGTCGATCTTGGACATCGGCGAGGATTAGCGCGCAGCCTTGAGGGATACGCGCGTCTGTCTCTTGCTCAGGGACAGCCGAAGCGCGCGCTCATGCTTGCCGGCGCTGCCGCTCATCTGCGAAGCCTTATCGGTGCACCCTTGAGGCATGCAGAACAGGAGAAACTCAATGAGGCGCTTGCACCAGCTTGGAATGCACTTGGAAAATCGGCAGGCGAGGAGGCATGGGGGGAAGGAGCTGCGATGACATTCGAAAAGGCGATCCAGTACTCGCTGCAACGAACGCAATCCGTCAGTTCAACCCATTCGGGTCGATGAGCCTGCGAACAGCGGAGATGCGATCTGCAGGAATCCCCGTCCGCCGCGCGTGCTCGCGAATGCTGTTTTCGTCGGGCGCGATATAAACGCAGTAAACCTTATCTTCTGTGACGTAGCTGTGTAGCCACTGGATTTGCGGTCCAAGCTCGTTCAGCGCGCGTAAGGAACGTAGCGACAACTCCCGGATCTCTGCTTCCGAAAGTGCCCCAGCACCAGGCACATTACGTTCAATGACATATTGCGGCATCGAGCTGAAATTTTAGCACCGTAGGCCTCCTCGTTGGTCCCTCTCCGTCCATGTCCATCCCGAGATTTCGCACTTTACACTGCATTTCTCAAGAAATTCATTGCTCCTGCTCCCATAATGGGCGTAGATTTGTCGGGCAGTTTTGGCGTTTGCCGCTTTTGGGACGCATTGTCCCTCTTCGCAGTTTCGCTCTGGGGAGGTGTTTGTGGCGCGTCTTGCGCAGGGTTCCGCCGAGAAAGGCAATTCGCGGTGGGATCCAAAGACTTGGGTCAGCCTCATCCCTTACGGTCTGAATCGACAGCATCCCAACAGCTACAAAGAAATGCTCGACGTTGCGTGGGAGAACCGCGACAACCTCGGCTACGCCTATCGCATTCTGCGCGACGGTTGCTGCGACGGGTGTTCCCTCGGCACCGCAGGCATGCACGACTGGACGATGAAGGGCATTCACCTGTGCGCTGTCCGGCTGCAACTGCTGCGTCTCAATACCATGCCAGCGATGGATTGGCATCTGCTCGAAGATGTTGCGCCGCTGTGCGACATGTCGGAGAAAAAGCTGCGGAAGCTCGGGCGGCTCGCAGCTCCGATGATCCGCAGGAAAGGCGAAAAAGGATTCACGCGCGTTTCGTGGGATCAGGCAATTGAAATCGTCGCCCAACAACTTAAAGCGACCGATCCGAAGCGCTTGGCATGGTTTCTGACTTCTCGGGGTCTAACGAACGAAGCCTATTACGCGCATCAGAAAGTTGCGCGTTTCCTCGGGACAAATCATGTCGACACCAGCGCTCGCATTTGCCATGCACCGAGCACTGCAGGACTGATGGCCACCGTCGGATGCGCTGCGACGACGTGCTCATATTCCGACTGGATTGGTAGCGATCTGATCGTTTTCATTGGATCGAACCCGGCGAATAACCAACCGGTCACGACCAAGTATCTCTACTACGCGAAGAAAGCCGGGACAAAAATCGTTGTGGTCAATCCCTATGTCGAGCCCGGAATGGAACGGTATTGGGTACCATCGGTCACCGAGAGCGCCCTCTTCGGCACCAAGCTCGCCGATGAGTTCTTTCAGGTACACGCTGGCGGGGACATTGCCTTCTTCTACGGAGTGATCAAGCACCTGATCGAGAATAACTGGGTCGATCGCGGTTTCATTGCATCGCGCACGGTCGGCTGGGAGGAGGTTGAGACCAAAGCTCGGGCACTCTCATGGGAAGCACTGGAGCGCTCCGCTGGCCAGACACGCGCAGAGATGTTCCGCTTCGCTGAAATGTTTGGCCGGGCGCGACACGCAATTGTCGTCTGGAGCATGGGGATCACTCAGCACCGCTATGGGACGGACAACGTTCGCGCCATCGTCAACCTTCAACTTTCGCGCGGAAATATCGGGCGCCCACACACGGGCCTCATGCCGATCCGGGGACATAGCGGTGTGCAGGGTGGGGCCGAAATGGGCGGAATGCCGTCCGCGTACGTGATGGGCTTTCCCGTTTCTGAGGAGAACTCAAAGCGATTCGCCTCTCCGCTGATGTGGGGCTTCGAGCCGCCAACTTGGAAGGGAATGCCGGCCTCCCAAATGGTGCTCGCGGCAGAGCGCGGTGAGATCGATGCGCTATGGCAAAGCGGAGGCAACTTCAAGCAGACGCTGCCGCAGCCGGAGCTAGTCGATCGTGCTCTAGGCAAGATCAAGCTTCGCGTTCATCAGGACATCGTCGTAAACCCAACCATGCTCGTCGATCCGGCAGATACAGTCGTGCTCTTCCCAGCACGCACGCGCTATGAGCAACGTGGCGGCGGCTCGGAGACAAGCACCGAACGCCGTGTCATTTTGAGCCCGGAGATTCCCGGTCCGCGTATTCCTGAAACGAAAGACGAATGGGAGATCCCGGTTTTGGTTGCGCGCAAGCTCGATCCGCTACGCTCTGAAAAGGCGTTCCGTTGGAGCGATACGCAGGACATTCGCAACGAGATTGAGCACGTTTGCCCGACGTACAAAGGCATCGCCAATCTGAAATATAAAGGCGACAACTTCCAGTACGGCGGTAGTCGTTTGCTGGTCGACAAGTGCCTCACGCCCGACGGCAAAGGACACTTCTCCGCCATCGAGCTCCCGGATGAGCACGTGCCGGCAGGACAGTTTCTGCTCACAACGCGTCGCGGCAAGCAGTTCAACAGCATCATTCATGATGAAATCGATCCGCTCACCGGAGCGCGCCGAGATGATGTAATCGTCTCCGCTGAAGATGCCGAACGCCTCGGATTGAAAACCGGAGATCCGATCACA
The DNA here is from genome assembly GCA_964476905.1 of uncultured Terriglobales bacterium. Classification (GTDB taxonomy): domain Bacteria; phylum Acidobacteriota; class Terriglobia; order Terriglobales; family Acidobacteriaceae; genus Gp1-AA112. The sequence continues at coordinate 10,592 of CAYZHX010000115.1, forward strand.
CTGCGAAACCAGTTAGGCGAGTTCAAAGGACGCGTGCGCGTGGATCGCATCCGTCCCGGAGTTTTGGCCGCGCACTGGCCGGAAGTCAACGTGCTGATTCCAGCGGGCCGTCTTGACGCCAGCGGCGTGCCCGATTACAACGCGACCGTCGAGATTGTAGGAGCAACCTGCCTGGCAGGAGACGCCGCAGGAGCTGTGGCTTGAGCAAGAAAACGCAAGGAGACGAAGACGATGGCTTCTAACAACATTCCAAACCGCTGGGGAATCGCAGTGGCGGCGGTAGTGATGCAAATCTGCCTGGGCGCTGCTTATGGCTGGAGCGTCTTTGTCAAACCTCTGACCAATACCGAGCATTGGACGCTGACGCAAGTCTCCTTGACCTTTACTCTCGCGATCCTGTTTCTCGGAGTGGGAACGGTCATTGGCGGGTTGTGGATGGACCGTGTAGGTCCGCGCAAGGTTGCCACCGTAGCCGGCGTGCTTTATGGCATCAGCTACATGCTTGCATCCCTTGCCGCGAGCAATCACTCCCTGACCGGACTCTACCTGAGCTATGGCGTCGTCGGTGGGCTGGGAATGGGCATGGGCTACATCACGCCAGTTGCTACGTTAGTGAAATGGTTTCCCGACAAGCGGGGGCTGATGACTGGCGTAGCCGTTTGCGGCTACGGATTTGGCGCCCTGGTCATGAGTCCATTCGCCGCGCGCGAGATTCTTGCCAAAGGTGTTCCAGCGACTTTTCTTACTCTCGGAATCGTATATTTCATCGGCGTTGTTGTTGCCGCCCAGTTCTACGCCAATCCTCCACAAGGTTGGACTCTGCCAGGATGGCAGCCGAAGACCGCTGTCTCCAAAGCCGCGGGTACTTACGATTACACCGTGAAAGAGGCTGTAGCGACGTGGCAGTTCTATCTGTTGTGGGCGATGCTTTTTCTGAATGTCTCCGCCGGAATCATGATCATCAGTCAAGCGTCACCCATGGCGCAACAGATGATCCACATGACTGCCGTGCAGGCGGCAGGCATGGTGGGTGTGATCTCGATCTTCAACGGGCTAGGCCGCGTCTTCTGGGCCTGGGTGTCCGACCACATTGGGAGAGCCAGAGTTTATTTCCTGCTCTACCTCATTCAGGTCATAGTCTTCTTCTCCCTCCCGCGCATATCCAACGTAACGGTATTCACCCTGTCGTTCGCCATAATCGGCCTGTGCTATGGCGGGGGATTCGGCACCATGCCGTCATTCACTGCGGACTATTTCGGAGCGAAGTACATGGGAGGAATCTACGGCTGGATTCTCTTGGCCTGGGGAGCCGGCGCGATTCCGTCCCCCATCATGATCGCTCGCCTACGGCAAATGACGGGACAGTACACAACAGGCATTTACGTGATCGCGATCGTAATGGCCGTGTCTTTGATACTGCCGCTCATCGCTCGGCGACCGACGAAAGGGAGTGCCGCTGTCGTCGAGTTCAAGGCTGCGAGCTGAGGACAACAACAGAGGCGCGCGGGGCTAACCTGCGAGACGGGTATGGCCGCATGGGCCAGCCTTTGTCGTGCAGACACTTAGGCGCGGCCGAACAACTGTGCGTCTTCCCGCCGCCAATTGATGCGGTTCTGTTGTCGATCCTCCCTAAATAGAACCGAGCGAAATACAATCGATTGTCGATGCCGGCCGGCCGAGCTCGTCCTTCGCACTCCGTAGCTTCGTTGTTCAGCGTTCGGGTAAATGCCCGCGCAGCGGCGCGCCTGCGTTCTGGCCATCCTTGGGTGTATGGCTCCGACTTGAACCCTGAGATTCAGTTGCCGAGAGGCGAGATCGTCCGCCTCGTTGACGAGCGCGATCGCACTCTTGGCTACGCCCTATCAAGCTCTAGCTCACAAATCGCGTTGCGAATGATCTCGGAGGACGAGTGTTCCACGGCCGATCTGCCTGCGATCGTTCGAGATCGCATACGTGTCGCCATTGCGTATCGTGAACGCCTGGGAATTCCTCAGCAGTCAAACGCCTATCGCCTTGTCTTCAGCGAAGCTGATCGTCTGCCAGGATTGATCGTCGACCGCTATAACGATGTGCTCGCCTTTCAGGTTCTCACGCAGGCCATGGATCGGGCCGAGGTACGCAATTCCTTTATTGAAACACTCGTGGGGGAGCTGCGACCGGCCGGAATTGTGGAGCGCGTTGAGTCGCGCATTCGCGAACTGGAAGATCTGCCGACGATTGCAGGCGGCCTGATTGCCGGGGAAAAACCGAAGACAATTGTTGAAATGAACGCCACCGCCACATCGCCGCCGCTTCGCTTCAACTATGACGCTTTAGGTGGACAAAAGACGGGTGCATTTCTCGACCAGCGTCAAAACTATGCGGCCGTCGAGCGCTACGCGCGAGGCGCGGCAATGGACGTCTTCTGCTATCAAGGCGGATTCGCATTGCATCTCGCTCGCGTCTGCTCGCAGGTGACTGGCGTCGATGCATCGCGTGCGGCACTCGAAGCCGCAGAAGAGAACTTCGCGCTCAATCGCGATTCGCTGCGCGCGCAAGAAATCGAATGGATCGAAGGCAATGCCTTCGACCTTCTGCGGGACTGGTCAGACGCTGGTCGCAAGTTCGGCACAATCGTGCTCGATCCACCGGCATTCGCCAAAACCAAACGCGCCCTCCCGACCGCTCTTCGCGGGTACAAAGAAATTAACCTGCGCGCACTGAAGATGCTTGAGGCCGGTGGAATCTTGATCACGTGCTCGTGCTCGCACCACGTGAGCCAGGATGATTTTCTCTTTATGCTCGCGGAGGCCGCACGTGACGCACATCGCCGCATCCGCCTGCTCGAAGCGCGCGGCCAGAGTCAGGATCATCCGCTGGTCGCGGGAATTCCCGAAACGGCATACTTAAAGTGCGTG
>CAYZHX010000116.1:0-13412 GCA_964476905.1 uncultured Terriglobales bacterium
AACCCGCTCACCGATAACTGGGGCGAGTTAGTGCTGGTCGAAGGGCATCCGGCGCCGAAGCTGAACGAAGAAGCCGGTTCCTCTTGGGATCGCGTCAGCACCGATTACCTGCAGACTCTTGGCATGACTCTTATTCGTGGGCGCTTGTTCACAGCCGCCGACAACGAGACCACCGCGCCGGTTGCGATCGTGAACGAAGCATTCGTGAAGCGCTTTTTCAAAGATAAGAACGAAGATCCCATCGATCATCATTTCGGTCTCGATATGCCGGAGAACATCGGAACCTTCCGCATCGTTGGCATCGTTCATGACGCCAGGTTCGCAGGCTTCGCCTTTCACCAGCCTCCACGACCGATGTTTTATGTGCCGCTCGCTCAAAACGTCGATTACAAGGACCCGATCATGAAGCGCATCGAGTTGCAGTCGCACTTCATCGGAGGGATCCTGCTCGAGACCAATCAGGCGCCTGGTTCGCTGGAGCCCCTTCTCACGCGCACACTGGCTGACGTCGATCCCAACCTGACAATCAATAGCGTGCGAACGATGCAGCAAGAGGTCGACCTGACTTTCGATGAGGAGCGCGCCACGGCCAGTCTCGCAGGATTGTTCGGAATTGTGGCGCTCCTGCTTGCCGCGGTCGGGCTCTACGGCGTAACTGCTTACACAGTCGCGCAACGGACAAACGAGATTGGCGTGCGCATGGCGCTCGGCGCCGATCGCGCCAGGGTCGTCGAGCTAGTTTTGCGCGGCGCGTTTAAGCGCGTGCTGGTCGGGCTCATCATCGGCTTACCACTTGCCGTAGGCGCGGGAAAGCTGATCTCGGCGCAGCTCTATGGAGTTTCATTTTGGGACCCGCTCGCTTTGGGCGTCGCAGCGAGCGCGCTCGCAGTCTGCGCATTCTTCGCTGCGATTATTCCGGCTGGACGTGCGGCGTCGATTTCGCCGATGAAGGCGCTGAGGACGGAATAGATTCAGGTTGGAATTGCTTCTGTCCGATATGGAGTCATCCAGTCGAGACTCTGTGATGTCGTCAACAGCGGATGGTATTGACAACCAACCCAGCCTTCGAATCCGAGCGCATCGAGCTGGCGAAAAAGATGACCAAAGTTGATTTCGCCGCTGCCAGGCTCATGACGACCTGGGACGTCTGCAATTTGCACGTGCGAAATCTGAGAAATGTTCTTGGTAATCGTGTGCGTGAGATTACCTTCCATAATTTGCATGTGATAGACGTCGTAGAGAAGGAAGAGATTGGGATGCGCGACCTCATTGAGGATGGCGAGGGCGTGAGTGGATCGATTTAGGAAGTAGTCCGGATAGTCGTAGGCATTAATAGGTTCAATCAGCAGCCTTATGTTTTGTTCACCCAACGCCGTCGCGGCATACCGCAAGTTGCTGACTAGCGTCTCGCGCACGCTCAGTGGGCAACTATCGAGAGGCATGATACCGGGAACACAGTTCAGCTGCCGGCAATCGAGTGCCGCGGCATATTCGAGACCGAGAGCTACTCCATCTTCGAACTCTGCTATGCGCCGCGGATCACATGCAATTCCGCGTTCACCTGATTCCCAGTCTCCGGATGGAAGATTGAAGAGTACCTGGCGCAGATCGTGCTCGCGCAGCTGTTCAGCAAGTTGTTCTTTGGGATAGTCGTATGGAAACAGATACTCTACGGCGGCGAATCCACCTCTCCGGGCGAGACCGAAGCGCTCGAGAAAGGAGGCTTCAGTAAACAGGCTCGAGAGGTTCGCGGCGAATTTCGGCATTCGTCCTAATCCTCAATTGTTTCAAGCTCGATTGCAAGCACCCGCTTGAAACACATTCGATGCGGTTGCGCCGTGATGCTAGAGAGCGCCGGCTCCTTGCTCCCGATTTCGTGCGCACTGCTCCATCGATTTTATAGAAAAATATCTTCCGTCATCGATTTTTCCCTAGCCGCAGCCCGTTATTTTAGAGCGCACCCAACTTCGATGGTTCTTTCGCGCATAAGAAAAATCAATTGGACTCCTCCAGGAATCATCCATAAACTACCTGCGCTTGAGCTGCGTACTTTTGTCTATTTCTAATCCATTTCCCATTTCGGGAACAAGCGCGGGCGCATGCGCGATAGATTGCCTTCTATGAAGCTCGCCGGCTTCCTCCTCCTAATATCTGGATGGGTTGTCGTGCTCGCAGCGGTCGCGCTCCTTGCGAATGGCGCACGAGTCACCTTTGTGCTGGCTGGAATTGCCATTGAAGCCCTTGGGCTGGGCCTGGCGATCCACGGGCATCGCTACATCGGGAGTGAGCGAGGATAATGCCTGCGTTCTCGCAAGAGGGGGCTCCAACTCTTGGCATCGTCCTCATCATCTTGAGTCCGCTGAGCATCGTGGGATTAGCGCTCCTTAACACCGGACTCACTCGCTCCCGCAGTGCGGCGCACACCATTACTGCCTCTCTCTGCGCGTTCGGAGTTGCCGCAATCAGTTACGTGGCGATCGGCTTCGCCTTCCAGGGCACGCTGGGCGGCCTTCAGGATGTTGTCGTCCTGGGAGGTAGGCCTTGGGGCTGGCTGGCCTCAGGAACTCTGTTTTTGCGCAGCGTGCGTTTTGACGCTTCGCTGGTCGCGCCGACCGCACTCCTGCAGATGATTAGCGTCAGCCTGGCCGCCTCCATCGCTCTGGGTGCCGGAGCTGATCGGTGGAGACTAAGCGCGTCCGCAGCATCGACAGCTCTACTCGCTGCATGGACGTATCCGCTGTTCGCGCACTGGGTGTGGGCCGGCGGATGGCTCGCGAGTCTCGGAACAAACTATGGAATTGGTGGCGGCTTTCTCGATGCTGGGGGATCAAGCTGCATTCAGGTGCTCGGCGGCCTGAATGCACTTGCAATCGCATGGATTCTCGGGCCACGGCGTGGAAAGTATTCCCAAAATGGAATTCCTGCAGCTCTGCCGGGCCACAATGTTGTGTTCGCGATCCTCGGATGTTTGCTGGCCATGATCGGTTGGATCGCCCTTAATGCCGCGAGCGCGATGCTCTTTTATGAAGTAGAGGCCACGCGCATTGTGCTCGTGGCAATCAATACGGTTCTGGCCAGTGCGGCCTCAAGCCTGATGACGGCGATGGTTACAAACGCACGGCTCGGCAAGCCCGATTCATCGCTGATCGCCAACGGGTGGATGGGAGGCCTAGCCGCAGGAAGCGCGGCATGTGCCTTCGTTTCGCCGTTCTCCGCTATCGTGATTGGCGTGGTTGCCGGGACCCTCGTTCCTCTCGCCGTCGAGATTTTTGAAGCCAAATTCAGAGTGGATGATCCTGGAGGCGCCATTTCCTCGCATGGCGTCGCTGGTTTATGGGGAGTTATTGCTCTGGGTCTGTTCCCTATCTGGTCCTCCAACTCAGCCCACCGTGGGCAACTGCTCGCACAGCTCATCGGCGTCGCTACCCTGATGGGGTTCATTCTTCCCATGACGTACGCTTTGAACTGGCTGCTGAATCTGGTTCTCCCCCAGCGAGTAGCTCGCGAGGGCGAATGGCAGGGCATGGATCTCCACGAACTTGGTGGAGGCGCTTATCCAGACTTCGTCACACGCGGGGATGACCGCTGAACTTGAGTCGATCAGGAAAGCCGTCAGCTGTGCTTCGCTACGAGCAGCAGCAGCCCGAAGATGATCAGGGGAATGAGCGCCAGTCCAATGTAGAACAAAGCGCGCCGTACCCAAGGTGTGCTGCGTTTGCGCCAGTCGCGCAATTCGGCGCGATCAGCCACTCCAACCTGATCAAGATGCTTCAAGTCCCACGCCATCTCCCGAGCGGCCCCATAGCGGTTCTTCGGATCGCGCTCGAGCGCGCGATAGATTACCTCCTGCAATTGTTCGGAGATCTCAGGATTCAACTCCCGCGGTGGAACTGGATTATTCAGCAGGCGGTCATTCATGATCGCAAAAGGATTATTTCCCGAAAACGGAACCTTGCCGGTTACCATCTCATACAGCATTACGCCCAGGGCGTAGATGTCGGAACGTGCATCGCCGCGTTTTCCTTTTACCTGTTCGGGCGAGATGTAGTCAGGCGTGCCCATCGTTTGTGAGAACTTCGCGAACGTAATGCGTCTCGCTCCCTGGTTTGAAGCGATCCCGAAGTCAATGAGCTTGATGTTGTCGTTCGCGTCCACCATGATGTTTTCTGGCTTGAGATCACGGTGGACTACGCCATGTTGGTGGATGTACTCGAGAGCCTCGGCAATGCCCGTGGCAATGCGCATTGCGCGATCAATAGGTAGAGGCCGTTGTTCATTGATAAGTGTGCGGAGCAGCCGTCCGTCGATCCACTCCATCACCATGTAGAACTGGCTGCGGTGATTGTCTGAGTGAACTTTCACCACTCCAGGATGATCGAGCTTTCGACCGATCTCATCCTCGCGTCGAAAACGTTCGAACAGGACCACGTCACTTTCCATTTCGGGATGAGGAACCTTGATGGCAACAGTCTTGCCGTCGCGCACGTCTGTCGCACGGAAGATCGAGGCCATGCCGCTGCGAGCAACTACGGCTTCGATGCGGTAATCGTCGAGTTGATCGCCAGTATGAAGAGCAATCATTCGCAGAGTGATCCTGCGTTGGACCGGCAAACGGGCAGCCGATCAGAGCGGCTCAACGCGCGAGATGTGGGTGAATGCACCTTGTGATTATGCACAAAGGCAGATAAGGAATGAATAAGGAGTCAGGCGCGCACGGCAAAGACTCCCTCAGCCGAGCTTGTAGGGTCGTCCTCGATACATTCCTGTCCGTTCTACCTTGCGAACTCTCACAAGTTGCACACTGACGTTGTCGCTTCCATCAAGCTGATTCGCTAGTCTGACAAGTTCTTTGACGGCAACGCTGAGGTCCGGATTGTCGCTGATAATCAACTCCAGGTCCTTTTCGGGAACAGCTCCATGCAGCCCATCGGAGCAGAGCATAAGGACGTCACCCTCAGTGAGCTGATGCTCGCTTATATCGACAGCTACGAACAAATCGCTTCCGAGCGAACGGCTGAGCATGTGGCGCATCGGAGACTCGGCCGCGTCTCGCTTCGAAAGAAGACCGAGGCGCATCTGCTCATTTGCCATCGTGTGATCACGAGTGAGCAGCTCGGCATGTCCGCGACGAATCAGGTAACACCGTGAGTCGCCGACATGGCAGACAACCGCACGGTCGGAACGTACGGCGCATGCCACCATCGTAGTTGCCATTCCTGGGCCACTCTTTCGAGTTCTTGAAGCGGCATCGAGCACACTGGCGTTCGCATCCTGCAGTAACTTCGGCAGCAGCGATCGGTGGACTTCGTATTCGCGCGATGCACGAAACCCATTGCAGACGCTCTCGACGGCAATCCGTGACGCAACCTCACCATCGGCATGACCTCCAACTCCATCGGCGAGGACAAACAGCCATCCATGAGATTCCGCCAGTGCCCCCGTTTTGGGAAGCACCGCGTTGAGGTAGTCTTCGTTCTGTTGGCGCACGCGTCCCGGATCGGAAAGCTGTGCGAATTCGATGTCCAGCATGGAAGATTTTGCAGAAGATTCTGGCGCCGGGTCTTTCGATAGAGCGACGGCGCCGGATCGTCCGCGATACATCATAAAGTCCATTCAAAAATATCGGGCAGACTTGCGTCTGCCCGAGGGAATTGAGACCCGAAGGAGAGAGAACTCACACAGCTGCAGCTCGGCTCGAGACCAGCGTCGTGCGTCCACTGCGGCGGCTGGCTCGCGTGAAGTAAATACCTCCATAGATGGCCCACACAAGGGCAATCCCAAGCGCCAGCAATGGTTCCATTTTGGTTCCATATCCCATGAACGGACCGATGAGATAAAACGCCATACAGGCGACGTTTGCCAAGAGTCCAAAGACAGGAATGAGGGCATGCCTGACGAACGTGAACTTCGGATGCTTGTGGTACGCCACCAGGCAGGTAACGCAGCTCAGAGCATAGAGCAGGAACGTTCCGAAGTTCGAAGCCAGTGTGACGGTCAGCAGCGAGTTCGGCAATGCTGCCATCTTGTCATGCGTGGTATAGCCGAAGCTCGACCAGAAGCCATGGGGGAGCGCCTGGATTGCGGTATCAGTAGGCGCGCCAGCATCACCAAAAGCTGTGACTACGCCAATGCAGCCAACCACGGCGGAGATGATCGCGAGTGCCCAGATTGCGCGATGCGGTGTCAGGTTCTTCGAGTGCAACATGCCGAAGTGCTCTGGCGCTTCTTGATCTTTGCCCATTGCATAGGTGACGCGCGCGCCTGTGTTCATGCAGGAGAGCGTTGTGCCAATGAGCGCGAGAAATACGGTGAAAGCTTCGGCCAACATGAAGATCCGACCACGTCCGGGGCCGAGCAGAGCATCGCCGACGAGCGTCATCATGTCACCGAGCGGTGCTGCGGAACTGGCGGCATTTTGCAGCGTGTACCCACTATTCAGGAAGTAATTTGCCGCGAAGTACTCGAAGAGGTAGCAGAACATTCCTTGAACCAGCAGAGAGACGATTACCGCAATGGGAACGTCCCGTTTGGGATTCTTTGCTTCACCGCCCATCGCGGTGACTGACTCGAACCCGACGAGAATCAGGATGGCCACGGTCGCCTGGATGAAGACCCATCCCCAGTTGTGCGCCTTGATGACAGAACTCGCGGTTGGATGCGTAAGGAAGTTGCCGCTGGCATCGCGCTCTGGGTAGCTGACGCGATATGGAACTGGCTTGCCACTCGCATCGAGCTTCGGTTGCGGAATGCCGCTAGCATCGCGAACGATGGTCTCCGTTTCCTGACCGTTCGCAACTGTCTTCGTCGTTGCAAACTCGTACGAGTAGACCGATCCTGAAGTGGAATCGAACTGGAACGCGGTGCTGCCCGGTGCGTGATTCAGCCGATAGCCGAGAGCGAGAACAGAGAAGAGGATCAGAGCAGAAATCTGGATCACGTTGATGGCAATGTTCACCGCCGTCGATCCGTTCACACCACGGTACGCGATGTAAGCCACGACGAACGAGAACACGATCGAGACAGCCATCATGAAGGCAGGCCCAGGATTCGATGCACTCATGAAGCTTGGCCAGAGCGTACCCACAAGATACCCACAGAGGATACCCATCACTCCGACCATCACGCCGGGATAAATCCAGTAATAGAGGTGCGAAGCCCAGCCGACGATGAATTTCGAAAGCCGCGCATATCGCCATACCCTGTCGTGGTTCAGGAACGACTGTTCAGCGAAGTAATAAGAGCTTCCCGTTCCGGGATATAGCTTGGCCATCTCTGCATAACATACGGCCGTGGCCAAACACAGCACCAGCGCTAGAAGAATTCCCATCCACATGGCGGGGGCTGTCACGCCGGTAGTCGCCTGGATGTAAAACGTGAGCCACAGAAACGCGCCTGGGGCGATGAGCGCCATTGCATTCATCGTGAGGCCGGTTAAACCTAACGTGGGTTTCATTTCAACCGCGGTGCTTTCCGCCATGAATCATCTCCTCGATATGCCCTAAGGCAAAGATTGCTAGCTCCCGGCCATGAGCTGGCGGCAGGTACACGGGTGGCTAGAGTACAGCCTTCCAGAAAGCAAGAGAGTGCATTTCCAGATGACTGATTTGGGAATACAAGTCTTATGGGAGCGGCACGGCGTCGTGCCTGGGAGACACGCCTCTTTCCGCGTCGAAAGAGGGTACAACTTCGTCCTGACAGTCTGGATTCTGCGGTGAGGTATCTAGTAAGTCAAATTCAAAGTTCTTATTGCGGAGATTGGAGATGTTTCTTGAGCAGCATCACCTACTTTGAGCTTATCTGCTCTTGCTTCGGAGGCTCTGGCTGAGGATCACCGCATTCGCCACATCGCGTATGGGAATTCGACTCTCCTGGCTTTGCCGCTGTAACCGGACATAAGCCTCCTGCTCACTAATCTTCAGATCGTGCTGGAGAATACCCTTTGCGCGCTCGACCAGCTTGCGCGTTTCCAGTTGGTAGGAAAGCTGCGAGTTCTCGCTCTCCAAGCGCGCCATTTCTATGTGAGCTCCGACAAGGAGGCCAATGCTTGAGACCATCCTGATCTCGTAGTCTGTGTAGGAGTAAGGAGCGCGGTTCTGCAGATTGATCGCGCCTACGACTCGCTCGCGATTCAGAATGGGAACCGACAGAAACGCTTCGAACCGGTCTTCGGGTAGCTCATTGAAGGCGCGAAAGCGCTGATCGCCATAAGCGTTGCCGGGGATTACGACCGGCTGTCGATGTTCTGCGACCCAGCCCGTAATGCCTTGTCCAAGCTTCAGCTTGAGATGGTCGACGAGATCGGGATGGGCATTCCGCGAGGCGCGCAAAATCAGCTCATCTCCCTCGAGCACGTAGATGAAGCAGGAATCGCACTGCGCTACGGAAACTGCAAATTCGACTACGTGTGTGAGCAGATCGGGTAGTGGCGCCGCAGACGCAATGCCCTTAGCGATGTGATGCAAGAAGCTGGCATCGAACTTCTTCAAGTCAGAAGCGGCGGCTTCGCGATGAGGGGCCGAGTTTGGACGCATTTGCTCCACAGCAGATACAGAGTAGCGGTTCGGCTGCTTCCCGCCAATTCTTCTTCCGCAAACTCGGATTCAAAGTAATTATGAAAGCTATAAGCGAGAGTGCGCGGTCGATTGGGAGTCCCTGGCCTTCGCAATGATGAGAGTAATGTCGTCGAGCTGTTCGTTCGCTCCGAACCGACGAACGTCCTCGATGATCCTGTCCACTATTTCCTTTGCCCTGAGCTTCGAATGGCGCTTGAGACCTGCGGCAAGCCTCTTCTCTCCGTATTCCTCACCAGATTCATTTAGCGCATCAATAATGCCGTCGGTGTATAGTGCCAGAGTTTCGCCGGGTGAGATGTTACGTTCGGCGATCGAGCAGTCCCATTCTGGAAACAGCCCCAGAACCGTGCTGGTGGAAGCGAGACGTTCAAGTTTCCCACTTGAGGTAAGCAGCAGGCCGGAGTAGTGTCCGCAATTCGCATAGCGCAGGCAGCGCGTATTGTCGTTGTACTCGGCGAAGAACAGGGTGGCGTACGCGCTCTCGACGGAATTGGCATAGAAGAGCTGATTAACTGACTGAAGAAAGCGCTCAGGTTCTTCGGCAGCAACGGCGCTCTGGCTGCGAAGATTCGCCTGAAGGTTTGCCATCAGCAGCGCTGCAGCTATGCCTTTTCCGGAAATGTCGCAGATGACAATACCGACGCGCTCGCGGCCAAAGTTCAGGAAATCGTAGTAGTCTCCACCAACGGCACGCGCCTGAAGACACATCCCCGCATAATCCAGTGTGCGCAGCGGCGGCACAGTTTGAGGAAAGAGTCGCGCCTGCACCTGCTTGGCGATGTCGAGTTCCTGCGTGATGCGGCGTTCCGCCTCGAGCCGTTCGGCGGCTGCGCGGCGCTGAGACTCTATCTCGCGGACGAAATCATCGCCTCCAACCAGCGAGAAGGTGTTCCCGTCGGGATCATCGAAGCGGGTGGAAATGCCTCCCCAAAGTGTCGATTGCGGCGGATGATGGAACTGAACGCCGCGCTCGCGCCACTCATGAAACTTGGCCACAACGTCCTCAGTCACAAAGGAGATGTTCTTCGATTGCCCAATTCGCCTTGATTCCTTCGAATTCGCAGGAGGTGAGATGAGCGCGAGCACAGTGCTTCCGTCGGGAGGCGCAACGGCGATCCATCGGTCTCCCGATTCGTAGCTCATGTCAATAACGAGAGTGAATCCGAGTTGCTCCACGAAGAACCGCAGGCTTCGGTCCTGATCGCGCACGAACACTGTCGCGGACAAGATACGGAGGTAGGGATCTTGGCGGTCGAGTCGCAGAGTGCTTTGCTCCGCCGCAGCTCGTGAACGCGTGGGCATTTGCCGCGATTATATTCGGCAAAGCTTGTGCAATCCGAAACGCGACTACTCGTATCTGAGAGCGATCATGGGGTCGAGCTTCACCGCGCGCCGAGTTGGAATTAGCGAAGCAGCCACAGCCACGCTTGCGAGCACAAGCGTGCTCAGGGCAAAGGTGCGGACGTCGTGCGGAGTAAGCCCATACAACATACTCTTGATCAAGCGCGCGCTGGCCCACGCAAGACCCAATCCGACGACAATTCCGAACGTCAGCACTTGCCCGGTGTCGCTCAGAATCAATCGAGTGATGCTGGCGCGGTCGGCTCCGAGCGCCATTCGAATTCCTATCTCGCCTGTCCGCTTGCTGACGCCGTAAGCCAGAACACCATAGAGACCGATGGCTGAAAGAAGTAGGGCGAGTATTCCAAAGAAACTGGAAAGAACAGCCAGGAGGCGTGGCTGGCCGAGCGAGTGATCGAGATGGGTTCTCATTGTGGTGACGTTGAACAGAGATAACGTCGGATCGATTCCATGCACAGCCGCTCGCACATCGTCGATGAGAGGTGTTGGATCTCCCGTGCCCCGCACCATCACCGTTTGCGCTGAGCCAAACTGCTCGGGCTGTACCTGAAAGAGATTGGTGAAGATGGCCATCTGCTGCTCATCTTTTACGTCGAAGTAGTGGGCATTGTGGACTACGCCTACGATCTCGGCCATCTTTTCTGATCCCAATTTGAAAATCGAGCCAAGTTCGATCTTCTGCCCGATCGGATTTTTGTGCCCGTAAAAATGCTTAGCAAGCGCTTCGTTCACGACGATCACCGGAGGCGCATGTTCATTGTCGGAGTCATTAAAGTCGCGTCCCGAGATGAGTGGCATTTGAAACGTTCCGAAAAAGCGCGGGCCTACTCCGTAACTCAATATCCAGGAATTGGCGAGGTCTTCTCCGGGCTGCGGGCTGTATCCAGGAAAAGTTGCATGCGAGAGATGCGCACGGGACGTCAGAAACGGATTGTTCATGAGCGTCGCTGATTTTATGGCTGGCATTCGATTCAGCTCTTCAAGCAACCTCATATAGATGGCGTGCGCGTGAGCGTCATCGTGGCCGCTGAGTCGCGGATCGAGCGTCATCATGAGCAGATGTTCGACGTTGAATCCCAACTCGACGTTGTAGAGATTGTGGAGGGTAACCAGCAGCAACCCTGAGCCGGCAACCAGGACCAGAGAAATCGCCAATTGTGCGCTGACCAACATTCGTCCGAAGGGGAGGCGCCCTGACGATTGCATAGCGGTGGAGCTCTTCAGCGCATCGTTAGGACCAACTCGCGTTTGCCGTAGCGCCGGAACAACTCCGAAAATCACTGCTGTGAAGACACAGATCAGAGCAATGAAGGTGAGCAAGCGATAGTCCCAATCGAAGCCGAGCGTCGAGCCCTGGGCGCCTCCGAGTTTGACAACAGCACTTCGAGCCGCGATGGCAATGGGTATGCCGGTCGCACATCCAATGCCGGACAGAATGAGGCTCTCTGTAAGCCACTGGCGCAGGATTCGCCGCCGGCTGCATCCCAAACTTAGGCGAATGGCGGTTTCCTTCTGGCGCGCATTCGCCCTGGCGAGCAGGAGGCCGGCGATGTTCGCGCACGCGATCAGCAGGATGAGCGCGACAATGACCATTAGCACGCGCAGAGGCTCGGCAAAACTGCGGCGGAGCGCGCTTAGGCCTTGAGCAGCGGGATAGAGTTTGACGTCGCGCTTTTTCATCGCTTCCCGTTGTGCCCCTGGAAGTGTGTTGTCCGCCAGCTCGGTGCTGCGGAAAACGACGGTCAATTCTGCCGCAGCTTCAGTTGTGGATGCTCCAGGCTTCAGTAAAACGAGAATTTGACCTGGGGACTCTTCTGGTTTGGGAAAACCGGCAGAAACAGATCCGTTCGCTACCTGGGGCTGAGTAATGGCTGGCATCAGTACATCCGCGGGCTGATCCACACTCAGCCCGGCAAAGTTCGGCGGCAGCACGCCGATTATGACGAACGGAATGGTATTAATCGTGATGTGCTGCCCGAGGATGTTCGGATCGGCGGCAAAACGGCGATGCCAGTAGTTGTCGCTGATGACAGCCCCCCATCCACCTGATTGTCCGGCACTCTCCACGTTGTCTTCTCGAACAAGGGGCCTCCCGATTTGGGGCTGAATTCCCAACAACTCGAAATATGTTCCCGAAACGAAATCACCCGGGCCAACTTCTGCGCGGCCGTTTACTGCGATGTTCAATCTGGCTGTCCGATCACTCGATCCGAAGCGCTCAATTTGCGTGGCTCGCTTTTCCATTTGCTCTAAGTCGCGATTAAGAAGCCTCGTCGAGACGTTGAACATTCCGACCTTTACCGAACTGGTGTCCATCAAGAAGAGTCGCTCGGGATGTTGTATCGGCAGGGAACTCAGTAGGATGGAATCGATCAGACTGAAGATCGCAATATTTGCTCCGATCCCGAGCGCCAGAGTGAGTACTGCAACTGCGGTAAAGACCGGGCTCTTGCGCAGAGAGCGCAGCGCATAGCGCACATCCTGAAGAGTGGTTTCCAACAGATACAGTCCTCGCTGATCCCGGCACTGCTCCTGGATTTGCGCGACACCTCCCATCCTCCGCAGCGCAGCTTCACGCGCTGCTGTAGCCGACATCCCAGCGGCCACGTTCTCAGCGATCTGCTGGTCGAGATGGAACTGAAACTCGCGTTGGAGTTCGTCCTCAACTCGCGAATGGCGGAACAGCGTGCGGAGGCGTAGTTTCAACTGATCCAAGGAACGCATAGAAGACCTCCATCAGGACGGAAAGAGCGAAATTGGTGAGCTTAGGCGAAGGACGCGCGCCTGCTGTGTTCACGCCTTTCGCAAAACCAGATTGATGGCACTCGACAACCTGCTCCAGTTCGCCTTTTCCGTTTCGAGTTGTTCTTGCCCAGCTTTGGTTAGCGAATAGAACTTGGCTTCGCGGCCGCTTTCGGTTTTTGCCCATTCAGCTTTGATCCAGCCTTGTTGTTCCAGGCGGTGCAGTGCCGGATAGAGTGATCCTTGTTGCACCTGCAGCACTTCATCGGAAATCTGCTCAATGCGCTTGGCGATCGCCCATCCATGCTTCGGTTCCAGGGCGATGGTGCGCATGATCAAAAGATCGAGAGTGCCTTGGACCAGATCACTTGGCTTACCCATTTGCAGATAATCTACAAAACGATTGTAGATAGTCAAGGGGTTTATTTGTTTTCGACAGAGACGATATTTATTGTGGGGTGCACCCGATCGGTGCTACCTTCACCGGGCCATTCATTTCGGAACAACCGCGTGGTGTGCCATCCGCGAAGGCGCATGCAGGCACATTTCGGCGTCCACACACGGCTATTTGCCTGCGGAAAACCTTGAGTGGGAATCAAATTTCATCTGGAGCAACTCTGTTCTGCAGTTCTGCATCGAACCTGTGCGTTATATTGGAAATCTGTACAGTTTAATGCGGTATTCACGGATGCTTCCCCCGCACCCGTCCGGGCACGTTTTCCGTTAGACTCTTCG
>CAYZHX010000117.1:0-13292 GCA_964476905.1 uncultured Terriglobales bacterium
GTCTTGGTTGAAAAATCAGGCACCGGAGAATCGGGCGCCAGAATGGTTCTATCCACCAGGACGCCGTTTTCACCATGTAATACACGCAAGGTGGCGAAGACGTTGGGATCGGTAACGGAGGTTATTGTGAAGCAGACCTGCACCGGTCCAGAGAACGTCGCCGTGGTCGTCAGGTCATAAGCCATGGTTGGATCTACGACGTAGCCGTTCGGCACCTGTCCAGCAGTGCTGGGATCGATCGCCTTAGAGCTCGTCATGCCCGGAATAGTGACGTCAGAAAAGGTGATCGACGCAGCGTCCGTTTGCGCAGGAACATTAGTTCCAGTAGCAGTGTTCAGAACGTTGATGTGCACCATGGCAGTTTGAATGGAGAAGTCGCCTGTGTCGGAGGGCGTGAAGGTGACATCGAGCTCCTGTCCCAATCCGGCACTCAGTACTGTGCTCCCCGAGACAATAGGCGTGCCGTCGTGTGTTGTGTAAGAGAAACTGCCATTCACGTTGGCTGTGGCGTTCAACTGGGTCGCACTTAATGGCGTTCCGGCAACGATGTCAGCCGGATTCGCCCAAGTGATTATTGGTACGAGCTGGCCGATGCTGTCAGCTACGGTACCGCTCGCGGCGCTGTAGTTATTGTTTCCGGCAAAGCTCCACACATCACCGTTATATGTGCCGGCGATAGTGTGGGTAGTGCCGCTCAATGTGAGCAGCGAAGTCAGGTTCGCCGGAGTGCTCTCTATCCCTAGTGCTGTCCCCGTGGCGGTGTGTGGCTGGCCATCGTAAGTTACTTTGTAACCGGTGACCGTGATGTTAGCGTTCGCTTTCAAAATGGTGATGCTATTGGTACCAGTGCTCGCGGCGTGGTTGGCATCGCCCGAATAGCTTGCGGTTGCTGTGCAGCCATTGGTACTCGTGACGTTGATGCAGTCACCACTGTACGAGACCGGCACAGAAGTATTCGTGCCCGTCACTTGGGCGGTCGCTATGAACGCGGTGGCGCGATACACGTACGGCCCTGGTTCGAAGGCGACACTCACCCCTGAACTCGCTTGGCCGATACTGTCATCCACTGTGCCCGTCGCGGAGTTGTAGTTGTTGTTTCCGGCAAAGCTCCAAGGATCTCCCTTATAGGAGCCTGCGTTCATATGGGTGGTGTTGTTCAGTGACAACAGCGCAGTCAGGTTCGCAGGTGTGCTTTCCACACCCAGAGCTGTTCCTATTGCGGTGTGCGCCTGCCCGTCATACGTCACGCTGTAGCCAGTGACTGTGATTTTAGCGTTGGCCTTAATGATGGTGATGCTGCTGGTACCAGTGCTCCCACTGTGGTTGGCATCGCCAGCGTAGGTGGCCGTCGCCGTGCAGCCATTGGCGCTGGTCACATTGACGCAATCACCGCTGTACGAGAGCGGTACTGAGATAGAGGTGCCGTTCACCTGTGCCGTCGCTGTGAAGGCAGTGCCACGGTAGACGTATGGTCCTGGCTCGAAAGTAACGATTACGTTCGAGTTCGCCTGAGCGATGCTGTCGTTCACGGTCCCACTGCTAGCGTTGTAGTTGTTGTTTCCAGCAAAGCTCCAGGCATCGTTGTTATATGTTCCCGCGCTGGTGTGAGTGGTGCTGGCAAGGGTCAATAGCGAGCTGAGGTTGGCTGGAGTGCTCTCCACACCAGTTGCAGATCCTGTTGCGGTGTGCGGCTGGCCGTCAAAGGGCACGCTGTATGGGATTACCGTGATCACGGCGTTTGCTTTTGTGATCGTGATGCTGCTGGTGCCAGTGCTGCCCGCGTGGTTGGCATCGCCGAGATACGTAGCGCTTGCTGTACAACCATTCGTGGTCGTGACGTTGATGCAGTCTCCGGTATACGAGACCGGCACAGAAACACTGGTGCCATTCACGTGCGCCGTCGCAGTGAACGCGCTGCCACGGTACGCATACGGCCCGGCTTCGAACGTGACAGTCACGCTGGAAGTGGCTTGTGCAATGCTGTCGTTCACCGCGCCACTTGTAGCGTTGTAGTTGTTGTTGCCAGCAAAGCTCCACGCATCATTGTTATACGTTCCGGCGCTAGTGTGCGTGGTGCTGGTGAGTGTCAATAACGAACTGAGATTGGCTGGGGTGCTCTCCACACCAGTAGCAGATCCCGTAGCTGTGTGCGGCTGGCCATCGTAAGTCACGCTGTAACCAGTGACCGTGATTTTAGCGTTTGCCTTCGCGATCGTGATGCTCGCGGTGCCAGTGCTGCCGGTGTGGTTTGCGTCGCCGGCATAAGTGGCGCTTGCTGTGCAACCATTTGTGGTCGTGACGTTGATGCAGTCACCGCTGTACGAAACCGGCACAGTGATACTCGTGCCGCTCACCTGTGCGGTCGCTGTGAATGCAGTGCCACGATATCCGTATGGTCCTGGTTCAAAGCTAACTACGACTTTCGAGTTCGCCTGCGCGATGGCGTCGTTCACCGTGCCGCTGGTTGCGTTGTAGTTGTTAGTCCCGGCGAAGCTCCAGGCGTCATTGTTATACGTTCCGGCATTAGTGTGCGTGGTGCTGGTCAGTGTTAACGAAGAGCTGAGGTTTGCAGGGGTACTCTCCACGCCAACGGCCGATCCCGTTGCCGTGTGCGGCTGCCCATCGTAAGTCACGCTGTAACCAGTGACCGTGATCTTGGCATTCGCCTTTGTGATGGTGATGCTGCTGCTACCAGTGCTGCCGGTGTGGTTGGCATCGCCGGCATAAGTGGCCGTTGCCGTGCACCCGTTCGTAGTCGTGACATTGGCGCAATCACCGCTGTACGAAACCGGCACAGACACAGTGGTGCCACTCACCTGCGCCGTCGCTGTGAACGCGGTGCCGCGGTAGACATACGGCCCAGGCTCGAACGTGACCGTCACAGTGGAAGTCGCCTGCGCAATGCTGTCATTCACCGTGCCGGAGGTGGCGTTGTAGTTATTGTTTCCGGCAAAGCTCCACACATCGTTGCTATAGGTTCCGGCAGCGGTGTGAGTGGTGCTGGTGAGTGTCAACAGGGAGTTGAGATTGGCCGGAGTACTCTCGACGCCAGTGGCCGATCCAGTCGCAGTGTGCGACTGGCCGTCGTAGTTGACGGCGTACGGAATCACCGTAATCACCGCGTTTGCTTTGGTGATGGTAATGCTGCTGCTTCCAGTGCTGCCGGCGTGATTCGCATCGCCTGCATAAGTGGCGGTCGCCGTGCACCCATTCGTGGTCGTGACGTTAATGCAGTCGCCGCTGTAGGAAACCGGCACGGAGACAGTGGTGCCACTTACCTGCGCTGTAGCCGTAAACGCGGTGCCGTTGTACACGTACGGGCCTGGCTGGAAGGTGACAGTCACGCTGGAACTCGCCTGCGAGATGCTGTCGTTCACGGTGCCATTGCTCGCGCTGTAGTTGTTATTTCCAGCAAAGGTCCAGGCATCGTTGTTATAGGTGCCGGCGTTGGTGTGAGTGGTTCCGGTGAGCGTCAACAGTGAACTGAGATTGGCCGGCGTGCTCTCGACGCCGGTAGCGGATCCAGTCGCCGTGTGCGCCCTACCGTCATAGGTAACGCTGTACGGAGTGACAGTTACGAGCGCGTTTGCCTTTTTCAAGGACACAGTGAACGCCGCTGACGTTGCCTGGTTGAAGTTGTTGTCGCCTGCCTGTGTTGCGACCAGCGAGCAGCTCCCCGTTGCATCGTACACTACGACTGTGGACCCTGTAACTGAGCATCCAGAGGAAGACCCGACGCTGAATGTCAGCACGCCGGTCCCATTTCCGCCCGATGCCGTAGCAGGAGCGCTCACGCCATATGTGACTGAGGCGGGCCCAGTTACCGTAAGGTTGGCTTGGTTCGCCTTGGCCGCTGCTACTGAAATCTCTACTGGCTGAGCTGCACTGTAATTGGCATTTCCGGCCTGGTTCAGATCGATTACGCAATCTCCTGTGCCGCTCGTCATGGTGATTGGCGCGGTAAACGTACCTCCGGCATTTGCGACGGAGCCAATCGAACAAGCGGTTGATGAAGCATCGAGCGCAAAGCTTACAGGATTGCCCGAGCTACCTCCGGTCGCGCTCAAGTTGAAGCTGGTGATGTAGGTTTGCGACACAGGTACGTTAGAGCTGACGGTGATAGTCTGCGTCGTTAGTCCACCGCCAACTATCAGAGTCACCGGGATGATCTGGGTAGTATCGGTAACGCCGAGAGAAACAACCTTGATGTTTCCGCTGTAAGTGCCCGCAGCAAGAGCAGAAGAGGCTACCGATACTTGCAGTGTGGCTGGAGTACCACCGTAACTTGGAGAGACAGTTAGCCAGCTTTGGTCCGTGGCTACAGTCCAAGCCAGTATTCCGCCGCTACTGTCTAAAGAAAGATCTTGAGGAGCAGGATTCGACTGCGGATTAGCGCTGAACGTCAGAGAGTTCGCACCAACCAGCATCGCATCAGCATTAGCGACGCCCGACGTGACCATTACGTTAGTAAAGCTAATTACCTGATTTGAGACGTCTAAAGCAATCAGTCCATTTGCACGCGTAGAATCTGCCGCCGTGATTACAACGTTGCCGTCGTAAGAGACCTGAATTTGATTCCCCTGGAAAGAAAGCTGGTAGGTGTGGAAATTGGTATTGTCAAACTGCACGTGGGCCTGCCCGATAAGATTGACTCCAGAATCAATGTTCCAGGCTACATTTTGAAATAATTTGATCAAACCCTCGGATGGATAGAGCCACACCGCATATCCTGCTCCTGTAACGGGATCGACACGGCCCCGGAATCCGCCGGGATAATCCTGAACCGTGTTGAGCTTGATCCCCACACTCTCGGTGTAATCAGTCCAGGAAGAGTCTCCAGCATAGACTTGAGTATGTCCTTGACCGTTGTATTGCAGCGCACTATTTGCGACCGACCAGTTCGTATTCAGTCCAAGAGGTGAGAAAGCCCAGCCTTGCATCGTGCCATCTGCGAAGTTAGAGAACAGCAGAGCGTTCGTCACCGTCAATACAACCGAGAGTTTCTGTGGGAGATTCGTGGCTCCTGAGGCACTGACGGTTACGGTTCCGGTATAAGTTCCTGCCGCAAGGTGTGAAGCATCTACTGAAATGGCCAGCATCGAAGGCGTAGTTGTAGAGGCCGGAGAAGCAATCAGCCACGAGGAATCCGAAGATGCGCTCCACGACAGCACTCCGTCTCCCTCGTTATATACGTTCACTGTCTGTGCTGGAGGCGGATTAGCTCCACCAGCGGGAGCCGTGAAACTGAGCGTCGACGGATTCACCAACAGAGCTGGAGGAGCTCCGGGCATCGATGATGCAGGGATGAAAACCACGTCCACCCAATAGTTCGTGGCATTGAAGCTCGAGGCCGGAAATGTATTGCCGGTGCCATAACTGAAGACTCCGTTCGGCTCAGCAGGAGTACTGGCGAGCTGGTGGAGGGGAGGAGCGTCAATACCGGAGCCGGCGAAAGCGGCTGAAGTAGCCGAATAGTGGCCATTTGGAGCAAAGTAAGATGCCACGTAGGTGGTGTTCGCCGAGATAGGAACTGGATTACTAAAGCTGACCTGCTGCCATCCGGAGCTCGTCTCATTGCTGAAGATTGCTGTGGCCAGAAGAGTGCCGTCCGTGCGCCAAAGGTGTCCGATATGGGTGCCAGTGTTAGCAGCGGCTTTATAAAAACGAATTCCGGTTATAAAGCCCGCGAAGTCCGCGCGGAACTTCACGCCTAGCTCAACCGAGCTACCGTCGTTACTGTCAACCACCGATGGAGTGCTTGAAGAGCTCACGCCAGTGCATGGGCAATCGAAAGGATTGACCGTAACTACGCTTATTCCCGACCCGGGAAGTTCGAGGTTGGCACTATCGTCTGTGGCGCGGCTCTTGATCGTAAATGTTCCAAGGGCTGCTGGCGTCCACGCATACTTCCAATTCTCGCGCCCGGTGGCCGGATGCCAAGTCGCACCACCATCGACAGACAATTCAACCCCTCCGATTACTCCGCCGCCCGAATCGGTTGCCGTACCTGCAATTTCGACCGCACTTCCAGCCGCCAAAGTCGTACCGCTGGTCGGCCAAGTGATGTTTGAAGAAGGCGGGACGGTATCGCCGGAAGCAGTTGCGGCTGTCCCCGTTTGCAGTGTCGTTGGCTGTGCTCCCATGTCGGCAAGCAGGTTCACGGTGGCCTGCTGCATGTCGAGATTTTCGGCGGGCGGGTTCCCAAATGGATCGTCGTGATTACTGTCAAGGCCCCAAGGCCACTGGATCGTACCTGCCCCGAAGATAAGCGCCCCACTCGGTGCACGGTGCAGTGTCATGTGGTGCGTAGCTGTTCCTGCGCCGAATGTAGCTCCGGCATCGAGGATGAGATCACTGGTCAAACTGTAAGTTGCAGTGGAGACCGGGAAATTTCCCGCCGGCCTGAACCCGTTGTCTGGGTCTCCATCCCACTCGTAACCAAGAGTTTGTGCAGGCAAAGTAGCGGTATTGCCAGGTGCGAGATGTGCCAAAGTTGTATTGCGCCAAAAGCGCATCTTGCCGTCAGATGCTGGAACCTGGATCGACAACGTGCCATCGTTGTCAGACCCAGGTCCGTTGACGAGGAACAAGGTTCCGGTGAGCGCGTTCTCTGGATGGCCACCGTCTGTCTTCGCGCTGAAACGAGCGTCGCGCCAAGTGCCAGTCCAAATGTTGGGATCAACAGGGTCTGTGATTGCGCCGTCGAGCGTCTCCTTGTAGCACACCAGCGTACGGTAGGGCGTATTCGCGCCGTCAATACTGGACTCCCACCGCGTCTTCCAATAGACCTCGTTTCCACTGAAGAAGGCCAGATTTACGTGGGCGTCGTCGCGAGCGGCCTCGACATTCGCACGGCGCTCACCTGACCAGTATTCGTCATGACCGACACTCATGTAGATCTTGTGTTGCGCAATCAGGTTCCCATTTCGGGCGGCATCGAGTCCGGTGAAATACGAGACGTTGTATCCATTTCTTTCGAGCCATCGCACCATGGGGTATTCCGCCCCAAAGAACCACGTCACCGACTCGTCCCCAAAAGCGCGTGTATTAAAGGGTCGGTTATAGCTCACTTTATTGGCACGATTGGCTGTGTCGAAACCTGTCGAGCCATACAGGCTGTACCCTCCATAGTTGTTGTAGGCCTGCCAGGTCTCGTCGGACGTTTGGAACAGAATGTCGGAGTTGCGGCCATCGTTCCGAACAACGAAGATGATGTGACTCTCTCCGGAAGTGCCATCAGTTCGGACAAGATGGCCGAGATAAATTCCCGAAACAGCACCACTGGGTACCGTCCACGACGCAGATACAGCCCAGTTCCCGCAATCAACCAGATGCGTGGCAGAGTCGGTCAGGCAGTCAGGCTGTAATTGTGGCAACGCGGCGGAAGGCTGGATGGTATCGACAAGGCGAGCGCCATTTCCCTGATAGTACCCGACACGGTAGATGTCAATTCTATAAGCCTTCGCGTCCGTCTTAATTTTGAAGCTAATGGTCTGACCGGCGTCGACACTTATGTCCGTCGCAAAACCTTGGATGTTGGCATCGCCGACACCATTGATGTCCCACACTTCCGGAGGAGTACCGGGAAGGCAGTTCTCTTGAGCAATGGGATTTTGCGTTAAGGAGCAATCAGCAAAACACGAGGATGAAAACAGCAAGCACAGGAGGATTCCACCCAGAAAACCAACGACTGCAGGCCTGAACCTCATACGGCAGCCTTTGTCGAACCAGATTTGCGACCGGAACCGTGAAGAAGCAGGTACACTGCCAAGAAATCTGGCTCATTTGTCCGGCGTTTTCGGGAGAAAAAACTAAAAACGATTGGCCCTTTTTGCAGATACTTAGACCCTCTGGACTAGTTTCAAAATCCCACCTTCGCTCTAAGTAAATCCGGGACGCAGGTGTGCAAGATCTTGCACACTTGGAAGAAAAGTTTTGCTGTTTAAGGCTAGTTGGACCGAAATGGGAAGAACCACGTCGGCTGCAGAACCAGCTCGGGGCTAAACCTTAAGAAGTCGAAAATTTACGCCGAGCCCATTCTCTGCTGGGTTCCCCGTCCACCAGGGAATATCGTCAATTCACGATGGCCTGCTAATTGCCAGATCATAGTTTGAGTTCAGCATGCGAGAGTAGACTGCTTCGTAGATAAGCTCTCATGCAGCAGGCTGATTCAGTCGTCAGCGAGGGTCCTCTTCGTTGATCATCAATGAACTTCTTTGCCGACTATCTTGCGAAATCCTCGAACTCTTCCTCTTCTTCTTGGCTCTGCGTGACCGGCCAGACGCAACGCCAGCCTTTCGCGCAGCCTCGCGACGCTCTTCAGCCGTCATGTTTCTGACGCGGGCTTGGCCGCCTTTTCTGCCTAGCTGAGCAAAGTACTGCGAGAGGAGGTTTGCTTTGTCTGCCACGTTTGCACAATAACACGAAGCCGCTTTGTTCCAGCCTCACTTTTATCAAGTTTTTGTTCCGGGTGTTAGAAGGAATCCATGCTGCTCGCCTTCCATCATTCGCTCGCCGACGCAAATGTTGACACCAGTAGCGTTTAGGGACCGAGCTTCAGTGGACTGTAAATGACACAGTACGGCTGTTATTTGTCTCGTTCGATTCAATCACCGTTAATTGGAAGAACGGTCGAACGGCAGCCTCTTCGTGGCTCATGGAAAAACGCCGGCAGCCACCGGCGATTTCACTCATTGATGCGGGAATCGCAGTGCGTTGCTGAACATTGTTGTGCGCATCGGCCCGGAACTTCGTATCTTCCATCACAACAGTGCTCGGCTCCGGTTCGCTTACCGGGGTGATGCTCAGCTCCGAGCTGCACTTCATTGGTTTACGATTGGGAATTGCTTAGGTTAAGCTCGCGCTCTCTTCTTCGCCGTCTTCCGCGCCGGCGCTTCTCCCTCGCCCATCACGTGCACACGGCTCTCGTGCTGAGCTTCGGTAGCGCGCTGCGGGCCTTTCTTCTTGCCTTCCATTTGCGCGAGGCTGGCTTTCAGAGCGTCCATCAAATCAACAACCGGTGCAGCCTTCTTCGGCTTTTCTACAGCGCTGACTTGCTTACCTTCGAGATGAGCTTTGATCAGCTCTTTCACGTTGGCTTCGAAGGTGTCGTAGTACTTTTCCGGCTCCCAATCGGCGGCCAGAGCCTGCACGAGCTGGTGCGCCACCTTTAGCTCGGATTCTTTGATCTCGACATCGTGCTTGCCGAAGTCTTCTACTTTGCGGATTTCATCCTGGTAATACATCGTGTGCAGCATCAGTCCGCCGCTGTACGGACGTAGAAACACGGTGTACTCGCGGTTATGCATCGCGAGCTTGGCGACAGCAACATAGCGGCTGTCATGCAGCGCCTTTTGCAACAGCGCGTATGGCCGCTTCCCGGCTTCTTCGGCAAGGAGATAGTAAGAGGACTCGAAGTAGATAGGGTCGATCTCATCCGACTTCACGAATTCGAGGATCTCCATCGACTTCGCCGTCTTCGGCTCGATCTTCTTGATCTCTTCCGGCTCGATAATCACGTACTCGCCTTTGCGGAACTCGTAACCCTTCACAATCTCATCGCGCGCGACAACCTTGTCCTCTTCCGGGCAGACGAGCTGCTGCTTGACGCGAACGTGGTCATCGCGGTGGAGCATGTGAAATGAAACGTGATTCGCACGCGCGCCGGAGAATAGACGCACAGGCATGGAGATCAGGCCAAACGTTAGGTATCCAGACCAAACCGAAGCAGCCATTGAACTTTCCTCTCATTCACGCGGACGCACAATATATTGCGCGTTCCGCATCGCAGGGCAGGGCTTCTGCACAGCGCAGGAGCGTAATTCTCAACCCTTAGACGCGCAAATTCAAGATTACAGACAGTCTCCTTTGTTACGATGCAGGTACCCCCAAATCGTGCCGTCCTTCGCACCTTCCGAGCTGAAACCCGCCTCACGCAGCGTCGCTGCGCAACTTTCCCGAATCGGCTGGATCGCGTTTGCAGCGGTCATTGCGGGGTCGTCCGCATTGTTACTGACGCATCCAGAGCGTTCGCATCGGTTGGTATTTGTCGCTTTGGTCACGGTGTCATTTGCGACGTTGGCGTACATAGTGCGGGGGGTCAACCTGGCTGGAGCCGCTGTGGGATTCGTCGCGACTTTTGCGCTCACCGTTGCAAGCGGTCTGCCGATGTTTGGTGCCGTACTCCTGGTATTTGTCCTCACATATCTCGCGACTCGCTTTCGCCGTCAGCGCAAGAATGAACTGCAGATCGCCGAGCGCGGAAAAGGACGCGACGGAGCGCAGGTGCTCGCCAATATCGGCGTTGCAGCCATCGCCGCGGCGCTTTCTCAACTCACTTTCTGGCGCGTGCCACTCCTCGTCGCAAGCATCGCAGTGCTGGCGGAGGCCGCTGCCGATACCGTATCCAGCGAGACGGGCAAGGCCTTGGCCAGCAATGCACGGCTCGTAACTTCGTGGCAGTTGGTTCCTGCAGGAACCGACGGCGCGATCAGCGCGTCTGGAACCATTTTGGGAATTGCGGCTGCCATCATCGTGTCTTCGGAGGCAGCAGCTACCGGCATTCTCAACACGCGTCAGGCGGTAGTCGCCGCAGTGGCGGCCGTAGTTGGGATGTTCATCGACAGCCTTCTTGGCGAAACTGTCGAAGCGCGTGGATGGTTCAGCAATAACGGAGTAAACCTGATGTCGACAGCCTGCTCCGGTGCGATCGCGGTGGCCCTGGCTCACTTTCTAGGCCTGTCATCCTGAGGCTGTTTTTGGCCCAATGATCTCCCGCGAATGTTTGTGACTGCATTTGCCGCTGGCGTGGCTCCTCTATAAAGGAACCCAAGCGCACAGGCCGAAGAGCCTGGCGAGTGCGACTTTGACTGGCATCGCCGGAGATCCTTCGGCCAAAAGACTGGCCTCCGGATGACAGAGTTACAGACGCTTCGCGAATGGAAAAAAAAATAAAGCCACTTTGCGCTAAGACTTCTCGTTTTTTGGCAAAGCAAGTGCTGTAGATCCTATCAAAAACAAAGACGAATTCGCTTGACTTTCGCCTGGCTTCGTCATAGCACAGGAGTTATGGGTGCTGAACAACAGGCGAAGACCTGTGCCCAAAGGAAGGCTGAACCACCCAGGTGCTCGAGCCTAGAAAATGATTTCTAAGCACATTGTCCAACGTCACGGAAGAATGAACTCTGTCGGTGAACTCATCGTTTCAGTGCGGCTCCAGGTCTGCACGGTCCTGTGTGAGATCGAAGGGGAATTGCAACCTGCGACCGCTCACGGACCGGTCACGAAGCGGATATCACGCCGAAGGCAGGGTGGGGTAACGCCGTGGAAATTTCGGGGTAACCCCGTGGAAATCTCCGGGGTAACGCCGTGGGAAACTGGGGTTGGCCCAGAGATAGCGAGCGCGAGTCGCAACGCCCGTTCTCGGTAGTATGGTCAACAATCTCTTGCATTTCCGGGTCGAGTCTCTGTTCGTCATTCGGAGTGAAGTTGGTCATTCGGTGTTAATGATCGAAATCGGGCAAACTCGCGCGAGTGCGCGCGTCGTTCTCGATGAATCAACATTCTGCTTTTTGCCTTCTTTCTGCTATTTTGCCGCTGTCCAAAAACTTCATGAAGAAAATCGCGCTGCTGGTCCTCACTCTTCTAACCTCTTCTTTATTTGCTCAGCAGTACGACACGCTCATTCGCCATGGCAAAGTCGTCGATGGCAGCGGCAACCCGTGGTTCTACGCCGATGTTGGCATCATTGGCGACCGCATCGCGTTCGTCGGACACGCCGCCAATGATGTCAAAGCCAAGCAGACGATCGACGCCACGGGCCTGATCGTCGCGCCGGGATTTATCGACATGCTCGGCCAGTCGGAAACCAATCTGCTGATCGACAAGCGTGCGGTGAGCAAGCTCACCCAGGGCATCACGACGGAGATCACCGGTGAAGGCGAGTCAGTCGCGCCGCTCGCCGCCTCTGACCTGACAGAGCAAAAAGACTTTCTCGAGCACTTCCATCTCACGCTCGACTGGGAGAGTCTGAGCCTGTATTTCAATCGGCTCATCAAAGAAACTCCGGCCATCAATTTGGGAACGTATGTTGGCGCAGGACAGGTGCGAAAGAAAGTCATCGGCCTATCCGATCGCGCCCCGACGGCCGCTGAATTGCGCGACATGGAAGAGTATGTCGGCGATGCCATGCTCGACGGCGCAATGGGAATTTCCACCGCGCTGATCTACGCACCTTCCAACTATGCCAAAACCGACGAACTGATTGATTTGGCGAAGATTGCCTCGAAGCACAACGGCATCTACGCCACTCATATGCGGAATGAGGGCGACAAAGAATCAGAAGCGTTGGATGAAGCCTTCCGCATTGGTCGCGAGGCGAATATTCCAGTCGAGATCTTTCACCTCAAAGTTTCGGGCAAGCAGAACTGGGGAAAGATGCCACAGGTCATCGCGAAGATCGAAGAAGCGAGGGCAAACGGGCTTGATATCACGGCCGACCAGTATCCATACATTGCTTCTGCAACTTCACTGGGCGCGCTGATTCCTCCCAAGTACCACGAGGGCGGTTCAGAGGCGCTGGTGGGGCGCTTGAAAGATCCCGCGTCAAGGCAGGAAATTCGCCAACAACTCGAAAGCGGCAATGGATACGAAAATATGTGGCGTGGAGTCGGCGGGCCTGACGGAGTGCTCATCGTCTCGACGATCGTTCCCGAATTAAAACAGTACGAAGGCAAGACCGTCGCCGCCGTGGCTCAGCTTCAACATAAAGATCCTTTCGACACGGTTTGCGACCTGCTCATTCAAAGCAAGGACGGAATCGGCGCTGCGTACTTCAGCATGAGCGAAGACGATGTCCGCCTCGCCATGCAGCAGCCCTGGGTGAGCGTTGGAACTGACTACGGTGAAGTTGCGCCTGATGGTCCGCTGAGCGAATCGAAGTCGCATCCTCGTGCCTATGGCAGTTTCACTCGCATTCTCGGCAAGTACGTGCGCGAAGAGCACGTGCTTCGTCTCGAAGAGGCGATCCGCAAATTCACTTCCCTTCCCGCACAGCGCGAGCGCCTTGATCATCGCGGTCTGCTGCGGGAAGACTACTTCGCGGATATCACGATCTTCGATCCCAAAACGGTAATCGACAAAGCGACGTTCGCCGATCCAAATCAGCCCAGTGCGGGAATCGAGTACGTGTTTGTAAACGGCGTGCTCGCGCTGGAGCACGAGAAGACCACCGGCCAGTTCGGCGGACGTCCGCTTCGCGGCTCTGCTTACCAGGCGCGCGCTATCGCTCCCGA
>CAYZHX010000118.1:0-7712 GCA_964476905.1 uncultured Terriglobales bacterium
GCTTCGTCGCTCGATTTCACCTCTGCCGCGAGCATGAAGCCGATCGGGTGAAAGAGCCGCATCTGCGCTTCTTCAAGCCGGTCTTCGGCAGCCAGACGCAACGTCTCGCCGATATCTCCGAGCAGCATGTTCGCTCGTCGTACCGACGCTTCCGGCTTCGCATAGCTGGAAGCGATGGCTTCTTCCACGAGGCTCTCGCGCATGCCTATGCGCAGGTCGCCGACCATGATTTTGATCGAGTACTTTGCCTCAAGCGCCGAACACTGCCGCAGCAGATCTGTGACCCGCTCCAGCTTTGCTGCGGGGCCGTGCGCGACGGCGATGTCGTCGAGCAGCTTTGCCAAACCGGGCAGAGTAAGAACTGAGCCGGTGAACTCCGCAGGCCACAGCAGGTGGGCAGCGGCTCCCAGATCTCCAGTACGCCGATAAGCCGCGGACATCTCCTGCTCAGAAGCTCTAGTGATCTGCTG
This sequence comes from uncultured Terriglobales bacterium, assembly GCA_964476905.1. Lineage (GTDB taxonomy): Bacteria > Acidobacteriota > Terriglobia > Terriglobales > Acidobacteriaceae > Gp1-AA112. The sequence continues at coordinate 471 of CAYZHX010000118.1, forward strand.
CACGGCTCGCCAGACAGTCGAGCCTCCTACGTTCAGTGTCCATTCGGAAAACGCGGGATAAACATTGCCGGAAAGGAAGACCGCAGCCTGCGAAGCCGTCTGCTCCGGCTGGGCGCAAAAGTACTCGGCGACGAGCCTGCGCTTTTCCAGCTTTTTCGTGGTTGCGGCAACAGCTTCGCAAAGCTGAGCAAAGCGCAGCATGGAAGGATCGTAGCAGCGAGGTGGAGTTTAGTTCGCATCAGGTCAGGGCTCAGCAGGTTGTGACAGACTCTGTGGCTGACCGATGACACAACAGCCGCCGCCGATAGGCGCCGCGTGGCCAAACTGAATCTTCTCAGGTAAATTGCTCATCGAAATGGAGGTTCCTGGCTGCCAAACTGACGCTTTGGGACGTTGCGTCCAAGCAACTCGGATCCACCCGAAAAAGAGCTGCTCTTTTGGACTGCTAACGTATAATGATGAATGCGGCTAGCTGGTAACTCGCTCTGGTTACCGCATTCGAACAAGCAGGCATGACTTACTGGAAACAATACCTTCGACTACTGGCAGCGACGCAGCTGCTCCCCGCTCTCGAAAGCGGAGAGGAGACCCTTGTCGGCGGCCAGGCCGTGCTCGAAGGAGTCATGATGCGCACGCCCCATGCTTGGGGTATTACGGTTCGCAAGCAGTCAGGCGAGACGGTTACGCATTCGGATGTGCTGGAGCGTCCGTCGGACAAACGCAAGTGGATGGGCTGGCCGGTAGTTCGCGGGGTCGTCACGCTCGGGTACGCGATGATGCTTGGTTTTCGCGCTCTAAAGTTTTCCGCGAACGTTGCTTTGGAGGAGATGACCGGCAAGTCTCCTGAAGGCTCCAAGCCGGAGGACAAGGTCGAGATCAGCGGATGGATGGCGACGGTCAACATCATTCTCTCCCTCGGATTCTTCATCGTCGTTTACAAGTTCCTGCCACTGCTTGCTGCCACGGGTCTGAAGCATGTATTTCCTACGTTAGGAAATCAGATCCTCTTCAACATCGTAGATGGTGCGATTCGCATTGGACTCTTCCTGCTCTTCGTCTGGGGGATTTCGCTGGCGAATGACATTCATCGCGTGTACGAGTATCACGGCGCCGAGCACAAGACGGTTTTTGCTTTTGAGACGGGTGAGCCTGTGGATGTGCCGAGGGCGCAGAGCTTCGTTACGTGGCATCCCCGCTGCGGCACCAGCTTCCTGATGACGGTGATGCTGATCTGCATCGTCGTCTATAGCCTCTTCCCGATTCAGACCTTCTGGGGCAAGTTTGCGTTGCGCATCATCGCGCTACCGTTCATTGCGGGTATTTCGTATGAGCTGATTCGCTACGCCGCAAAGAAGCGCAACTCGCTGTTTGCATTGCTGACGAAGCCGGGACTCTGGCTGCAGAGAATCACGACGCAGCCTCCATCAGACGAACAGGTAGTCTGTGCAATCAGTGCCCTCGATGCCGCCCTCGAACTCGAAAAGCAAAACGGCGGCGAACTGGTGATTGCCTAGCGGCCCCCGCCGCGCACGAGTCTCTTTGCCCTTCTCACTTTCCTAAAATGCAATATCAGATTGCTGCGGCCGGAAGCGGTGGCTAGCAGCCGGTAGCCATCATGTTTGAACGACTAGAACAAATCGAAGCTAAGTACCAGGAACTAACGGAAGCGCTCGCTTCGCCGGAAGTGATCAGCGACTCGTCTCGGTATCAGAAAACTGCCAAAGCCCACAGCGAGCTCACCCCTATCGTTGACCGCTACCGCGAGTACAAGGATCTCAAGCGGGGTATCGGCGACACCAAGACCATGCTCGCCGATGAGCGTGATCCTGAGCTGAAGGCGATGGCTGAGGAAGAGCTTGCGTCGCTGCAAGCGCGCCTGGGAACGACCGAGGAAGAACTGAAGGTTCTCCTTTTGCCGAAGGATCCGAACGATGAGCGCAATGTCATTCTCGAAATCCGTGCCGGCACTGGCGGAGACGAATCATCTTTGTTCGCTGCCGAGATGTTCCGGATGTACTCACGCTACGCCGAAGGGCAGCGGTGGAAAGTCGAGGTTCTGTCGAGTTCCGAATCGGGAGTCGGCGGTCTGAAAGAAGTCATAGCCATGATCGAAGGGCGCGGCGCCTATTCCAAGCTAAAGTACGAAAGCGGAGTGCACCGCGTCCAGCGAGTTCCCGAAACTGAGCAGCAAGGGCGCGTGCATACTTCGGCTATCACCGTTGCCGTACTTCCTGAGGCGGAAGAAGTAGATATCAAAATCGAAGCGAAGGACATTCGCATCGACACCTTCTGTTCTTCCGGCCCGGGCGGCCAGTCGGTGAACACTACCTACTCAGCTGTCCGCATCACGCACATTCCTACGAACACCGTTGTCAGTTGCCAGGACGAGAAATCTCAGATCAAGAATCGCGAGAAGGCGATGCGTGTTCTGCGCTCGCGCTTATATGAAGTGGAGTTGGAGCGGCAACAAGCGGAGCTGGCCAAAGAGCGCAAAACGCAGGTCGGCACGGGCGATCGTAGCGAAAAGATTCGCACTTATAACTTTCCGCAGAATCGGGTGACCGATCATCGCATCGGGCTAACCATTCATCAGCTTCCGGAAGTGATGGACGGAAAAATCCAACCACTTATCGATGCGCTCATTGGTCACTTCCAAGCAGAAAAGCTGAAGCAGGAAATGGTGGCGGTTTAGAGGACGGGAGCCTTGCGGCTCGATCTCGCGATTAAACAAGCGACAGAGCGCCTGCAGGCTAGCGCACGAGGAGACGCTCGCCTCGACGCCGAAACTCTGCTCATGCATCTCCTCGGACGTGAGCGAGCGTATTTATACACACATTCCGATTTGGAGCTATCCTGCCGCGAGCTCAGCGGATACAACGAGCTTCTCGAGCGGCGGGTCGACGGAGAGCCGCTCCAATACATCACCGGACATCAGGAGTTCTGGGGACTCGATCTACTCGTCACCCCCGCGGTGTTGATTCCACGTCCCGAAACGGAACATTCGGTGGAAGCTGCTCTGGAACTGCTTCGCGATATTGAGTCTCCACGCATAGTCGATGTCGGCACGGGCTCAGGGTGCATTGCCTTGGCGCTCTCTTCCGAATTGCCACAGGCCGAAATCGAAGCTGTAGACATTTCAGCCGAGGCACTTGAGATCGGCCGCCGAAATGCGCAGAGGCTAGGATTCAGCGATCGCATCGAATTCGCCCAGAGCGATCTGCTCGGCAAGTACCGTGACGCTGGTCCTACTTACGACATGGTCATCTCCAACCCTCCCTACGTAGGCGAGAGCGAAGCCGACAAGCTGCAAACCGAAGTTCGCCAACACGAGCCCCATTGTGCTCTGTTTGGCGGGTACGAAGGCTTGGATGTCTATCGCCGGCTCATTCCGCAAGCGGGTGAGGTTTTGAACCGGGGTGGATGGCTGGTGATGGAAATCGGGTTTTCGCAGGAGCAGCCGATTCATCAGCTCCTGCGTGACTGGCGCGATGTGCGTTCAGTACCTGACTTGCAAGGAATTCCCAGGGTGGTAATCGCACGGAAATGATCCAGTAGTAAGCACGATAAGCCCCGACGGCGTGGAAATCCGAATTACTTCCTTGCCGCTCTGGCATCGAGGAAGGACTGCAAGATCAGCACCGCCGCCATCTTGTCGATTACTTCCTTGCGTCGAGCGTCGCGAATGCCGGTTTCATCGAGGAGGCGGTGAGCTTCGGCTGTGGTTAGGCGCTCATCCCACAAGTGCACGGGCAGCGAAAGCTCCTGCTCGATTTGCTCAGCGAAGGCTGCCATTTTCTCGGCCTGAACACCGGTTTGTCCGCTCATGCGGAGCGGATTGCCAATGACGATTTCGCTCACCTCATATTCGCGAGCCATTTTGCGCAGCTCCGAGTGATCGTAGCGGCGATTGCGACGGTGCAGAGTGGGAAGTCCTTGCGCCGTCAGGCCGAGCGGGTCAGAGACTGCGATCCCGATGCGCCGCGCACCGACGTCGAGCCCGAGGATGCGGCCTCTTGCCTGATTTTGCTCCGCCGCCATGCTGCGATTATAGGGGCGCTCGGCATCTTACCTGCGAGGAGAACCGACGCCGTGTCGTCAAAACCGCTATGGCCGAAAGGATCGGGGCAGCAGGAGAGGAAAGGTCCCACTCCGGTTCCAGACGACATTGCCGCGGAAACGGCAGCAGAGCTGGAAGGCCTCGGCGAAGGCGTGCAGGAAGTCCATGAAGAACTGCGCAGATCTACCATTACGCAGATTGTCCTCACGATCCTCGCAGTCCTGGCAGTCTGCTACTTTGCCAAGCTGGTGTTGGTCACGATCTTTACCTCAATCCTGATTGCCTACATCCTCGAACCTTTAGTTGGCCTCATGAGCAAGATCAGGATTCCGCGCACTTTGGGCTCGGGAATTGCTGTCCTGCTGGTGCTCGCTCTTCTTTATGGACTCAGCTACTTTTTCTACCAGCGTGCGGTGGATTTCGCGCACCAACTCCCGAGGATGCAAAGCGAAATCAAGAAAGTCGTGGGTAAGTACCAAAAGGGAGCGGAGCAGATTCGCCAGAGCACGCAGGGTGTAATGCCCGGCGGCGGAGATAAGAATGCTGTCCCTGTGAAAGTACAGCAGGGAGGCGGGATTGGTGGACTAATTGGAGGCTCGGAGATCGCCAACATCGGGGAGGTCCTCCTCACCATTGCTTTCATTCCTTTTATCGTCTATTTCATGCTTACGTGGGAGGAGCACATGAGACGCTCAACGGTGCGTCTCTTCCCGCCGGAGAAGCGCCTGAAGGCGTATTCCACCATGGGAAAGATTTCCGAGATGATGAAGGGCTTCATCGTCGGTAACTTCGTAATTGGCATTTTCATGGCGATCGCCAGTGCTATCGTGTTCGGGTTCCTGCATCTCCCATATTTCTATTTCCTCGGACTGATCAGCGGGTTTCTGAGCTTGATCCCTTATTTGGGAATAGTATTAGCCTTGCTGCCTCCTGTCGCTTCCGGACTTGGCGTGTTACACGGGAGCGGCATCATTGTCATTGCGCTCGTCATCCTCGGACTGCACGTCTTTTCCATGAATGTGCTGTATCCGAAGGTGATCGGCGGCAGATTGGAATTGAATCCCTTGGCTGTCACGCTCGGCCTGCTGATCTGGGGCTGGATCTGGGGCGCCATGGGCCTGATCCTCGCCGTTCCCGTTCTGGGAGCCATCAAAATCGTTTGCGACAACATCGAGGGGTTGGGCCCCTTCGGACGCCTGCTTGGCGAAGGACTCGATGGCAAAAAGCGCCAACCCAAGACGTCCTGAGCTTCCTTCCTCCCGCATCCAAACCCAGTTCTCTATAATCTGTGCAATGGCCACCTTGCTTTCGCCTGACGTGCGCACGCGCTACGAGGCCGTAATCGGACTCGAAGTGCACGTCCAGCTTCTTACGGCTACAAAGGTATTTTGCGGATGCTCAGCGGCCTTCGGCGCTCCTCCGAATACAAATGTCTGCCCCGTGTGTCTCGGCCTGCCTGGGGCGCTTCCTGTTTTGAATCGCAAAGCAGTGGATTTTGCGGTGCGTGCAGCTATGGCGCTGAATTGTAAGATTCGCGAGCGTTCGATCTTTGCGCGCAAGAATTACTTCTATCCCGACCTCCCGAAGGGATATCAGATCTCTCAATACGACAAGCCTCTTGCAGAACACGGCTATATCGACATCCCGGCGAATGGGGCGAGGAAACGAATCGGCATCACCCGCCTGCATATGGAAGAAGACGCGGGAAAGAGTCTGCACGACGGTATGCCCGATTCGGCTCACTTTACTTACGTCGATCTGAACCGCTCGGGCGTGCCTCTGATCGAGATCGTCAGCGAGCCGGACATGTGCTCACCGGACGAAGCCTATGAATACCTCACTCGGCTGAAGGAGATCATCCTGTACACCGGCGTCAGCGACTGCAACATGGAAGAAGGCTCTCTGCGTTGCGACGCCAACGTAAGCATCCGTCCACGCGGCGAGCAGAAACTCGGCACCAAAGCCGAAGTGAAAAATGTAAATTCTTTTCGCTTCATTCGCGATGCGCTGGAGTACGAGATCGAGCGCCAGATCGAGGTCGTCCAATCGGGCGGCAAGGTCGTGCAGGAAACGCGGCTGTACAACGCGAACGAGGGCAGAACCTACAGCATGAGGTCAAAGGAAGAAGCCCACGACTACCGCTACTTCCCAGAGCCGGATCTCCTTCCGCTGGTTGTCGATGCGAAATGGCAGTCGGAAATTCGCACCTCCCTGCCCGAGATGCCGGAAGCCCGGCGTGAACGCATGGTTTCCCAATACGGCATCACTCCTTATGACGCTGCGGTCCTCACAGCCTCACGCACCCTGGCAGATCAGTTCGAGGAAGCCGCACGATCAGCAAAGAATCCAAAACGCGTCGCCAACCTGGTGCAGGGCGAGATTATGGGCCGCCTGAAGGCACGAGGATTAGAGATCGAGCAGTCGCCTATCAGCATGAAAGGCGTCGCGATGTCGGCTGACCTGGTCGAGAGCGGAACAATCTCCGGCAAAATTCTCAAAGATCTATACGACCTCGCCTTTGAACGCAACCAGGATTTTCCTGCGATTTACGAGCAGGAAAAGCCGCAGCAGATCACTGACAGCTCCGCCATCGAGAAGATGATTGATGATGTGATCACGGCCCATCCCAAACAGGTCGAACAGTATCGCGCGGGCAAGAAGACCGTCGCCGGTTTCTTTGTCGGCCAGGTGATGAAAGCATCCAAGGGCCAAGCGAATCCTACGCTGGTGAACGAGATCCTTACGGGTAAGTTGGGCGGGAAATAGGTCTGATTTTAGTCATTCCAAACCGCCGGGGTTTGACGGTGAGGAATCCCAACGAACGTCTAGGCTTCACACGCTCACAACCAATACTCGACTATGGTTGGGCCCACGATTCATGCCCCCATCCCTGAGATGACGGCAGATCACTGGTGCTCTCCAACCATGTGGCCTTTGATAGGGATTCCTCACCGCCAAACCCCGGCGGTTCGGAATGAGAGGACCAAAGGCACTGAAAATTTCCGAACGATTCCCATGAACTCCCGTTCTTCACTCATGAGACGTAGCATGGGTGGCCTGGAGCACACCATATCCGGCGCGATGGCCTTCGATCTTGCACAAGCGGAGTCACGCTGCGTGACCGACTCCGGCGTTTCGCCGAATGTTGAACGGCTGGTGCGCGAGCACTCGCGGCTGGTGTTTCG
>CAYZHX010000118.1:7812-12926 GCA_964476905.1 uncultured Terriglobales bacterium
GCGAGACCTCAGTTCGAGCGAGAGTTTTCCGGGCGCGTCAGCGGCTCGCCGAGAAGCTGCAGAAGTTAACAGGTGTGAAGTATGGACGCTGAACACAGATCTGATCAGCAAGGAAATTCCGACCGATGGCTGGACTCAGCCCTGCGGGCACGCGTGGATGCCGAGCCGAGCACGGGAATGGAACGGCGAGTATTAGATCGACTCGCGATGGAACCGAAACGAAGGCACTTTGTTTGGTGGCCCGCATTGGTCGCAATCGCAACTGTGCTGGTAGTTGCATTTGGGATCGTCGTAATGCGCAATGGCGAATCCACCCCACACATTGTCACTCGTGCGGCCCAGACTCAAGATCAGCGCGAGAACAATCGCCAGCCGGCAGTTCAGGCAAAAGGTCTGCGTGCTCCCCGGCAGCAACGAATCCGCGCGAAAGCGATTCACTGCTGCGCATTGCTCGCAAACCGCAGCGTGGGCCATTCAGAGTCCTTGCCGAAATTAGCCGTATTTCCGACACCGCGTCCCGAAACAGAACAGGAACGGCTGCTGGCGCGCTTGGCAGCGCAGCCGGATTTGCTTGAGACAGCGCATCTCAATTCGGATTCGCCCCCGCGGGAACTGTCGATTCCCGCACTCAATATTCCTCCGATGGAGGGGACTCCGGCGGACAATCCGCCGCAGTACTGATAATGGAGAAAGAAATATGTCTCTAAACCGAATGACCAAGCCAGCAGTATTCTTTGCCGTGCTCGTCCTCGCGGTCTCCTGCTGTGCGCAAGAACAGAAGCAGGAAAATACGCAGGAGCAAAAACAGGAACAAAAGCCCCCCCCTGCTTCGCAATCCAATTCTGTGTACCGGGTGGAGTATGTGTTTTCCGAAATCCAGAATGGGAAGAAGATTAACTCGCGCGCGTATACCATCGTAGTGCGCACCGGGGAGCGAGGAAGCATTCGATTGGGGAGCAGGGTGGCTGTTCCTATGGCCGATCCTAAGCAATTCCAATATGTTGATGTCGGACTAAGTATCGATTGCCGGGTGGTGCGCGAAGCCGATTCGGGCGTTGCTTTGGTCACGAACAGCGATGTCAGCAGTGTCCCTCCTGATCAACCGATTGAAAACCGAAGTGTTCCGCCGATTATCAGGCATACACAAATGCAAGCCGAAAGCATCGTTCCACTCGAAAAGAGAACTCTTATCGGAAGCGCCGACCAAGTGGATGGGACTGGGAGATTTGATCTTGAAGTGACCGCGACCAAACTGAGGTGATCCTCGATACTCTCTCAGGACGACCTGCAGGAGGTCTAGGCTGCGATTGCTCAGCAGCAAAGTTTCAAAGCTGGCTCTCGTCTTACTGCCGCGGCGTCTCCACTTCGCGTACAAGCGCGCGCAGCAGCATGTTTACGAGCATCAGCACGACAGCTCCCAGCAAAGCCGAGAGGAAGCGTCGAATGAAAAATCCCCGCACCAGCATCGACGTGATCTCGAGAATGATGGCGTTGACCACGAACCAGAAGACGCCAAGCGTGAGTACGGTAAGGGGAAAGGTGATGATCTTCAACAGAAACCCGAGCGTGGCGTTCAGCAGTCCAAAGACGACCGCCGCGATCAACGCTGTCCCGAGGCCTGTCACGTAGAAACCGGGAACGATCCAGTCGACGATCAGGAAACTGATCGCCATCAGCGGCCAGCGAATAAGTAAGTTGACCATGCGGCAGGACCGGCTGCTCGTACTAGTAGATTTCGGCTTCGAGCAGATGGAGGTCGACGAGCAGCCCGTAAGTCCTGAGCAGGTTATATATCATGAAGCCGCGGGAGAACAGAGGAATGATCATCTCGAACATATGGTCGGTCATCACGCCATTTACCGCCATGAACAACGTGCTGCAGGCATAAAGACCAATCGCGAGGAGTAAGGCTTTTAAGTTCAGCCTGAAGGTGTAGACGCCAACGATCGCAAACGTGAACGCCATAATTCCCGACCCAATGGCGATCGGCAGATTTTCACGGCAGAAGAAGACCTCGATTCCAGAAAGGACTGCAACCGCGAAGAATCGTACAGATGCGCGCTGGACCAGGCGCGTGACTAAATTACGCGCAGCACTTGTATCGACGCGCTTGGCGACAAAGCTGGCCTCATCGAAGACGGTTTCTTTCTTCTCTCCCGCTTCGGAACTTAGCTCCTTCACATTCACGACTTGACGGCAGACGACTTCCGGCCCCTGATAGATGGTCTCCCGATCCGGCATCACGAGGTCTTGGGCGATGCGTCCGAGCTTCGCGAACATTTCCGGAATTGGGCCCTGGTGGACGGTTTCGGTTTGCGGCCTCAACTGCACTTGCTGCTCGGGTTTGCGGTTGAAACGCCGGCTGATGAAATCAGGAATCTCGCCTTGGTGTACCGTCTCTTTTCCGGCGTGAGTCTCCGCGATTGAAGGTTTGAGCGCCCGCGGCTTAAAAAGGTCCACCTCCGGGCCGTCGTAGACGGTCTCCTTGCGAGGCGTGAGGGTGGACTCGCTCTTCATGGCGATGGAAGTGGCGCAGAATGAAGAGTAGCGCCGGAATTGGAAATCTTTAATTCCAATTACTTTCGGGAAGTTACGGCGGATTATTCAGTTGTTACCTCAGTAAGCCGGATCGGCTGAAGTCGAGGGCTGGTCGAAAGGTCGATTCAGTCAGAGCGCGGGCCAAGATTCACGCATCGCACCATCGGTAAATTCTCGGGAATGAATGAGATAATCTTCTACGGGCCGCGGAGGGATGTGTGAGCGGTTGAAACAGGCGGTCTTGAAAACCGCTATACCCGAAAGGGTATCGGGGGTTCGAATCCCTCTCCCTCCGCCATCTTCAGCAGACGTTCGTACCCGCCTACAGCTGACCAACTTTTCCCTTAACAACGAGTAATTGAGACGCGCCCGCGTTGCAATGATGCTCGTTACAACAAATAATGAGCTGTGAGCAACGCAAAGGCTTCCAGCGCGAGCCGTAAAGTCTGTCTCGAAGAACTCGTTTATCTCGAATTGCTGCGCACCACTGACTTGCTCTCGCGCGGTATCGTGCAAGTACTCAAGAAACACGCGCTTTCGGCAACGCAATACAACGTATTGCGAATCCTGCGTGGCGCGCCTGATGGGCTCCCATGCGGCGAAATCGCTAATCGTATGATTACGCGCGATCCTGACGTGACTCGCCTGCTCAATCGCCTGGAAAAGCGGAGGCTGATTGAACGCGGTCGGGACCCTCGCGACCGTCGCACCGTGATGGCACAGATCACACGCGAGGGACTAAAGCTGCTCGCCCACCTCGACGAGCCAATTGTGCAGGTCCACCGCAAACAGTTGGGACACTTGGGTGATGATCAACTACGTGAGTTCGGGGAGATGTTGTTAGAGGCGCGCAAAGCACCACTTGCTCGCGCTTGAAAAAGAGGAAGTCAGCCCTACAACGACTCGAGAGCCTCGGCTACCGCTCGCACCTGTCGCTAGCTCAACGCGCGATCCAGGTGCGTGTAGCCGCCGTCGACGAAGATGTGCTGCCCGGTCAGGTGGCCGGCTCGCGGCGAGAGCAAGAAGACGCTCATGGCGGCGATCTCTTCGGGCAGCGTCATGCGCTTGCCCAGAGGAATTTTCGCAACGATCGTCTTCAGCTTTTCTTCCGAATTCGGGAATGTGTCGAGCCATTGCCGGTAGAGCGGCGTCATCACTTCTGCGGGGACAATGGCATTCACGCGAATTTCATAAGGCAGCAGTTCGGCAGCCCACTCGCGCGTGAAGGCTAGAATTGCACCCTTCGCCGAAGCATAACCCGACGTGCCGCCCTGTCCGGTAATGGCAGTTTTGGAGCTGATGTTGACGATGGCCCCGTGCGCCTGCTTCAAAAAAGGAAGCGCGAAATGTGCCATGTTGTAGTAATGGAGCAGGTTGCGTTCGAGTGATGCGACGTATTCCTCGGGGCTGCCATGTTCCAGGCCGATTTTGTCGTTCACCCCGGCGTTGTTGACCAGGGCGTCGAGGCGGCCAAGTGATTTCTGCGTTTGCTCGATTGCCCGCCGACAATCGGCCGCCTTGCTCAACTCAGCGGGAATGCAAAGGCAGCGTTGATTTTTCCCGGTCAGCAGCTTCTCGATTTCTGCGAGCGCGGCCTGGTCGCGATCCACGATTGCCGGAATCACACCTTCCTCAGCGCAGGCCCGCGTGATGGCGCCGCCGATGCCCTTTGCGCCGCCGGTGATGACTACAACCTTGTCTTTAAGCTGCAAGTCCATAAAAGCTGACGGCGTTCCCTCCGAAAATCTTCTCTTTGTCGATGGCCGAGAATCTCTGAGTGTAATCGTCCAGGATAGCCTTCACTCTTGCATAATTGCCGCCTAAGAGACAGACCGGCCAATCCGAACCAAACATTAGGCGGTCGATACCGAACGCCTCGAACACCACATCGAGGTATGGTCGAAAATCGCCGGGTGTCCAGTGCTTCCAGTCCGCTTCGGTGACCAGCCCTGACACTTTGCACCATACATTCGGACGTTGAGCAATCGCGCGGATGCCGCGCGACCAATCGTCCAGTTCGCCAGCTTTGATCTGCGGCTTTGCGACGTGATCAACAACGAATTTCTGCTCAGGAAACTGTTGTACGAATTGATCGGCGACCGCCAGGTGGCGCGCATAGATCAAAATGTCGTAGGTAAAACCAAATCGTGCAAGCATGCGGATGCCGCGCAGGAACTCCTTCCGCATCAGAAAGCGGTCGTCTGGCTCAGCCTGCACGATGTGGCGTAAACCGCGTAGCTTCTCGAATTGGGAAAAATGCTCGAGGCGCTCTTCAACTTTTTCATCGAGTAAGTTGACCCAGCCGACGACCCCGGCGATTTCGCGATGGCTCTCTGCAAGATCCAGGAGAAAACGGGTTTCCCCTTCCGATTGATCTGCCTGTACGGCCACACACGCGTCAATACCATTCGCACGCAGTTCGGGAAGAAGATTTGCAGGCAGGAAGTCACGTTTCAACGCCCCCATTTCGTCGGTGATCCAGGCGTCTCGGACAGGATGATAATGCCAGTAGTGCTGGTGTGAATCGACGCGCATGAGCGGAGGTTCTTATCCGTCACATTTTCGAAGTTGTGGAA
>CAYZHX010000119.1:0-8838 GCA_964476905.1 uncultured Terriglobales bacterium
CTTGATCCGCTGCTACCGGTGGTTGCAGTCCGCATTCCGAAGGTGGGCGAGCTCTCGCGCAAAGAGCGCGACGACAACAAGCAGCTCTTCGCCCTCAAACCTCCCGCCAAAGTCATCGACGACCTGAAGCGGCTGGAAAAGAGCTTTCCTGATTCTGTCACAAAGCTGCGCGCAATGTGCGAAGCGGAGGCCGACGATCTGCTCGTGCTGGTTGCAGGAGCGCCGGTGCAGGATCGCTCTCCCATTGCGATGCGCAAAGCGGCAGAAGCCGTGTACACGTCAGCGGGAGCGCTGCGCCTGGCGCTCGCGCAGAAATACAAAGAGAAGCACGGAGCGTTCGTCAAGAAGGGAACTGCCGAGGATTACAAGCTTCTATGGGTCACGGACTTTCCGATGTTCGAATACGACGACAGGGAAGGGCGCTGGAACGCGGCGCACCATCCGTTTACGTCGCCGCATGAGGAGGATTTCGGCAAACTGCTGTCGGATCCGGGCGCAGTGCGCGCGCTTGCCTATGACATCGTCCTGAACGGTACCGAACTGGGATCAGGTTCGATCCGAATTCACCGCCAGGATATTCAAAAGCAAATCTTCAATGCTCTTGGAATGACAGATGAAGAAGCTCGTTCTCGGTTTGGGTTCTTCCTTGAGGCGCTGGAGTATGGAACACCTCCCCACGGTGGAATCGCGCTAGGTCTCGACCGCATCGTTATGATCCTCGCGGGAGCGGACAGCCTGCGGGAAGTCATTCCATTCCCGAAGACGGCGAAGGCAGTGGATCTCATGGTCGATGCACCTACGCCTGTGAGCCCAGCACAATTGCGAGAGCTGGGAATCGGCGTAAAGCCATAGTGTTTGGCGATTAACTCCTGGCAACCTCCAAACAGACGGGGCATGCCGGCCTCTATCGACGCAGATCGTAGAGACCGGGGTATCGAAGACTGATTCTTCACGTCACATCTTCAGTTACTCCAGGACATGTACGCTCCGATCCGCTAGTTATCTTGTCGACATCCCATCCGATTCATACGATGAAACTTCCCCCCGCCATCGAGGATGTTGATGAAACTCCGCAGCATTGGACAAACACTGCTCTCTCTTCTTTCAGTGGCATTGTGTGTGCCGCAGGCGTTTTCGGCGAGCGCTGGATTGCCACCTAACACCGCTCTGCAAGTCCGGATCGACGAGCGCCTCTCAAGCGACACCGCGAAAGTGGGCGACGTCTTTCACGGAAAGCTCGTGCAGCCCGTTGTTGTGAATGGCAAGATTCTCTTCGACAAAGGAGCTGACGTCACCGGGCAGGTCCTGCAGCAGCACAACTCAGGACGGTTGAGCTCACCAGGACAACTGACGCTCGCTTTGACCTCCATCAGCGGCGGGTGGTTCCGCTCCTACGAGGTGTCAGTCACGCCGGTCGTGATCACCGGCGGGTCGCACACCAAGAGCAACGTCGCCAAGATCGGAGGCGGTGCGGCTGCGGGCGCGATTGTGGGAGGCGTAGCTGCAGGTGGAAAGGGTGCCGCGATCGGCGCTGGCGTTGGTGCCGGTGCAGGCACAGTAGTCGCGGTAGCAAGCGGCAAGAAAGAAGCGATAGTCGAATCGGAGGCTGTACTGACCTGGGTCACGCCAGGAGGGCCAATTCGGCAACGCGCTTCGAATCGCGCCGACAATACGTTCCGCGAGGATCGCGATGAGCGCCGCTACGAACGGGATGACGAGCATTATGCCAAGCACGGCAACGGTCACAAACGAGATCGCGACGACGATGAAGACGAAGATGATGACCGCGGCGGTGAGAGGGATCGTTACGCTGTTTTCAGCGATTCCGATCGCGACATTCTGCGCGGGTGCCTCTCGGGCGACGACTACTCGAACCTTCCACCGGGATTGGCCAAGCGCGATCGGTTACCCCCTGGCCTGGAAAGGCAATTACAGCGCAACGGCACCTTACCTCCGGGACTGCAAAAACGCGTGCAGCCTCTGCCGCATTCCTGTGAGGTGCGCCTGCCCCGCCTTCCGAGGGATTGGGAGCGCGTGGTTCTTGGAGGGCGCGTGATCCTGCTAGATCAAACGCAGCGTATTCTCGACATCATTGATATGTACGCGAGGGACTAGACGGCAGCGGGCGATTATCACTTGCATCCGGCTGTTTCCCGCGCTAAAGTGCTTTTAATGTTCTTGCGGAGCTTCAACCCGCCGATCCCGTGTCCGCCGCTGGCGTGTGCGCGATGGTGTGGTTGGACGGAAGACGCCTAAGAATAGATAAATTCGGCATCATCCCGAGACCTACATCGCGAAAGCGTTGTAGGTCTTTTTGTTTTGCCCGAATCAGGAGAGGAGAAGACGATGAGTATCAGTTACGGTCGAGGAGACCATATCGCCGTGCTCGGAGCAGGGAAGATGGGAAGTTCGCTGCTCGCGGCGATGATCAAGAGCGGAAATGGAAGCTTTGCCAATGCCACTGCAACGGTCAAACACGCGCATCGCGCCGCAGGTGTCTCAAAACAGCTCGGTATCAATGTTGGAACCGACAATTCAGCAGCGGTCCGGAATGCTGGCGTGGTGTTGCTCTGTGTTAAGCCGCTTTATGTGCAAGGCATTCTTCAGGAGATCCGGTCCGAGCTAAACGAAGATGCGCTGATTATCTCCATAGCCAGCGCAGTCACAACTCAATCGATTGAAGCGGCGCTAGGTAGACGGTTGGCTGTTGTGCGCGCAATGCCCAACACCGCTTGTCGAATCGGGAAAGGTATGACCGCCTTGTGTGCTGGACGCTTTGCAACCGCCGACCATCTGGCGCGAGCCGCAGAACTTTTCGCACTCATGGGACGCACGGCGGAAGTCGAGGAACAGATGATGGATGCTGTCACTGGCCTCTCTGCCAGTGGTCCTGCATTTATCTACACAATCGTGGAGGCACTAGCCGAAGGCGGCATTCGCATGGGCCTGCCTCGCGATCTCGCAACCACTCTGGCTGCCCAGGCGACTCTGGGAGCTGCATCGATGGTGCTTGAAACCGGGCTGCATCCTGCGATCCTGAAAAGCGAAGTCACGACTCCTGGCGGCTGCACCGTGGAAGGACTGCTCGAATTGGAAGAAGGCAGCATTCGCGCTACTCTAATCCGAGCGATCGACACCACCACACGTAAGGCGAGCACGCTGGCTCGACCGGCGACCAACGGCACGCAGGAATTTGAATCGCTTTCCAATCGTCAGCAGATGCCTGCTGCAGCAGCAGAGGAAGGATGGCCGGCTTAATCCAAATGGGAGTCGCAGCACATCTTGGAATTGATCTCGCGGAATACGACGCCCGGATCCGAACGTTTATTCCGTACTATGAAGAAATGCTCGATGTGGCTGCTTCGGCTCTCAATCCCAAAGTGGGAACGATCGTTGATTTGGGCATTGGGACAGGGGCACTCTCCGCTGGCTCTCGTGAGCGTGCACCCAAGGCAAAGTTTATCGGGATAGATACTGACTCGGAGATGCTCAAGGCGGCAGCCAAGCGCATTCCCGGTGCGCGCCTGATCTGCGATTCGTTTGAGTGCAGCGAGATTCCAGGATGCGATGCCGTGATTGCGTCGTTTGCTCTTCATCATGTCCGCACGGAGAAAGCAAAAGCGGCCCTCTATAAGCGCCTCGCCGCCGCGGTTCCTCATCAAGGCCAATTGATCAATGTCGACTGTCAGCCGGCTACAGATGAAGCTCTCTCGCGTAGGCAATTTCAAGCATGGAAGCAGCATCTGCGGAAGTCGTATGACGAGCGCCAGGCCAGCGACTATCTCTCCGCTTGGTCAAAAGAGGACGTCTATGTGCCGCTCGCTTCCGAGATCTCACTTATGGAAGCGGCCGGATTCAAGGTCGAGATCCTTTGGCGCAAAGACGCCTTCGCGGTGCTTCTGGGCGCGCGCGCATAGCTATTGTGAAGTGCGTTCTACCACGACAGCGGTCCCATACGCGAGGACCTCAGTTACGCCCTGCATGATCTCGGTCGCGTCATAGCTCGCGCCGATGACGGCATTTGCGCGTAACTCACCGGCATGCTGGAGCATAAGATCAAATGCTTCGGCGCGCGTCTTTTCGCAGAGATTGCTCAGCAGAGTGATGTTGCCGCCGACCAGTGTCTGGAATCCTGCTCCAATGGTTCCGAAGATGGAACGCGAGCGCACCACAATCCCTCTCACTACCCCTAATGTGCGCACCACTCGATATCCGGGAAGATCGAAAGCAGTGGAAACCATGTGGTGTCCCGGTGTACCGGAGTAATTAGCCATAGCGCGATTATCGCTGGTCCCTGCTCTATGAAGCTGGGTGGAACTGAAGCAGGCAACAGGAGCTCACCCGTGGTCACAACCGGATCCAAGCGTCGAGCAATAACAGAACTGCTACTCCCACAAACACCAGCAGTGCCATTCTGATACCTGGTTCCTTGTTCACCTCGGGAATCAGATCGGAAGCAGCTACGTAAAGTGTCACACCTGCCGAAAGCGGCAAACCGATGTGGAGCATGGGCGCAAAAGCGCGCATCGCAAGCACGCCAAGAAGCGTCGAAGCGCCGAGAATGACAGAAGAGGTAAACGCTGTTCGTCGCGAACGACCACTGGCCAGCATTACCGATCCCACGGTAAAACCTTCCGGAATTTTGTGCAGGAAAACAGCGAGAAAGATCACCCAACCAAGCCAGTTCGAAATCAGGAATCCGGAAGCGATGGCGATTCCGTCGAAGAACGTGTGCACCACAAGACCGAGAAGCACGGAGTAGCTTTTGCGCGCATGAATGAACTCGCCAACGTGTGTCTCTTCTCCAAAATGGAAATGCGCGGTGACGGTGTGCTCGAAGAAGTGGACAAGAAAATATCCGAGCAGCAGAAAGTCCGGCGCGTGTTTCGGAGCAATGCGCAGACTCTCTGGCAACATCTCCACAAGTGCCGTCGCGAGCATGAATCCTGATCCGACAGCCATAAAATAACGCAGGTAGCGTCGCTCCCAATGGCGCTGAATGATGATCAGCCCACCGACTCCATCGGCCATGGCGGCGGTGAGTCCGAGGATGATAGTGAGTGCGAGCGGCGACATCGTTTACGCGCTGTGGCGGATGTGCATCACATCGCCATCGCGCACGATATAGTCCTTGCCTTCGAGACGCAGCGTGCCGCGTGACCGAGCGTTGGCTTCCGAGCCCGCATCGAGAAGCTGATCCCAGTGAATCGTCTCAGCACGGATGAAGTGTTTTTCCAAATCGGAATGGATTGCGCCTGCGGCTACTTGAGCGCGCGAACCGCGCTCGACGGTCCAGGCGCGACACTCGTCTTCACCGACGGTGAAGAATGAAATGAGTCCCAGCAGCTCGTAGCTCTTGCGGATCAGACGCACTAATCCGCTCTCCTTCAGACCATAGCTTGCAAGAAATTCCGCGGCTTCTTCATCGCCCATCTCCGCCAACTCGGCTTCGACCTTGCCGCAAATTGCGGTAACTCCGGCGTTCGGACGCGAGGCATACTCAGTCATCTTGTATTTCGCCGGAGCCTGTTCCAGATCGGAACCGAGCGTGGAACTCTCGTTGACGTTGAGCACATACAAGATCGGCTTCTGGCTCAGGAACATGAATCCGCGAATGCGTTTCTTGTCCTCCGGCGACATCTCCATCTCGCGTAATGGACGCTCTGCTTCTACATGCGCCTTCGAACGCTTGAGCAGATCGAACTCGCGCTCCAACTCAGGAGACTTCATCTTCTTCAAGTCTTTTTCCAGGCGCTCGAGGCGCTTTTCGATCTGGCCGAGATCGTTGACAACAAGGTCGAAGTCCACGTTGCGCGCGTCGCGCAATGGATCGATGTCGCCGACGTGGGGAATCGAAGGCTCATCAAAGGCGCGCAGGACATGAATCAAAGCGTCGACCGTTCTCAAGTTGTTCGCATACCCGGATTCCTTGAGCGCCTCCTGACCGATCGCGGCAACGTCGGAATATTCCACGCTGGCATGAATCAACTTCTTTGGACTGTAGAGCGCCGAGAGCTTGTCGAGCCGCTCATCCGGCACCTTCGCGATTCCAATATGGGCTTCACGCGGATTGTGCCCGCGCTCCTCGACCTGAGCCTTGGTGAGAATTTTGAACAACGAAGTCTTGCCCACCTGGGGCAAGCCGATGATTCCAGTCTTCATTTATGGGAAACCTACTGCTGTGAAAATGTGCTTGAACGCAATCTTCTATCTTAGCAGTCGCGGAAAGCGTGACACGCAGCGATTCTCCACACCGGCGGAGGTAAGAGATCCTCTGTGCGGATTCATGAAGTGAAGATCGGATCGACGGCTAGGACGTCCGGCTTTGCTCCGCTTTGTAGCTTCTGCCTCCTCCACCAGCCTCTGATTCTCCTGATTCAATATCCAATTGTCGCGGCCGCTCCGACCACTGCCGACCTACCCACTACCTCCTCCTCCCCTTTTGCGCGAAATACATCTGCCAAAAGACTTAGCTTTGTTTTTTTTGCGTTTTTCCCAATTTTGTACGCAATATGTTGTATTTCGAAAACTCGAAGTACCGAGATCTTGTTTATTACTTTCTTGGCTACCCTTTTCCGCTCGCGAAAGGGACCGAGGCACGCCATGCGAAGGCCCAGGACGGAGTCCTGGGTAAGGAAGCGACGCGGTTTTGGGATCGTTCAGCAAAGGCCCGTTCTCCACGGGATTTTGACGCGCAAAGTCCATTGAAACTATCGAGGAATGAAGTACATCCGCGAGAAGTTTAGCCACAACTGCGCCTGCGCTTACGCCAGATTTCCACGGCGTTACCCCGAGATTTCCACGGGGTTACGCCGACTTTTCCACGGGGTAACCCCGAGTTTTCCACGGCGTTACCCCAGCCCCCAGAGATCCGCGGTTCGTCGAGCGCGGCAAGCCGTCCCGTTTCGGCACTTCGTGTTGTGGCTGTCCACGGTCCAATCACACCCATACTTCTGTGCTATGACGAAACAAGGCGAAAGTCAAGCGAAATCTGCGCCGCCAAAACGCGACGCGAATTATGTGCGGAGTGTGCGGAATACATCGAACCTGCGGATCGGATTTCTGGAACTGGTGCGCTGTGTTGGCTCAGCCAACAGCCAGGAGCCCGGTTTCGGGCTTACGTAGCAGCTAGCAGCTCATCAGCTCATCAGCTCGTCTCCGGTTTACCTTGATGTCATGCCTACGGCACTGGCGAATACGTCACATCGACGACTCTCATACTGGCAACACCGAGCTGCGCGTCACCTGACCATCGCCTTCTGTACGGTGGCCAGCATCGAACTCTTCTGGCGTCTCTTTTCCGTGCGGCGCGACCTCATCTCTCACCTCAGCATTGCCACTGCGTATCCGGCACTGTTCCTCACCGGAGCAACGATCGTGATGGGACCCTGGAACGTGATCCGCGGCCGCACCAATCCTGTCAGCTTCGATCTGCGGCGCGACTTAGGAATCTGGGCAGGCATCATGGCGCTGGTGCATACCGGCATCGGACTGAACGTCCATCTGCGTGGACGTCCCTGGCTTTACTTCATCGACGAGCATCACCATGTGCGCCACGACTTCTTCGGCTTCGGCAATGACACCGGCCTGATTGCCGCCCTGCTCTTCTTACTGTTGTTGGCCCTGTCGAACGATTTCTCGCTGCGCTGCCTCGGCTCACGAAAATGGAAATCCCTGCAACGCTGGACCTACGCCACGGTAGCGCTCACCGTGGCACACGGGGCGGCATATCAGGAGATCGAAAAACGCCGCGAATCGTACAAAGCAGTCCTCTGGATCATAACGGGAATACTTGCCGCCCTTCAGCTCGTAGGGTGGTGGCGAACCGTGCATAAGGAACGCGCTGCAACCAGCAGCCGGGTAGGCGATATTAAAACTTGATGACAGGTTACGTCCCGTCTGTCACGCATGTCGACGCACGGCTCCCGGTCCCCGCTTCGCTCATCATGTATCCTCTCTCCCGATGAAACGACTCAGCTTCCTGCTCAGCGCACTTCTGGGAATCATCGTCTCCAGCACGGCCCTGGCTCAGACCACCACGACCGTTTCCCCACGACTGAGAGTCAGCCCGAATCACCGCTGGCTCCAATATTCGGATGGGAAGCCTTTCTTCTATCTCGCCGACACCGCGTGGCACTTGTTTCCCAACGTCACGCGCGAGCAGACGGATTTTTACCTGGCCAATCGTGCAGCCAAGGGATTCACCGTGATCCAGGCGTGCGTGCTGAACAACGTCGACGAGGCAAACGCCTATGGCGATAAGCCGCTCGTGGACCGCAATCCGGAAAAGCCGAACGAAGCTTATTTCCGTCATGTGGACTACATCGTGAACAAGGCCGAGCAGTTGGGCCTCATCGTCGGCATGCTGCCCACGTGGGGAAATAATTGGACTCGGCGCCACGCCCAGCCGCCCTATATTTTCAACGCAGAAAACGCGCGCGTTTACGGACGATTTCTAGGCTCCCGTTACAAGGGCAAACCCATCATCTGGATTCTTGGCGGCGATGAAGGGATTTACAGCGATGAGGAACGAAGCATTATCGAGTCTTTGGCCGCAGGACTACGAGAAGGCGATGGTGGCTCGCATCTGATCACCTATCACCCGCGTGGACCAGGACGCTCCTCTGATTATTTTCCCCAGGATTCAATCCTCGACTTCAACATGTATCAGTCGTCGCACGGCGCGCACGACCACGACAATGGTCTCTTCGCCGAGCACGACTACGCCCTGCAACCGGCAAAACCAACAATTGACGGAGAATCCCGTTATGAAACCCTGCCGGTAGGTTTCTATTATCCGGAAGCCAGTAAGTACGACCGCTTCGACGACTACGACGT
>CAYZHX010000119.1:8938-10550 GCA_964476905.1 uncultured Terriglobales bacterium
GCCGATGATGGCTCGTTTGCATTCATCTATTCGCCGCGCGGCGAATCATTCACTGTGGATAAAAGCCGATTGAAAGCCGCCCGCCTGACGGAGATTTGGTTCGATCCTCGCTATGGCGCGTCGTACCACTTTCACTCGACGACCAACGAAGGCTATCAAACCTACGCCCCTCCAACTTCAGGACGAGGCCAGGACTGGCTGCTCATCCTTGAGGACGAAGCCGCCGGCTTCCCATCTCCCACTGACTACAAGTTCACGCGCCAGCGCTGAGAAAGTTGACGCAGCAGCGCTGAAAAGACTGCTGCGCAATAGTTTTAGCCTTGCCGTTCAGTGCCCTCGTTGTGCCTTGTCGGCCGCTTCGGCCAAGTCTTGTAGCAGTTCGAAAAATTCCTTTGACTGGCCTATAAAGAGGCCCATCGCGGTCAGGAATTGAACTACGCCCATCGCGATGCCTTCGGTCTCAGTCGGGCGAATAATAGAACATGGCGGGAGCTTTCGGCTTAAGAAAGGGCACGGCTCCGGCATGATCAGGTTGGTCTGAAAATCCTCTCCGCCGAAGGGCGCAGAATTCAGGTCGGGGAAAGTCACCGACACCCCGGTCACTGGATCCGTTGCGGTCAACGCAGGCGCATTTCCTGCTTTGTCTGACCAGGTTTGGAAGTGCATCGTCTCAGTTGGTCCAATGCTTATTAGGATTCGCAACACTTCCACGCTGGTCGCTCTTTGCGCCATGGATGGGTAAAGACTATTTCCGCCCTGTTCAATTGTGGGAAAGTGGAATCCGGCTGTGTTTGCGATGGCCTGGAGAAAGTTTGGATCCTTCGTATCGTCATCGGTGCGGGGAATTGCGGTGTGTTGCCCTGTTGCCAGGCTCGGTACTGCCTGCGGGAACGCGAAGTTTGGATCGAGATCGGGGTTATGCGTGCTGCTGCGATAGCGAGTCCACCAACTCGTATCCAGCGTGAGTTGGGTGAGATTGGTCAGTCTTAAGGCTCCGCTCGATCCTGTTGCGGTGCTGCCCGGCAGATTGCGGAATCGGTCCAAATTCACCGTGTCGGCTCCCTTGGAAGCCAGATACGCATTCAGGAAATTCTGGTGAGTGAATTCATCGTCTGTATTGTCGTGGATGTACTGAGCCATGTCGGAATCCAGGACCGCCAGGGCATTGGTGTAGGCTGGGTTCCCGCTGCCACCTGGAACTTCACTGTCTTGAACACCTCCGAGCTCGTTGTATTGCACCCAAAAGTCCGTTTCGAGGATTTCCGCGGCTGCGGCAAAACGAAGGAGCGATGCATCTCCGGGAGTGAGCGTACCGCTGTGCTCTTCCTGACGTTCATGTGGTTTGGCCCATGCATCGTCAAGTAAGAGACCGGTGCCCACAGTCGCCATACCCGCGGCTGCCATTCCGTTCTTCATAAACGAACGCCGGTTAAGGACGGATTTCATGGTGGTCCAAGGACTCTCCATACAAAAGCCTCCAGAGCCTAAGGTTCAGTCACGCTCCGAAGCAAGATGTCAGTGGAATGTAAAAACGGTGTCACTTGTTTATCTGGAAGGTGCGGAGAAATGGGAGACTTCTAACGACAAAGAGCGACAGACGCTCGGGTGTCAA
>CAYZHX010000119.1:10650-12639 GCA_964476905.1 uncultured Terriglobales bacterium
GGTACTTCATGCGCTTCGGAGAACTCAAGAACGCATTCGTTCAGACGTACGACGATGTCGGCAGGAACCATACCCTGCAAATGGCAGCGGCGCTTTCGTACTACTTCGTAATGTCGCTGTTTCCAGCACTGATTTTTCTATCTGCGGTCGTGACCTTCCTCCCTGTTCCAGACTTATTCGATCAGGCATTGAGCCTGATGTCACGTTTCGTGCCTTCGGACAGCATGGGACTTGTGAGGAAAGTACTTTCCGACGTGGTCACGCCGAATCGAGGCGCGTTCTTATCCTTCGGGCTGCTGGGTACGCTTTGGTCCGCCTCTGGTGGTTTTTCATCGGCGATTGAAGCCCTGAATATTGCCTATGACGTGGAGGAGACTCGCCCATTTTGGAAAGTGAGGCCGCTGGCAATCGGCCTAACGCTGATGATGGGAGCGCTGTTGCTGATCGCGATCGGTGTGATGATCGTTGGCCCCCGATTTGGCGAATGGCTTTCGGGAAGGCTTCACTTATCCACGATCTGGATATGGATTTGGCCGTACATTCATTGGACCCTTGCGGTTGGGTTCACCATCCTGGCCGTTGAGGTTTTGTATTTCAAAGCTCCGAATGTGAAACAGCGATTTTGGGCGACCCTACCTGGAGCCATCCTCGCGGTCGGCTGCTGGATTGGCTTGTCATACGCGCTCGGAATTTATTTCCGCAGCTTCGCCAATTTCAACAAGACATATGGCACGCTCGGGGCCGCCGTGGCCCTCATGGTATGGCTCTATTGGACTGGATTCGCAATGCTGGTCGGCGCAGAGCTAAATGCGGAACTTGCAAAGAGAACTCAAGCGGGTGCGATCGAACAACAACCCGAGCCTCCGGCGGTCACAAAGCTGGATCTCACAGCGTAGTTCGATGGGCGGGTGCCCACCCTTGTTACTGTTTATATCCCTCGATAAGAGTTGAAGGTCAGACAGAATTAGCGGGAGTAAAGGGCCAATCTGCGGAGTATTCTTGCGTGCACGTAATGAACCCACGCAAATAGAGGAGCCCAACGTGAGTTGGACGTCTACCAGATGGTTTCAGCC
This sequence comes from uncultured Terriglobales bacterium, assembly GCA_964476905.1. Taxonomy (GTDB): domain Bacteria; phylum Acidobacteriota; class Terriglobia; order Terriglobales; family Acidobacteriaceae; genus Gp1-AA112. Next base: position 11,724 of record CAYZHX010000119.1, read on the forward strand.
GCCGAAAGCTATCAACCGTTCGCTGCCAATAAGAAATTCCATTTCGATCCTCGTTTTGCTGTTCATCTCTTTCGCTCAGTGCGTTGCGCAGGTGCCTGTCGCGCGGATGGAGCAGATCGTCCAATCATATGTTGACGGCAAGAGGTTTATGGGAGCCGTTCTTGTAGCGCAAAATGGGAAAATCCTGATCGACAAAGGCTACGGTTCAGCGAATCTCGAGTGGGAAATTCCCAATTCGCCTTCGACCAAGTTCCGTCTTGGCTCGATCACCAAGCAGTTCACGGCCGCAGGCATCCTGCTGCTTGAGGAGCGCGGAAAACTCAAGACTGACGATCTGGTGAAGAAGTACATGCCCGATGCACCGGCGGCTTGGGACAAGATCACGATCTTCCACTTGTTAACGCACACATCGGGAATTCCGAGCTTTACTTCTTTTCCCGATTACCGCTCGACTGAAGCGATCGCGACGACTCCAGAAAAGCTGGTGGAGCGCTTCCGCGATAAGCCTTTGAACTTTCAACCTGGAGAGAAATGGGAGTACAGCAACTCCGGCTATGTGTTGCTGGGGTATCTGCTGGAAAAAATCAGCGGACAAACTTACAAGGACTTTATCCAGGAGAACATCTTCAAGCCACTGGGCATGAACGATTCCGGCTACGACTCGAATGCCGCGATCATTCCACGTCGGGCGTCGGGCTACACGCCGAGTCCGGCCGGAATTGTGAATGCGGGCTATATCGACATGACAATTCCGTTTTCTGCCGGCGCCCTCTATTCGACAACCGACGATCTTCTTCGCTGGGAGCAGGGCTTATTCGGCGGAAGAGCAATTTCGCCCGCATCGCTCACAAAAATGACCACTCCTTTCAAGAACGACTACGCGTTTGGTTTGGGAGTGCAGACTCTCAATGGTCAC
>CAYZHX010000120.1:0-1928 GCA_964476905.1 uncultured Terriglobales bacterium
CGGCGATTCCGGATCGATTCGTCATGCCCAACGATTCACAAAACGAAATCCTGCATTCGTGGAAGGAGATCTCTGCTTACATCGGGCGGGGCGTGCGAACTCTTCAGCGTTACGAACGACTGATGGGATTTCCGATTCGACGGCCGCTTGGCAAGCGGCGCAGTTCGGTCATGGCTTTCAGGGCAGAAGTCGATGCCTGGCTACAGCGGTCTCCGCATCGCGGCTTCCGACGCGGGGGGGAAGACAATACGCTGACAACGAAATTGATTGAGGCTCAGGAGCAGGCGAGAATTAATTGCGAAAGGGCAACAAAGAATCGCGAGCAGGCCGCGCAGATCCGTGAAATGGTCCGGCAGCAGCGCGAACAAATCCGCCAGGTGAGAGAGCAAATTGAGGCAAGCTTAGCTAAGCATTTTCCGACACTACAACGGTAACGCAAGCAGCTGGCGTTTGTTTTCGCACCAACCACCGACAGTTTTCCTGCAACATATCCCGAATCAACACAACCGCAGCGGCGACCAGTTCGTGCCTGTGGATGCGCCCTCTATGCCGCGTGACCTCGCACCCAAGGACGAGCGCCGCTAGAGGGCTTTATATTCCCGGATTGGGAAAGGCCGCGAAGCGGGACACAAGCGAGCTGCTGCCAAACCGGAAAAGCGGCATTCGGCACTCAGCACTCGGCAGTCAGCTAAGGCCACAGCAAAACACGACACGGATTACACGGGGTCCCCGGCAAACGTCGGTGTCGCGATTGCTGGGGTGGCTACACGGACGAGCACGGATCACACGGACAAGGAAATCCGGCATTCGGCACTCGGCGATCAGCTATCGGCAAGCAACACCGACCACCAATAACCAGCTACGAAGAACGAAGCAGGAAAGGCCTGAACCAAAGATAAGCGGTGAGCACGGAGGTCCAATTCTTGAACTTCCGTGTCTTCCGTGGCTTCCGTGTAGCCACCCCAGCAACCGCAACACCGGCGCTTGCTGGGGACCCCGGTGTAGTCCGTGTCAGGTTTTCTCCCTTGTGTTTCTCTGTTAGCATCCCGCAGCCATGAAGCACGAAGAACTTACGCAGCGAATCATCGGGATCTTCTACACGGTCTACCACGACCTCGGACACGGCTTTCTGGAGAGCATCTATCAAAAAGCATTTACGGTCGTTCTCAAAGAGCAGGGCTTCACGTTTCAGGAGCAGATGCCGATTCGCATTTCATATCGTGGTGTCGATCTGGGCGAGTTTCGCGCTGACCTGGTTGTGGACTCCATTGTTCTCGTCGAACTCAAGGCAGTACAGATGCTCGAATCTGCGCACGAAAAACAAGTGCTGAATTATCTCAAGGCGACCAACATTGAAGCTTCCACCCCAGCAACCGCAACACCGGCGCTTGCTGGGGACCCCGGGGGACTGCTTTGCAATTTCGGACCGCGTCCGCAGGTGAGGCGGCTAGTGCTCGACAACGAGAGAAAGCTCGCTGCGGGAGCGTAAAAGCCACGGACTAGCGCTTTGCTGCCAGGATTCCAGCTGCGAACGCCACGGCAGCCGCTTTAGCGTAAGGCTTTACGGTCTTGAGCTTCTTTCCGAGCCGGCTTTTGGCTTTGCGCACGTCATACGATGCTTGTAGATTGAGCCAAAACTGTTCGGTCGTATCGAAAAACCGGGCCAACAATACGGCCATTTCTGCGCTGATCGCGCGTCGCTCACGCACAATGTCATTCACAGTGGGAACAGAAACATGCAACGCTCTGGCGAGTTGCGAAGAACTGATGTCGAGCGGCTTCAGGTACTCCTCGCGCAAAATCTCGCCTGGATGAATACGCCACTTAGGATTTCCGGCTCTGGGTATAGACATTGCAGCACTCCATTGCAGCAGTCTGTTCACCTGTAATGCTTGTTTACTTCCACGTTTTCCGCATGGTTGTCGTTC
>CAYZHX010000120.1:2028-5118 GCA_964476905.1 uncultured Terriglobales bacterium
ATTATTTTCGCTTGACTTTCGCCCATTTCCGCGGTAGCACAGAAGTAGGGGTAGTTCGATTCGGATGGGCGAATCCTGCTCCGTTCAAGACCAAAGCGGAAGGCCATGGAATGAATCTTGGTGATCCGACTCGGCAAGTATGAAGGTACAGAGTTTTCAATCTGGGATGTCGCTGCCGTCGCGAGTTGGCGAGGTTCGCCCGGCCTTGGTGTCTTACCGGCGAAGCGCGATTGAGCATTCGGCGCTACGCCGTGGGAAAGTCGGCGTTACGCCGTGGAAAATTCGGCGTAACCCCGTGGAAATCTCGGGGTAACGCCGTGGAAATCTCGGCGTTGCCCCACCAGCTTTCGAGCCGAATGATTCCTCAATGTAACTGAATCTACGCGAGATATGTTGATTTTTGCAGCAAGCGGTTCAGAGAAAAAGCGTTGACTGACTGAAATGCAAGGGCCGCAAGTGAAATGCGAGGTAATCATACCCATTCCGTACCCATGACGACGCGGACGTCAACCCATCAAAACGATGGGTAACCCTGAGGAAATTTCAGGGTTACGCTGAGGAAATCTCAGGGTAACCCTGAAGAAATTCAGGGTTGAGAATAGCCAACGCTTGTGCTTGGTGTTGCCGCCATGTTCCTGGATTGAAAGCAGTTGGCGCGGAAACGCTCTCATCAAATTGGGGAATGCCAGGGTAACAACGTCGATGCGGATCATCGTCGCGACCTTTATTAAGCCGGTCGAAAATTGCCTGGCATGCCCACCGCGCGGCCTCTTCGCTGACGTCCGGCCTCAATCGATCAATCACCGACCCTCACCAGGTTCTTTCGGACGCAGCCCGGGGGCTTTGCCTTTGGCTCTGTGAGCTGCGGTAAAATTGGGCATTCCCGTCCAACCGTGTAGGAGGCTGTTTCTGGGTCCGTTTCCTCTCCGCCGATCCTTTCCCGTTCTGGCGCTTCTGCTTATTTCGTCATCACTGGTTCTCTCAGCACAGCAGACGTCTGCTGCTGCCGCAGCCAACCGCGTGGCCGAGCCTGCTGGAAGCAAAATCACGCTGGACGTGAGCGAGACCTTCTTTTCGTTCTTTGCTGGGCTGAACTCCTGCGGATATGACCAGGAGCTTTCGAGTTCCGATCCCGTGCGCGACCAGATCCGCGCCGATGTGATTCGCGCCGTTGCCGCTTCCGAAGACGCTCAATTCGAGCGAAAGCAGCTTTGCGCGTTTATTCACGATCATCCGGCACCCGAGCCTTCGCACAACATCTCGCAGTACGTGTCATTGGCTTTCTATACGAGCGAGCCTCCGCAGTTCAAAACGACGATTCGCGAATCGGACTTGCCGCCGGATTCACAGAATGTACTCGGCTATTTGCCGGTGCTGCAGAAGTTCTACGATGCCGCCCACCTGCACGATTTATGGAAGAAATACCAGCCGCAGTATCAGGCGTATGTCGATCGGTTCCACGATGAAGTTTCGGAGATGATTCTGACCGCTGACAGCTATCTGCGGCTACCCATCAGCTTACCCGGCGGTCGCGGCTTCTCTTTATATATAGAGCCGCTGGTTGCGCCGGGTGAGGTAAACGCGCGCAACTACGGAGTGAACTACATGATGTTGATGTCGCCCGATCATGGTGCGTTGAAGATTGCCCCGGTGCGACACACATATCTGCACTATGTACTGGACCCTCTCGTGCTGAAGCGATTCATTCGCATGCAGCCGTTAAAGCCCATGCTGGAGACGGTTCAGAAGGCACCTCTGGACGACAAGTTCAAGACCGACATCGCGCTGCTGGTTACAGAATCGGTCATTCGTGCAGTTGAAATTCGTACGGAGCCGATGATTCGCGTTCCAAATGAGGACAAGAAAGAACGGGAGAAGAGAATTGAGGCGATCCGGATGCATGAAGTTGATCAGGCCATGCAGGAGGGATTTGTCCTCACCCATTATTTCTACGAGCAGTTTGGAGATTTTGAGAAAGGCGAAGTCGGGTTTGAGCAGGCTTTTGGTCCCATGCTGACGAACCTTAGCCTGACGGTCGGCCGTGAGGAGAAGCGTGCGCGCGAAGTGAAGTTCGCGCAGCAAGGAGCGCCTGACTTGATTCGCGCCACGATTCGCCCGCAGGGTGACACCCTTGACGCGGCGGAGGAAAGCCTTGCAGCCGGCGATCCGAAATCGGCGCAGGAGATCGCCGAGAACACGCTCAGCAGTGGCACGGGCGATCAGGGACGTGCGGCGTTCATTCTGGCGCGCGCTTCATCCATGCAGGGGCACATGCAGGACGCTATCGACAGCTTCCAAAAGACGCTGCAGCTCGCCAATGATCCGCGCATGCTGGCCTGGTCGCATATCTACTTGGCGCGCATCTTCGATATCCGGGAAGATCGCGAGGACGCGCTTAAGCACTACAATGCAGCTCTTAACACTGGAGACAAGGCTCCAGACACTTTGGCTGCCGCTGAACGCGGACTGCAAAAGCCTTACGAGCCTCCGAAGAACAAGTAATATTCTTTAGCTGATGACGAAATTCTCTTCTTCTTTGATCCGCAAGAACGGCCTGCTTCTTTCTCTGTGCGCGATTGCCTTTAATGCCGGCGCTGCGTCCCAAAATGGAACTACACCCCAATCGACCCAGGCTCCAGCGACATCTGCGCCTACAACAACCTCCGCGCCAGCGCAGAGCGTGCCTCCGGCTCCTTCCGCACCGTCCGCGCCCCAAGCTCCGGCTTTGCCGGCGCACAAAGCTCCGCCGTCTGCCAAGACAGCCGATGAGTTCGCCGCTTACAACGCCGCTGCCAGCAATCCGGATACAGCAGCCGCAGAGAAAGCGGCCGATGATTTTGCTACCAAATACAACCAGAGCGATTTGCGCGGGCTGCTCTATTCGAACATCATGCGCCGGTATCAGCAGGCGAACGATTCAGACAAAACTCTGGAGATGGCCCGCAAGGTCCTGACGTATGAGCCCAGCGATCCAGTTGCACTCGTAATGGCTGCAACGGTGCTGGCGGAACGTACGCGAGAAGGCGATTTGGATCGCGAAGAGCGCTACGATGAGGCGGTTAAGTATGCTCAGCGAGCGCTCGAGGCGGC
>CAYZHX010000120.1:5218-12462 GCA_964476905.1 uncultured Terriglobales bacterium
AAGGCAGTGGAGAGCTCTCCCGCCAACTCTCCCGTCGCGATGTTGGCGAAGCAGGAAGTCGATCGACTGTCGAAATTGCAGGGTACGGGAACGGCAGAACCTGCCCCAACCCAGCCTCAGGGAAGTTCATCTCCTAAATAAAGAAGAGGCTTTTGCCTGTCTGCGCTGATGAAACCCGAAGACTTTTCCCAGCTCGAATCGGCGCTGGACTACAAGTTCTCGAATCCCGAGCTGCTCCGCCAGTCGCTCACGCACAGCTCCCTCGCGCACGAAATGGAGATGAAGGCGGTAGTGGAAGGCGGGGAGCCGCCGGAAACCGAGCGTCCGCCGTCAGCCGACAACGAACAATTTGAGTTTCTAGGCGACGCGGTTCTGGGATTAGTCACGAGCGAACTGCTCTTTCAGCGCTTTCCAGATTGGCGCGAAGGCCGTCTATCCAAGATGCGGGCGCATCTAGTGAGCGCTCGGCATCTGGTGAAAGTCGCGCGAGCCTTACACCTGGGACGCTATCTTCTGCTCGGAAGAGGAGAAGAGCACAGCGGCGGACGATCCAAACCAGCACTGCTGGCCGACGCCTTGGAGGCGCTGATTGCTGCCGTCTATCTCGATGGCGGTATGGAACCGGCCAAAAAGGTAATTATCAATTCAGTTTTGGACCCGGAATTGAAGCGGTTGGAGTCTACTCCTAATGTCGATGAGCACTTTACCGACTTCAAGTCGGCGCTTCAGGAGTGGGTTCAAGCCAAAGGACTGGCGCAACCAGTGTATTCCGTGCTGAGCGAGAGTGGCCCAGAGCACCGGAAACTGTTCACGATGCAAGTGCGTATCCAGGACCAGGGAGCCGGAGAGCCGATTTACGTGGCCTCTGGCGAGGACTCAACGAAGAAGAAGGCCGAGCAGCAAGCCGCCCGGGTGGCGTTGGACTATCTCCGTTTGCATCAACCAGTTCCGGCAGAATCCGCATGAATGAGCACACCGACATTCCCGTCGAGCGGTTGAATGAGGCTCCTGTGAACAGCGAAGCGGCGGAAATGGAGGTGAATAACGCTCCGGAAGTGGGATCGAACGGCTCGGGACTGGTCTCAGCTGAGGCAAATTATTCCCAAGCTCTCGGTCCTACTGGGGCAAGAGTAACCAGAAGACGCGGCAGAAAAGAAGTTGATGACTGGATGGACGGGATCCAGTGGCTCTGCTCCACGGTCGTTCTGGCCGTTTTCGTAATCACGTTCCTCGCGCAAGCTTTCCAGATTCCCTCGGAATCAATGGAAAACACGCTGCTTATTGGCGATTATTTGCTCGTCGATAAGGTCCACTACGGTGAAGGTGGTCTCTGGAATTGGGTGATGCCATACACGCCAATCCATCGTGGTGACATCATCGTGTTCCGCTATCCAGTTCACCCCCAACAACATTTCGTAAAGCGAGTGATCGGGGTACCCGGAGATCGCGTCCATTTGTTTCGCGGAAAGGTTTTCGTGAACGGCAAAGCGCTGGATGATTCCGCCTTTGCCATCCACAAAAGTCTGCAGTTTGATTCCTATCGCGATAACTTTCCATCCGGGAACTACATCAGCCCTGAAGTGAATTCGAGCTGGTGGGTCGATATGCACAGTGTGCTGCATGACGGCGAAATCGTCGTTCCTCCCGGCCACTTTTTCGTTCTCGGTGACAACCGCGATGAGAGTCTCGACAGTCGCTATTGGGGTTTTGTGCCGCGCGAGAACATTATCGGACGGCCCTTCCTGATCTACTGGTCAGTGCAGCGCGAAGAGACCGCAGTCTCGGATGGTAGACTAGAACGTCTGCTGTACACGCTCGTCCATCTGCCAGAGGACGCTCGTTGGGACCGGACATTTCACCTGGTCCGCTGACTTTTCTGCCTGGATTAGCCAATCGTGAAAACTGACGTACTCGTATCGAAAGACAGAAAGACGGCAGTTGAGCCTGTCCGTCCGGAAAAGAAAAAAGAAACGCCAATGGAGTTCCTCTCCTCCATGGCGGTCGTGCTGGTCACTGGACTCTTCATCATTACTTTCAATATCCAGGCATTCGAGATTCCCTCCAGCTCGATGGAGAACACCTTGCTGATCGGCGATCACGTCTTTGTGGACCGCATTACCATCGCTCCGCCGACACACTGGGCCGCATTCAACCGTTATCGACCGATTCAGCACGGCGACATTATCGTGTTTCTCTCACCGGAGACTCCGGGACTATATGTGGTGAAGCGCGTGATCGGCGTGCCCGGAGATAAGCTTCATCTACGCGATGGAGTCGTATACCGAAACGGGCAGGCTCTCAAAGAGCCATACGTAATTCACACGCAAGGCAATTACGATCCCTATCGCGACAATTTCCCAGCAGTTCCGGCTTCTGAATCGGGGATTCGTGTTGCTTCCGGGTGGCCAGTGATGGCCGGTGTGATGCGGGATGGAGATGACCTTGTCGTACCTCCCGACAGCTATTTCGGGATGGGCGACAATCGCGACGTGAGCTACGACAGCCGTTATTGGGGTTTCATCCCTCGCGAGAACATCATCGGACGCCCACTTTTTGTTTATTGGTCCTTCGATACTCCAGCAGATCAGTGGCAAAAGACCGACATGGGCGACCGCGTGGCATTCTTAGGACACGTGGTTCTCCACTTTTTTGATCAGACACGCTGGAGTCGCATGTTCCACCTGGTGCACTAAATGTCGCTGCGGAGCAAGCGAACCCGCGTTTATCTCGCGATTGCCATCGCCATCGCATTGGGATTTCTTGTCCCACCAAGCATTAATCTGAATCGCTTTCGCGCGAAACTGTCCCAATCGCTCTCGCGATCACTCGGGCGACAGGTTAACGTGCAGGATGTTCGCCTTCGCTTACTTCCGCTTCCTGGTTTCACCTTCCGGCAACTGAGAATCAGCGACGATGAATTTAGCGCCGAGCCTATCTTGCAAACCGGGGACGAAGAAGGGCTCGCGACGCTGCGCATCTCTTCGCTCTGGCGTGGCCGACTCGAAATTGCCAGTGTGTCACTCACACAGGCCAGCCTGAACTTTGTGCGTGACGCGAGTGGCCACTGGAACATCGAGCGTCTCGTGAATCGCGCCGCTCAAGTTCCATCAGCTCCGACAGCTAAGAAACAGCCGGAATGGCGACCACGATTTCCTTACATTGAAATCAACGAAAGCCGGATCAATTTCAAATTCGGTCCGGAGAAAAAACCATTTGCGCTCTCTGATGCGCAGTTTGCCTTGTGGCTGGCTGCTGAAAACCGCTGGAATGTCCGGCTCAAGGCCGTTCCCCTGAGAACCGACGAGAGTGTCACAGACACGGGCACAATCAAAATTTCTGGTTCATTTGATCGAGCGTCAGAGTTTGCTAAGACTCCCTTTCACTTCCAGTTCACCTGGGAGCAGCCGGAAGTGAACGCAATCGCGCAGATCGTACGTGGACGTGATCCTGGTTGGCGCGGTGCAGTCGATTTGAATGCAGAGCTCAAGGGTACCCCTGCGGATTTCACCGCACGTCTCGATGCTGATGTCGATGAACTCCGGCGCTATGACATCGCTCGCTCAACTCCCTTCAACCTGCATATCAGTTGCGGACAGCGCTTTCGAACGCATGTTTTGGAAACCGACGTGAAAGATCAGCTCGATTTTGAGTGCAAGGCACCGTTGGGCTCAGGCATGCTCAACGCTCAAGGTGAACTCGACCCATTGGGTAAATCGCCTCGATATTCGCTACGACTGGTAGCAAGCCAACTCCCGATTGCATCACTGATACGCGCGACCTTGCACGCCAAGAGCACACTTCCCAACGACCTCAGCGGTGAGGGGATCGTCGATGGGAGCTGGACGATCGAAGGTTCGGCCGGTTCTCCTCCAATCTGGAACGGCACGTTCACGGCTACGAACCTAGTGCTGAGTTCTCATGTTCTTGAGCACGCTCTCGTCTTCCCGAAGAGCGTTGTCATTAACTTCGATCCCGCGCAGAACACAAGTCTGAGAGTGCGCCACACGGAAGTGACCGTTCCGTACTCTCGCGCAGTGCTGCAGCCCATCAAGCTTGATCTGGGCGGGGACGCCGTTCTATCCGCCAGTATGGACGTGAATGGCTACAGCGTTGAGCTGAATGGGGACGTGAATTGGCAGCGCCTGATGCAGATTGCCTGGTGTGTGGGCTTGCATCCGCCATCAACAGACATCAAAGGTTCTGGAGCAATTGACGTGCGCTACTCGGGTGAGTGGCAGCATTTCCTTCCCCCAACAGTCAGCGCGCAAGCGCAGATTCGCAGCGCAACCGTGCCGCTGCGCGGCTTCTCCGAACCTATGCACGTCAGGGCAGGTACTCTTAGTTTCGATGGCGACAGCTTCAGCGCCGAGGGACTTCAGGCCAGCTTCCCTCATGCAAGAGTGGAGCTTGCGGCTTCGATCAGGGGATCGCGGAATTGCGAACGCTACTTGGTGTGCAATTTGGATTTCGCGTTGCAAGCGGATCAGTTGCGCGAAGCCGGCGTGAGAGAAGTATTGTCGGCTCCCAGTTCGGGAATCAATCTGCCGTTTTTCAACTCCGGCAGAGCATTCGAAGCCAAGTGGCTGCTTGAGATTCCTTCTTCGGGAACTATGTCTGTACAGCACCTGACTTTCGAGAAGATCCATACTAGCAATGCGAGCGCACAACTCGAAGTCGCAAACGACAAGTTGCTGGTGCGGCGATGGACTGCCGACATTTTCGGTGGAAAGTTATCAGGTGAGTGGACGTTCGATCTTTCCGGGAAGGTGCCGGTAATTACCACTGCCGGATCGTTGCGGCGTGTTCATATGGATCAGGTGCAGGGTGATCGATCTCAAAGCCGTGCTGCTGGAAGCATTGATGCCAGTTATCACTTGACGATGACAGGCAGTAATGCGGACGCCCTCTCTTCGTCGCTTGTCGGCTCCGGTGACTTCTCCTGGCGCGATGGAAGTATTCAAACCGCCGCGGGAGACCGCGAGAATTCCTCGGTGCTGAATTTTGGGCTGTGGTCGGGGGAGTTCAAACTCGGGAATGAGCGCATGACGATGGAAAATACGAAGATGGTGTCACCTTCAGGTGTTCGCGACCTAAGCGCTGAGATCTCCCTTGGTGGAGACTGGAATCTGAAGTTGCTCAGGACTGCGGGCAGCGGTGTGCTTGCTGGCGAGAACGCACAGCCGACGGCCTCGCGGGAACAAGCCAAGCTCGATCAGTCTCGATGAGGTTAGATTTGGTTCACGGCCGATTCCCCCAACGCGCCGACCTTAGCCAGGTACTTGTCGGAGCTGTAGTTCTGGCTCTGCTCTCCTCCATAGCTATACCTCCGAAAGCCTCTTCTCAAACGAGACATTTCTCTGCCGCCGCCCAGAGCTTCCAGAAAAAACTCGATTATCTCGAGCACAATGCGAAGTCGAATCCCGTACAGCGTCGCTCGACACAACTCAACGCCGACGAAGTAAACGCCTGGTTCCGTGAAGGTGGATACAAGCTTCCGCAGGGTGTGCAAAAAGTCATCTTTCACAGCCAGCCAGACACGGTCGTTGCTAATACGACCGTCGATTTCGATGAAGTGAAGGAAGGGAAGCGCAACCTGAATCCACTGCTATCGATGTTCAGCGGAGTTCATGATGTCGAGGTAACCGCGACCGCGTCTGCTCAAAATGGGCAAGGCCATGTCACCATTCAAACCGTATCGATCGACGGAGTGAGTGTGCCGCACCTTGCCCTGGAGATGTTCGTGAAGAGATACATCACGCCGAAATATCCCGGCGTCGGCCTCGACAATACGTTTACCATGCCGGACCGAATCGACACTGCAACAGTCGGGCGTGACTACGCGCTGCTGACTCAGCGGTGAGCTTTGCTGTGCCGAACCCGATGCCGCTTTTTTATTCGGCTCTGAGCGTGATTGCCGGATCCACTTGCGCCGCTCTCCACGCTGGAATGAAGCAGGCGATTGCTGAAATCGCAAACAGCATCGCGATCACGCTGCCGTAAGCCACGGGATCGAGACGGGAAACTCCCCACAGCAGAGTGATCAGTGCATAGCTTGCCGCTACTGCTCCAACCACGCCGATCGCAATACCGAGAATGGTGAGTCTCATTCCTTGTCGGACGATCAGGTTGAGAATGTCGCCGCGCGTTGCACCAAGCGCAGCGCGCACACCGATCTCTCGCGTACGTTCGTTAACGGTTCCCGACAGAACTCCGTAGATTCCGGTCGCAGCCAGAATCAACGCAACCAAGGCAAATACTTCAAACAGGATTAGAGCAAAGCGGCGCTGCGCTTCGGTGGCCGACACTAAGGTCTCCATGGTAGCAATACGTGGAAGCGGCACATCTTTGTCGATCGACCAAATGGCGTTTCGGACTGCAGGTACGAGCGCAGTCGCGTCACCGCGCGTGCGAACGACTAGCGATTGGACATTATCGACCCATGCCCAGTGGGTGGTGTAGAAGGCGTCCGCTTCTCCAACTGCGAGCGACAACTGCTTCACGTCACCCACTACTCCGACGATCTCTGCCCATGGGGCATCGGCACGCCCCATGTCAGGACCCATACGCACACGCTGGCCGATTGGATCAAGACCATGAAACCTGCGTTTTGCCAGCGACTCGCTGATCAGAACGGGCGTCGGAGCCGCCGTGCGATCGCGCTCGTTCAGGAAGCGGCCGCGACGAAGTGGGATTCGCATGGTCTCGAAGTAATCAGGGCTCACTGCGTAGCGGAAGGCAGCGTCGTCTTGGTTAGGGAAGGCTTCGTACTCGATTCCATACACTTCGTAATCACCGCTCAAGGGCAACTGATTGACGAATGCCGCCGACTCTACTCCGGGAATGTGGCGCACGGCATCTCGTGCCGCGTCGAACAGGCGAGCACGAGCATCATCCTTAACGTATCGACTGCCTGATTCCTGAACCTCCATCGTGAGTAAGTGCGACGCGTCAAATCCGGGATCTACTGAGAACAACCTCTGCAGACTTCGCAAAAGCAGTCCAGCGCTGCAGAGGAGAACAAGCGCAAGCGCGACTTCCGAGACGACCAGCGAACGTCGCACGAGTTGGTGGCCGCCGGCCGTTTGATGTGCATTCTGCTTCAGGCTTGCTTGTGGATCACTGCGCGCTGATTGAATTGCAGGAATCAGTCCGACGGTCAGGCCGATGCAGGTAGTGATAATGAAGGCGAAGACTAATACGGCGATATCCATGCGAATGGCTTCTACTCTGGGCAGTCCCGGAGG
>CAYZHX010000121.1:0-12451 GCA_964476905.1 uncultured Terriglobales bacterium
TCGGACGCAAGCTCGGCGTTGAGTGCTTTGAAAAATGGCGGCGCGGTGACGTTCAGGATTTCAAACGACGGAGCGTTGCTGGTTTTGAAGAATGCGACCCAATCGAAGTTCGGAGCGAGCGTTTCGAGCTCAGCGACCTTCATCTTGTTCTTGCGTTTGTAAGGATCGCGACGCTCCACGCGCGTGAGCGATGCTTGGGCCAGCCCCGTCTCCATTCGCATCACGTCTTGCGCTTCGGACTGGGCCTTGTCGGGAGCATCACCCAGCAGCTCGAACACTTTTTGCACGTGCTGCAAATAACGATCGCGCGTCTCTTTGGATTTCGCGTCTTCTTTGGTGTAGTAATCGCGATCCGGCAATCCCAGCCCACCTTGATTGATGCCGGCGATCTGCTGCTCGGAGTTGTCTGGATCCTGAATCGAGGATGCGCCGAACATCGTGGCCGCCGGTGAGGCTTCAAGCTGCAGACGCGCAATCAGAGGCGCAAGATCGTGAACCGACTTCAAGTGAGCAATCGCATCCAGGTCCGGCTTGATCGGCTCAACACCGCGACGATTTACCGCGGCCTCGTCCATGCATGCGGCATAGTAGTCGCCGATCTTCTGCGTAACAGCGTCGCGCTGCTTCGCGCGCGAGGCATCCTCGAGAATGCCGCGCAGGAACTGCAGATTGTCCTGGTAGAGCTTGCCGTAGACGCTCCAGGAAGTCTGGTCTGGCGGAATCGGATTTTTCTTCTTCCACCCACCGCATGAATATTGATAGAAGTTCTCGCACGGATTGACCGAGCGATCTATCGAAGTCACGTCGAGACTGGGGGAGTAGGGAAGTGCCGCTTCTGGGCCGGAAGTAGCAGCTGAAGCGCTCGGTTGAGCAGTTTGAGCAAAGAGCGAAGCGACAGAAACAACGAAGAAGGTGACGAGTGCGAAAGTTCTCATTGCAGATCAGCTCCGGATCCGAACGGAAAGGGTAGCAGGAAATCTTCTGAAATGCTGATGAGAACAAGCTGAATGGGAGCCCTCGCTCGGCCTCAGTGGGATAATTGTTCTGCAGAAAGAGGCAGATTGCTATGCACGATCGCGCATCGGTGTTTCAACACACTCGTCGTCAGTTCGTACGTTCATTGCCAGCGTTAGGAGCTGCGGGGGTTCTCGGGACGGCTCAGTTATTAGCACAGGAAAAAGAGGAGGAAGAGGTCTCAACCAACGAAGACCTGATGCGAGAGCACGGGCTTCTGAAGCGCGTGCTGCTCGCCTACGACGAAATCATCCGTCGCATCCGGGCTAACCAGGATTTTTCGCCGCAAGCTGTGGCTGATGGTGCGACCATCATCCGCAAATTCATCGAGGAGTACCACGAGAAGTTGGAAGAGGAACACCTGTTTCCGCGCTTTCGAAAAGCCGGAAAGCTCGTTTCCCTGGTAGACACACTCGAGAAACAGCATCAAGCTGGACGGCGCGTGACAGCGCGCGTGCTATCGATGGCGTCGTCGCTCAAAACGGAGGATGATCGCAATCGTCTGGCAAATGATCTCGAAGCGTTCAATCGAATGTACGCGCCGCACGAGGCTCGCGAGGACACAGTGCTCTTTCCGGCGCTGCACAAGATCGTCTCTCGGCATGAGTACGACGCGATGGGCGAGCAGTTCGAGAGCATCGAACGAAAGACCTTCGGCGGCGATGGCTTCGACATCTATGTCGAGAAAGTCGCAGCTCTCGAAAAACAGTTGGAAATTTACGACCTCAACCAGTTCACGCCGAAATAATCTGTCTAGCTCAAAGAAAAAAGGGGACGAGATTCGTCCCCTTTTTTGCTCTCCCAGAGCTGCTACTTCTGCACGCTCGTGCGCAGAACATCGGTACTGCTCGGCGTATCCGGCTTTGCGGTATCCTCGGCGGTCACGAAAATATCGAAGTTGTGATAGGGCACCGAGGTCTTGAAGCTGGCGGCTTCGTCCTGAGTGTTGACGCGCAGCTCTCCCAACATCTGCGGCTGCTGGCCGGATGGCTGAATCCACACGACATAGTTCGAATGGGCTGGGCTCAGCCGGTCTGGCGGCGCCAGATGCTTCGCCTCAACCTCGACTGCTAGATTGCCGTTGCGATCGGTATTGACGTGCACAACTCCCATCGCTGCCGGATTTGATTCTCCAGCCCGCATTTTGAATTGATCGGCCAATGCCGCACTAACAAACAGCAGCACTGCCGCGGCGATTAACGTAAGCGTCTTGCCTGATTTCATTTCGAAACTCCTCCCCCTGTCTGTTTGATAAAGATGAAAAGGAAAGAAGAAGATGTTGTCCGCAATTTACTGCGGGCAGTAGCCACAAACGACGACAACGCGAAAGCACGTTCCTGTACACTCTCCGGCTGAGGATTCGAATGCGAGGATCGCTGCTCCCATTACTGCTGATTGGACTGTTGACCATCACAGTCTCTGCACAAACGCAGAGGCCTTCTGGCTGGCCTCCGAGCGCCGACCACACGACCATACTGCTTTGGCCCAATGGAGCGCCGGGCTCTACGACTGCGAAAGGGCCAGAGCAGGACACCACGACCGCCAAAGACCATGAGGTCGCGGGCCGTGCCGTGGTGCGTCTGGGTAATGTTTCGTCGCCGACGATCTCGCTCTATCTTGCGCATTCGGACCCAGCCGGCGTCTCCGGTGGTCCGGCAGTGGTGGTCTTTCCGGGAGGCGGGTATCGCATTGTTGCGATCGACCTTGAGGGAACGGAGGTCTGCGATTGGTTGAATTCGATCTGAGTGAATTGCGTGCTGCTGAAGTACCGGGTGCCTGATACGGGTCCGTTTCCCAAATCGGAAGCAGCGCTTCAGGACGCGCAGCGTGCGCTAGGCATAGTCCGCGAGCACGCGGCCGAGTGGCACATCGATCCCAAGCGGGTGGGAGTGCTGGGATTTTCTGCTGGCGCACATTTAGCCGCTGCCATCAGCACTCATTACCACAGGCGTTTGTACTCAGGCTTGGACACAGCCGATCAACAGAGCTGCCGTCCCGACTTTGCAATCATCATTTATCCCGGATACCTTGCGCTTTCAGAGAAGAGCTTCCAGTTCAATCCTGACATTCCTGTGACGTCGTCCACTCCGCCGACCTTCATTGTCCAGGCGGAGGATGATCCCGTACACGTCGAGAATGCCGTCGAGTACTTCTTGATGCTCAAAAGGGCAGGAGTTCCGGCGGAGCTGCACACATATGCCCAGGGCGGGCATGGCTATGGGCTGCGCCCAACGGCGATTCCGGTGACTCATTGGCCGGAGCTGGCGGCCGTGTGGCTGAACACAATCGGAGTATTGCCGCGCACGGGAGAGTAAAGGGCAAACTTCCATTTACGGAAAAGCTTTCCTGATCTTCACAGTGCGATCCAGGTCATCGACGACCTCCAATACCTTCAGCCGCAAGTCGGGATCGATGTTGCCGCTTTGCAGCCACGAATGCACCTGAGCGTCAGCCTCGGCTGACTGCTGTCCATCGATGAATGCGCCCAGCCAAGCAAGAACGAAGAATATCTTGCGCTCGCGCTTTACCTGAGGCAGTGCGTTCAGAGCTGGCTCGAGATACGGAGCCGTGAGCTCCGGCTGGTCCCAGTAGTTGAACGCGGCGAGACTTTGCTCCACCCAATCCTCGGGGCGGTCGGGATTGTGCAGGTAGTCCTCGAAGTATTTCCTCTTGCTGGCCGAATCGGGACGCGCGGCTTCGGCTACGTAAGCGTATTTGAGTCCGTCGCCGGAGTGATCGCCCTCGCGTTCCGCTGCGAAGACCTTATCGGCCTCTGGATCCTTCGTTGCGATCAAGGCCGTGACCATGCTCCACCGGTCAAGCGGACGAAGCTGTACTCCGGGTACCTGAAGCTCGCCGTTCAGCAATTGCTTCAGACCATTGCGTCCAAAGTTGGTTTCAGCCAAGGAACGGAAGGTTCGGAACCAAATGATGCGTAGACCTTGTTCCTGCGAATTGAGCATTCGATCATGGGCGAGTTTCTCAAATTCCGGCACAAGCTCGGTTCGTGCTTGCTGACTGATGTAGCGATGCAATGCTGTGACTGTGTGCGCTGTCAAAGATTGTGCCAACGACTCGTTGGTCTCGCCGGGCAGGAGGCGTTGCGTAAGTGATAGATATTTTTGCGGAGCGAATTGAGCTTCGCGGACCGAATCCCACAGCGATCCCCAGAGCAGCGTGCGCTGAAAGAGATCATCAATCTTGCCGAGTCTCTGCTCAACGGCGGTTTGGCTCGTTGGATCGAGAAGGAAACGTCCATACGCATAATCCTGATCATTGGCGAACACAAACGCAGGGCACGTTTTTCCTGCTGCAGCAGGCACCTCTGTCGTCGCTGTTCCTAATTCGGCACGAATGCGTACTGGCGTCGAATCGTCGTAGGCGAGCAGTATCTGGGTAGCGATAGGCCATACTCCGCCTTCATTCAGGACATTGTGTTGGCTGAGTGATAACTTCGTCAGTCGACCGCTGCTGCAGTTCCAGGAGGCATCCACCTGCGGCATGCCACGGCGTCGAATCCATGCATCTGCCCAGGCCGTGAGCTTGCGGCCGGATGCGCTTTCGAATGCTTTTACCAGATCGCTCCACTCGGCGTTCCCATATTGGTATTCTTTCAGGTATATGCGGAGCCCATCACGAAAGTGCTCATCCGTGATGATGAACGCGAGCTGACGAAGTAATCCTGGAGCTTTCGAATAGACGATCGCGCCGTACGCGGATTTCGCGTTCTGAAGGTTGCCGATGTCCTGATAAATCGGAGTTGTTCCCAAAGTGGAATCGATGGCGTAGGCCGCGGGCTTGATCGAAAGATAGAAGCGCTGCCAGACGTTCTCGTGCGGCTTCAGCTGATCCAGTGTGCGGTACGCCATGTACTGCGCGAAGCCTTCCTTCAGCCACAGATCGTCGAACCAGCGCATGGTGGTGAAATCGCCGAACCACTGATGTGTGAGCTCGTGGAGGGTGAGCAGATCGCGGCCGATGCGGTCGCTGTGCGTGGGAGCGGTGCGGAACAGGACCGACTCCTCACGTAGAAAGGTCGCTCCTGCATGCTCCATGCCTCCATAGGCGAAACCGGGAATCAGAACAAGGTCATATTTGGGAAACGGGAACGGTTGGGCAAAGTAGTCAGCGAGAAAGAGCATTCCGTCGCCTGTGACTTCTTGCAATTCGGGAACTTCATCCACAGCTCGCGAGTATTGCGATCTGCGCACGTAAACGTTCGGCAGGCCCGCCGATTCATGAACGCTCCGAAATGGGCCGGCAGCGAAAGCGAACAGATAGGTGCTGATCGGCTGAGTCTGAGCGAAATTCCATGTAGTGTTGGTCTTTCCATCTTCGCGATCACGCTTCGTGTTCGAGATCACCATCCAGTCAGCGGGAGCCGTGACTGCGAGCTTAAATCGTCCTTTCAGATCGGGCTGATCGAAGCAGGGAAACGCCATGCTCGCGTCCATGGGAACAAATAGTGTGTAGATGTACTCGCTGCCATCGTCCTTGTCTTCATACTGAATGATCGCTTTTCCGGCTGGAGCGACCGGCGATTGGAAGTCGAGCACGACTAGGTTCTCTCCCGCTCGAAGTTTTTCTTCAGGCAACAGAATGTGTCCGTTCTCCGTTTGAAGAGGAACATCACTGTCGTTGATTCGGAGACGGCTGGCGCTGCCCCCGCGATAGTCCAGCAGCAGCGGCGCGGGCGACTTCAGTTCAAACGTAATCTCCTCGTGGCCGGTGGTTGAAGGCGCATGAGGCACCAGTGTGAACGAGAGGCGATATCGGATATTGGAAATAAGACGTGCACGCTCTCGAGCCAGCTCTCGGGGAATTCCGCTCGGTACCGCTGCCACGCAAGAAATGGCAAAAAGGAAGAAAACTGCGATTAAACCGATACAGCGCATGGCGAGCAGTGTAAATCGAGATGCGCCGGATGTTGAAAGTCGCTTCACACGCCGTGATTGCGATGCGACGGCATGTTGCCCGGATGAGGAGTTCGTGCTCAGACGATTACGCGGCCTTCTTCTCCGCTGACCTGAAGGCTGGTAATCCTTTTTGTTTGCGGTGCCAGATGTAAATGGCGGCGGTGATCCCACCGAGCACAGCGAGCCCGATGAGCGCCCAAATGATGGGCCTCGAGTACTTCTGCATGCCCGCAATCAGCGCCTTGCCGTAGAGCCAACCGAGCAAGGCGACGATGCTGTACCGAACGAGCCGCCCCGCGGAGTACGCCGCGAGGAACTTTGTCCGTGGCACCTTTAAGACGCCTGCAGCGAGCAAAAACGGCGAGAGCGGAAACGGCGGGGGCAGCAAGGCAGGCACCGCGACGGCCCCGACTCCGTACTTTTCGCTCCATCGATAAACTTTCCTTAGTTTCTTTTCGGGAATCCGCTTTTCCAGGCCCTCTTTACCTCCTTTGAGCCCGATTCCATAAGTAATATATGCGCCGATTGCGGAGCCGACAGTCGCTGCGATGACAAAGATCCACCAGTGCTTTGGCGCTCCTGCCACAAGCAAGATAATGAGGATGTCAAGGCTTCCCGGAGTGGGAATTACGGAAGCATCGGCGACGCCGAGCAGTACCTCGCCGACAGGCCCAAGCTGCCGAAGTTTTGCCCACACGCTGCTAGCGATGATCAGCTCGGTAACCACAATTGTCCTTGAATAACTTAGAAGCGATTTTGCAAGACCGAGTTGCGGATTTCGAGTTCGCGCGCAAACCGCAGCTCCGGCGCCGGTGGCAAGACCTTCAATTCGGCTGCGAGTTCGAAGAACAATTGCATGCCGGCGAGGTTGCCGGCATGCAAGGAATACTGGATATTTTCAGTGAGATAGCTGGTGATGAACTCGGGCGAGAGCTCGAGCTTTGGCGACCACTCGCGAGCGATCTCTGGCAGGTGCGACAGGCCCGCATCGCGCGATCCTCGGAATACCTCGGCGACATAAGCAAGCTTGTCCTCAGTGGCAACGCCGGCGCGAACCGCCCAGAAGGCGAAGACGAATGGCCTGCGGCTGAACGTCCTCCACTCGTGCGCCAGATCCCAGGTAAGGTAGCGTGAGCGATCGATCTTCAGCGCCGGGTCACCGATGAGCAGCGCGGCATCGTTGCTGGCAAGCATGGCATCCAGTTCAGGCTCCGCGGGCACGAAAGTTGCTTCCTGTTTCCAGTGCTTCGCGAACAGCACCTGCACGAGCGCCGCAGAAGATCGCGACGAGCGGTCCAGTGCAACCGCCCCAATCTTCTCCAACGGTACTTTGCTAACGAGCAGAATCGAGCGCACCGCGTCATCGCTGGCAATTGCGATGTCCGGCAAAATCAGCAGATCTTTGATGCTTGTGTAAGCAGCGACGGGGATGATTCCGATATCCGCCGAGCCATCAGCAAGCATCTGAGCGCAGTGCGATGGAAGCGTGTAATCGATCTGAAAGTTGCACTGTAATTCGTCGCGCTCTGGCCCATTTTCGAAGTTCCACATCAGCGGAGCAGTGTTCAGATAACTGATAGCGGAGACGCGCAGGCGAGGCATTCAATTCATGGTAGCAGTTGTGTTCTGTGCCTGAGCCGCTTGCGTTGACCCTCCCCAACCAGCGTGTTACTTTCAAAGGTTGCCCAGCACGCTCTGGGTGTTACTGTCTTCTACTCCAAGGAATCGCTTGAGTCCTACCGCCGAAGCCAATATTGCGCTGCGCAAGACTGCCTTGAACGCGGTCCATCGGCAGATGGGCGCCAAGATGGTCGATTTCGGCGGATGGGACATGCCCGTCGAGTACTCGAGCCTGATCGCCGAGCATATGGCGGTGCGTACTGGCGTCGGTGTGTTCGACGTCAGCCACATGGGGGACATCCTCATTCGCGGGCCGCAGGCGCTCCATGCCGTCCAGCACATCAGTATGAATGATGCCGCCAAGCTGCAGCGCGGACAGGCGCACTACTCGGCGCTGCTTTATCCCGAGGGCACATTCGTCGATGATGTGATTGTTCATAAGCTCGGCGATAACGACTATCTACTCGTCATCAATGCCGGAACCCGCGAGAAGGACGTGAGCTGGGTGCAGAAGAACGTGCGCGGCTTTCGATGTCATGCGCAAGATTTGAGCGACTACTACACGCAACTCGCCATCCAGGGCCCCCGCGCAATAGACGTTCTTCGCAAGCTCACCAGCGCGGATCTTGCCTCAATCAAGAATTACTGGTTCATCTACGGCACGGTCTGCGGGCTGCCGAATACGATGATCGCTCGCACAGGCTACACCGGCGAAGACGGATTCGAAATCTACATTCCTTCGGACGAACCCACGAGCACCCGTGTATGGAACGAGGTGCTCCAAGCCGGGAGAGAGTTGGGCATTCTGCCCTGCGGTCTCGGCGCACGCAACACACTGCGGCTCGAGTCCAAGATGGCGCTCTATGGGCATGAAATATCCGACACGATCAACGTGTGGGAAGCCGATCTGGGCCGCTTCTGCAAAATGGAAAAGGCGGAGTTCATCGGGCGCGATGCTCTCGAACGCGCCAACGCCGAGGGATTGAAGCGCATTCTTGTCGGCCTGGAGATGATCGAGCGCGGAATTGGGCGCGATGGCTACAAAGTCTTCAGCGAATCTGGAGAAGAAATCGGATACGTCACCAGCGGATCGCCTGCGCCTTTCCTGAAAAAGAACATCGCTTTAGCTTATGTGCCGCCAGGCTACTCGCAACTTGGGAGTGTGGTTCTGGTTGAAGTGCGCACGCAGAAGATCAAAGCGCAGGTTGTACCGACTCCGTTCTACAAACGCCAAAAGAAATAATAAGGATCGACAGCATGGCTTTTCCCGCAGCTTATCGCTACACGCGCGAACACGAATGGATTAATGTGGACGGAAATCAGGCCACAATCGGCATAACTGATTACGCTCAGAACTCGCTTGGCGACATCGTCTTCGTAGAATTACCTAAAGTTGGGGATGAACTCACGACAGGGAAGAGCTTCGGTACAGTTGAATCTGTAAAAGCGGTTTCGGAGCTGTATGCTCCCGCTTCGGGAAAAGTCGTCGCAATCAATCCAGAGTTGGCAAATGCGCCGGAAAAGATTAACTCCGATGCCCACAACGCCTGGATGGTACGCATCCAGCTAGCGAACCCCGGAGACGTAAACAAGCTGCTTTCAGCAGACGATTACGAGAAGTATGTGAAGGAGGAGGGCGGGCACTAGCCGCTTCTCTTTCGCAGTAGCGGTCCCAAGATAGCTGTCATCCTGAAGCGCTTCTTTTGCGCGAGGATCTCCCGCGATGCATCGCACTTATGCTGTCGGCATGGCTCTTTTGACGAGGCAACTGTAGACGTTGGATCGAGGAGGGGTGTGAGCAGCATCTACGTCCGAACTATCGCGGGAGATCCTTCGGCCAAAAGGCGGGCCTCAGGACGACAAATGAATAGAAGTTCTTAAGGAAACTGTCTCACCTGATGCGTTATCTTCCCAAATCTCCTGCCGACCGAGAGCAGATGCTGCGCGAGATCGGCGTTCATTCGATCGACGATTTCTTCAAGGCTATCCCTGGCGAATATCGGCTCAATCGAGATCTCAAGGTTCCGCGGCAGATGGCCGAGTCGGAGATTATCGAATACTTCCGCGAGCGCAGTCAGGAGAATGCTGCTGGATATACGGTCTTCCTCGGAGCCGGCGCCTACTACCATTACCGTCCGGTAATCATCGATGCCCTGGTTCAGCGCGGCGAGTTCCTAACGTCCTACACGCCATATCAGGCAGAGATCTCGCAAGGTACGCTGCAGGCGATCTTTGAATTTCAGACAATGATCTGCGAGCTCACCGGCATGGAGATCGCGAACGCCTCAATGTACGACGGCAGCACCGGCGCGGCTGAGGCAATCCTGATGGCGATGCGCGTCACTGGAAGGGAAAAGTCGGTAATTGCGCGTACGCTGCATCCCGAATATCGCGAAGTAATCCATACCTATATGCACCATCGCGGCTTTCCCATGCACTTCGTCGGCTATAAGGAAGAGAGCGGCGAAATCAATCTGGATGAACTTGATCGAGCCGTGACCGATCAGACCGCCTGTGTGCTCCTCCAGAGCCCGAACTTCTTCGGCTCCATTGAAGACGTCTCTGCAGTTGCGGAGATCGCGCACAGAAAAGGCGCTCTGCTGGTAGTCTCGATTGCCGAAGCGTTGTCGCTGGGAATCGTGAAGCCTCCCGCTGAGGCTGACATCATTTCTATGGAAGCGCAATCGTTCGGAGTTCCTCTTGGATTTGGCGGCCCTTACGACGGCGTGCTCGCAGCGAAAGAGAAGTATGTTCGACAGATGCCCGGGCGTCTCGTCGGCGAGACTAAAGATAAGAACGGCCAGCGCGGGTATGTGCTCACGCTTTCTACGCGCGAGCAGCACATTCGGCGGGAGAAGGCGACGTCGAACATCTGCACCAACCAGGCGCTGGTAGCACTGATGTCAACTATATATATGGATGTTTACGGACGGGAGGGCCTCAAGGAATTGGCCAAGCAGAATCTCGCAAAAGCGCATTACGCTGCCAACCAGTTTGCGAAAAAGGCGAAGGTGCTCTTTCCCAAAGCGAAGCGCTTCAATGAGTTTGTCGTGCAGACGAAGGAAGATCCGCACGCCATCAATGATCGGCTGCTCGAAAAAAAGACAATCGGTGGATTCTCGTTGAAGAAGTTCTATCCCGAATTGGGCAATGCGGCCTTGTGGTGCTGCACAGAAATGAATACGCGCGAGCAGATCGATACCGCGGTCCAGGCGGTGCAGGCGTGAAGCCGCGCAAGGTGTCGCAGCACGTCAATCAGAACGAAGGACTGATCTTCGAGAAGTCCTCGCCCGGAAAGAAAGCCTATAAGCTGCCGCCGCTCGATGTTCCCGAAGTGGATCCCGAGAAACTGCTCGGGGAGCAGGCCCGCGAGGATCTCGGGCTCATGCCCGAAGTCAGCGAGATCGAGATCATCCGCCATTTCACCCGGCTATCGACGTGGAACTATGCGATCGATCTCGGCATGTATCCTCTGGGTTCTTGCACGATGAAGTACAACGCGCGCGTGAACGAGTTCGTTGCCCGTCTGGAAGGCATTGGCAACGCGCATCCTTATCAGCCGGAGAAGATTTCGCAGGGCGCGCTTCGAATCATCAAGACGCTCCAGGAATGCCTATGCGAAATCACTGGCATGGACACAATCACTCTGCAGCCCGCTGCAGGCGCACATGGCGAGTTCACCGGCATCCTGCTCATCCGCGCGCATCACGAATCGAAAGGCAATCCCCGCAAGAAGATCATTATTCCCGATTCGGCACACGGAACCAATCCGGCGACAGCCGCAATCTGTGGATACGAGATCATCAATCTGAAATCGAATTTAGAAGGCATGGTCGATTCGAGCCTGCTGGCCTCGGTGGTCGATGAGACCGTCGCCGGCATGATGCTGACGAACCCGAGCACCATCGGAGTCTTCGAGAAGGACATTCACCGTATTGCCGACGTGCTGCACGACAAAGGCGCGCTCCTCTACATGGACGGCGCCAACATGAACGCTCTGGTAGGGAAGACCCGCCCGGGGGATTTCGGTGTGGACGTCATGCACCTAAATCTGCACAAGACCTTCTCGACGCCACACGGCGGCGGCGGTCCCGGATCGGGACCGGTGGCCTGCAAGAAATTCCTTGAACCATTTCTGCCGACACCGGTACTGACTACCCGTTCCGACGGCAAGCTCGGCTTCGAGTACGACCGCCCCAAATCAATCGGACGCGTGCGCGCTTTCTACGGGAATTTCGGGATGTTCGTCCGCGCGCTGGCCTACATCTTCGCCAATGGCCCGGACGGCCTGCGCCAGACAACAGAGGATGCAGTCCTAAACGCGAACTACATTCGCAAGAAGCTCGAAGGCACCTACGACCTGCCCTACAAGACCGGATCGATGCATGAAGTCGTCTTCAGCGATCGTCTGCAAACACAAAACGGCGTGAAGACCGGCGATATTGCGAAGCGCCTCATCGACTATGGCTTCCATCCGTACACAACGTCGTTCCCGCTAATCGTGCCCGGCGCACTGATGATCGAGCCGACAGAAAGTGAGTCGAAGGAAGAACTCGATCTGTTCATCGAGGCGATGAAGGCCATAGCACGCGAAGTGGAAGAAGATCCGCAGCTCGTCGTGAGCGCTCCTCACAACACCCGTGTTGCGCGAATGGATGAAACTACGGCCGCGCGAAAACCGATCTTGCGATGGAAGCCGAAGCAGAACACACAGGCCAAACCGGCAGAGAAGCCCGAATTGGTGGAGACGAGATAACAATCGGTCGCCATGGGCGAGTCTTACTTGACTCAATCAACCGATGGCTCGATCACCGGATTCCTTGTAAGCTATAAAAGTGACCAACCACGAAGCGCGCCCGTAGCTCAGCTGGATAGAGCGAATGCCTCCGGAGCATTAGGTC
>CAYZHX010000122.1:0-4307 GCA_964476905.1 uncultured Terriglobales bacterium
TCGCGAAATGCGCGTTCCAGCAACGGCTTAGAGACTTTGAATCCGATGAAGTCGTGATACGACTTCGGCGCATACCGCTGCTTTGCAACTTGCGCCACGTCGAAGCCAAATTCGGTTCGAATGTGTGCGGTGGGCGAGTCTTCGTAAGTGACGCTCTTTCCGTAACGCCGCTGGAGCTTCGGATAATCAATGGCCACCGCTCGATTTACGTATGGATGTCCCTCGACATCGGACGCATAGTGAGACAGCGCTCCCAAAGCAAATGCATATTCATTTGCATCCTGTGAGTCCTTGAGTAGATTTGCCACAAAGTCGCCGCTACGGACGTAGTGGACCATGTCACTGAAACGCCTGTTCCCGAATGGGTAATAACCCATGTCCTGAATCACCGAACCGCCGTAGGCGTACGCGTGGGCCTCGTTGAGCTGCTCGGGGGTGAGGTTTGGAAAACGCGCGAGCAGGAGGGGCTTGAGTTGGTCCTCCCATGCGAGATCGATGATCTGCTCATGCGTGAGCACGGAATAAGCGAATGCTGGCACCGAAAGAGGAGCCGCCATCAGCCAAATAGAGAGGATAACGGCAGCGGCCTTCCAGAGTCTCTGCATCCCAGAAAGGATGCAGCGGAGCTCGTTGCCCGTTGTACCTGAGCTGTCGCATGATTCAACAATTGCGGAAGTCACCCTAATACTGCTGAATCACTTCTAAGCAGCTCAGCCTATTCGATTTTGATGGCAAGGTTGCAGCCCTTGCAACCGATTTGCGGGTTCGCAAACTCATTATGCTTCCCTTATGCCTTACTTACGGGAGTTTTCTCACCATAGCTACAGATGCTACGCATTCTCACCGACATCTTTGTGGTTTGCTTTGGCTTCGGGGTTGTGGGCTCTGCGATCGTTGTGGTTGTGACCTTCATTGAAGACATTCGCGACATCGGTCCCGACACCGAATCAGACGTGGAAACAAAGACCGATGTCGCAGAAATTGCAAGATAGATTGCTCAAAGTCTCCAACTTCATTTCATTGGTTAAGAGGCGATGGGCAGGCCGAAAGAAAAGACGGAGCCATGTCCGAGCTGGCTCGATACGTCAATACGGCCGCCATGTGCTTCGACGATGGCTTTTACAATAGCCAATCCCATTCCGGTTCCTTGAACGCGATAGCGCTGGCTTTGTCCACGGTAGAACTTGTCGAAGATCAGCGAGCGCTCGAGATCGTCGATGCCGCTGCCGCGGTCGGCGACGCTGGTGATCAAGCGATCGTTCTTCACCTCGGAGCTAATGAAGATCGGCGACCCCGGCTGCGAGTACTTGACCGCGTTTTCCAGGAGATGACGCAGAACTTTCACGATCCACGCCGCGTCCATCGTCGCGCGCGGAAGTTGCGGTGGAAGGCGGACCTCCACAGGATTCTGCGCCACTACCTGCTTCGATTCCTCTAGCGCTTCGTCGATGACCTCGCGAATGGGATGGGGCGCGAGTTCGAGCTTTACCTCATTGGCATCGAGCTGAGCCATTTCGACAGCTTCACCAACCAGACGGTTCAGGCGATCGCTTTCTTCGTCAATCACGGTGAGCAGCTCATTGCGCTCCCCGGCTGCAAGTTGATCCTGTGTTAGCAAACTTGTTATCGAGGCTTTGATCGAAGTAAGCGGCGTGCGAAATTCGTGCGTGACGGAGTCGAGCAATGCGGAGCGCAAACGTTCGCTCTCGCGCGCAGCTTCGGTGCGCGTCAGTTTCTCGATTGCACCGGAGCGCTCAATGGCGACAGCGATCAGTCCGCCGATGGCTTCAAGGGTCTCCTGGGAGACTCCGGTTACTCCCAAAACGAGAACGCCGAGGGTGCGCATGCCCATGCGAATTGGAACGAGACTCATTCCATCTTCACGTCCGAGCACAAGTTCGGAGCGGGAGGCGGCAACTTTCAAATCTTCTTTGCTCATGCCGCGCTCGTCTCCGGCAGCGCGATATATGCGGTCACGATCGATCACGTAAATCGCTGCGTCACTTGCCGCAAAAGTATTGACCAGGTACTGTGGAATCGCGTTCAGCAGTTCGACTACGTTCTCACTAACCAATAGCTGTTGGCTGAACGCGTAAAGACGTTCGACTTCACGTCGCCGCTCGTCCGCCTCGCGCGCTTCGCGGCGTACGCGTTCGGAGAGATTGCTGGCAATCACCGCAGTGAAGAGAAATGCAATGAGCGCCACCCAGTTTTGGGTGTCCGCGATGGTGAGTGTTCCCACGGGCGGCAGAAAAAAGAAATTGAATGCGAACGCCGCGACCACGCTCATGAACACGGCGACCGTGAGTCCCCAGCTCGCGGAAACCACCAGCACCGCCAATAAGAGACTGAGTGCAACCGTCGTCGGATTCAGATGCACCACGCGAGTGTAGAAGAAAACGATAGCCGCGACGACGCCAACAGCGGCGGCGAAGCGAAGGATCTTGCGGGTGGGAGCTTGCACGCGCCGATTGTAGCCGAGTTCGACAATTCAGCAACGCTCCCGCACAATGTTCCAATGCCCAAAACTCCTGAGGAATGGCTGGAGCAAACTGCGCCTGAAAGGCGCCAGGGAGTGTTCAAGCTCATCCTCGGCTATGCTCCCGGAGTGGGAAAGACCTACAACATGCTGAGTGAGGCAATCCGGCGACATCGTCGTGGAGAGGACGTAGTCGTAGGGTTAATCGAGACGCACGGACGCAAGGGAATCGCCGAATTGGTCGAACAGTTGGAGGTTGTGCCGCGTAAAAAGCTGGAATACAAAGGCACAATCTTTGAAGAGATGGACGTGGATGCAATTGTTACGCGCAGGCCACAGGTCGCCCTCATCGACGAATTCGCGCACACAAATGTCGAAGGCAGCAAGCATCGCAAGCGCTACGAAGATGTTCTCGAGCTACTCGACAATAAGATCGACGTGATCTCCACCATGAACATTCAGCACCTTGAGAGCATGAATCCGACTGTGCAGAGCATCACGGGCATTCAAGTGCGGG
Organism: uncultured Terriglobales bacterium; assembly: GCA_964476905.1. GTDB lineage: Bacteria > Acidobacteriota > Terriglobia > Terriglobales > Acidobacteriaceae > Gp1-AA112. Next base: position 2,997 of record CAYZHX010000122.1, read on the forward strand.
AAACTGTTCCCGATTGGGTACTGCAGCGCGCTGATGAAGTCGTAATGGCGGATCTTACGCCGGAAGCCCTGCAGACACGAATGCAACGCGGCGATATCTATCCGCTGGATCGTGCGGAAAAAGCACTGAAGAACTTCTTCCGCCGAGGCAATCTCATTGCTCTGCGTGAACTTGCTCTTCGACAAGTGACGCACGCGGTCGATCGGAGTCTGGACGAATATCTCAAGAAAAAGAATATCGATCAAAACTGGGGCATACGCGAGAAAATCGCAGTTTGCATCAGCGCGCATCCCGAGTCGCAGCAACTCATCGCGCGCGGCGCAAGAATTGCTGATCGCATCGACGCCGATTTTTTCTGTGTTTACGTGGAGCAAGAGAAAGATCGGGATCCGGAATATGCGCGCAGCTTGAACGCAAACTTCCAATTCGCGGAAAATCTGTCCGGAAAGATTGTGCGCCTAAAGGGAAAAGACATCGCTTCCGCCGTGGCTGAGTTCGTACGCAACGAGCACATCACGCAAGTCGTATTCGGGCGTTCGGCAGTCGGCGGCTGGCGCGAGTATCTATATCTCGGAGCAATTCAGCGTTTCATGCGGAATGCGCCACCGGTGGACGTGCACATCATCACGCAGAGGGCAGACTAGTGGCAGGCCGTCGCATACTCGTGGTGGACGACGAACCGCAGATCACGCGCGTGCTCCGCACAACGCTTTCGAGTCATGGCTACGAGATCCGCGTTGCCAACGACGGACAGGCGGCACTCGATGTTGTGAATGATTGGCCTCCGGAATTGATCATTACCGATCTCTCGATGCCGGAGATGAATGGGATCGAGCTCACGAAACAGGTGCGCATCAAATCGGATGTTCCAATTATTGTTCTCTCAGTCCGGGAAGAAGAACGTTCCAAAATTCAGGCCCTCGATGCCGGTGCCGACGATTACGTTACAAAGCCCTTCAGTACCAATGAACTTCTGGCACGCGTGCGAGCGCATCTACGCCGCTTCTCTCCGCCAAAGCCTGAAGAGAAGGAAATTGAAATTGGAGACTTTAAGATAGATCTTGAAGGTCATCGCATTTCTGTTCGCGGAGAAGAGGTTAGACTCACCCCAAAGGAATTCGACCTGCTTGTCTACTTTGCACGCCATCCGGAAAAGGTCATCACTCACGCAGTGCTTTTGCGTTCGGTATGGGGAGCACAGAGTGTGAATCAGAACGAATATCTGCGCGTCTTTATTGGACAACTCCGCAAGAAACTCGAAACCGGCTCCGAGAAGCACTACATCGTCACCGAGCCCTGGATCGGATACCG
>CAYZHX010000122.1:4407-12096 GCA_964476905.1 uncultured Terriglobales bacterium
GCCTTTCGGCAAACTTAACTTGAACGGGATCGTGAGCGGGATGGGAGTTTGGCAGGGGAATCACGTAGCCGGCGATAACTCGACACAAGCCGCTCTGAGCAATGGCCAGGTTTTCATTCAGAAGACCACGAGCTGGTGGCAGTTTTATGTTCAGGCAGGTGCTTACAACATTCTGGCTCTTGGCACCCCTTTCCTCTCAACCGATAAAGTGATCTCTGATCTCTACGGCCCAGTACCGGTTGCGTACCTGAAGCTGGCGCCAGGAAAGAATACGTCGGTCATGATCGGCTCACTGCCGACGTTGATGGGCGCAGAATCTACGTTTGATTTTCAAAACATGAACATTAATCGCGGCCTGCTGTGGAACCAGGAGAACGCTATCAATCGTGGAATTCAGGTAAACCAGACGCTCGGCAAATATACAGCTTCGCTGAGCTGGAACGATGGCTACTACTCCAATCGCTACTCCTGGCTGAGCGGTTCGTTAACTTACGTTAGCGGCGTACATAGTCTGTCATTCATTGGGATGGGAAATCTCGGACAGACAGCGTTCCAGACTTTAGCAACACCTGTGCAGAACAACAGCGTCATGTACGCAGCCATATACACGTACACGAAGGGCAGATGGATCGTGCAACCCTACTATCAGTACAGCAACGTTCCTACGAATCCTGCTGTCGGAGTTACGCGAGGAGCATCAACCAACGGCGGCGCGCTGCTTGTGAGCCGCACATTGAAGCACGGATTCTCGTTTGCAGCGCGGGGCGAGTACCTCGCAAGCACCGGCAGCAGCGCAGAGGGTTCCGTCAACTTGATGTACGGCCCGGGCAGCTCAGCGTGGTCGATCACGTTGACGCCAACTTTCCAATATCAACGATTCTTTGCGCGAGGAGACCTATCGTTTGTACGCGCAAACAGTATTACACCCGGGGCGGCTTTCGGGCCGGCGGGCACGAATCCGAACCAGCCTCGTGGAGTGATGGAAGTGGGCTTCCTGTTTTGATGGGTCGCAAGCATGTGCGTGCTAAGGAGCAACTATGAAAGACCTCATTTTCATTTTGGTAACGATTGCATTCTTCGCGTTTTCGATCGCGTACGTTCACTTTTGTGAACGCGTGAAGTAGGAGGATCGCATGCATACCGAATCCGCTGTGATGCTCGTGATTTGCGTCCTGATGACGGTATATCTGTTTTACGCGTTGCTGCGTCCGGAGAAGTTCTGATGACTGCGAATGGATGCTTTCAAATCCTGTTCTTCTTCGCGCTGGTGCTGGTGGTAACGAAGCCGCTGGGTGTCTTCATGGCGCGCGTCTTCAATCGCGAACGTACTTTCATGGACCCGGTGCTGCGTCCGATCGAGAAGTTGATTTATCGCACGACTGGTGTCGATGAAGAACGCGAGATGCGCTGGACAGAGTACGCCGTGGCGATGCTGCTCTTCAGCCTGGTCTCAATGATCGTGCTCTATCTGATTCAGCGTCTGCAATTGCATCTCCCCTGGAATCCGCAGAAGCTGGCTGCGGTCCCGGCGGACCTTTCTTTCAATACCGCTGCCTCATTCACTACAAATACGAATTGGCAGAACTATAGCGGCGAAGTGGTCATGAGCTACTTCACGCAAATGGCGGGATTGGCGTATCACAACTTCACGTCAGCGGCTGTAGGCATAGCGTTAGCGATTGCTTTCATTCGCGGAATCGTGCGGCGTGAAAAAGAGACGATCGGCAACTTCTGGGTCGATTTGACCCGCTGCACGCTCTGGGTGCTGGTTCCCTTTTCAGTAATTGGCGCACTGCTGCTCGTATGGCAGGGAGTACCGCAAAACTTTAGACCCCATGACGTAGCGAAGCTCGTCGAGCCGCAGCAGGTGCAGAAGGCAGGTCTGGACGGCAAGCCGATGGTTGACGCGAATGGCAAGCCGGTAATGGACACAGTCACCGATCAGAACATCGCGCAAGGTCCGGTCGCATCGCAGGAGATCATCAAGGAGTGGGGCACGAACGGTGGAGGCTTCTTTAACGCGAACAGTGCTCATCCATTCGAAAATCCCACGCCGCTCTCGAACTTGATCGAGATGTTCGCAATCTTCGCAATTTCATCTGGCCTTACCTACACACTGGGACGCATGACCGGCTCACAGCGACACGGCTGGGCGGTGTGGTCTGCGATGACAATTCTTTTTCTCTGTGGCCTGATCACCGCATACTGGGCGGAGGCGCGAGGCAATCCTCTGCTGGCAGGAACCAATCAACATGTGAGCACTCTGCAGAGCGGCGGCAACATGGAAGGCAAGGAAGTCCGTTTCGGGATTGCCAATACCGCGTTGTGGGCGACGATTACGACCGACACAAGCTGTGGCGCTGTGAACGGATTTCACGACTCCTTCACACCGATCGGCGGTCTGGTTCCGCTGACGAACATGATGCTGAGCGAGACCATCTTCGGTGGCGTCGGCGCCGGCATGTACGGAGTGCTGATCTACATTGTGCTCGCCGTCTTTATCGCCGGTCTGATGGTGGGCCGCACGCCCGAGTACCTGGGCAAGAAGATAGAAGCTTACGACGTAAAAATGGCGATGCTCGTGTCGCTGGTATTCCCTCTGGCCATCCTGTCGCTCGCCGCGGTCTCGGTTCTGCATCAGTTTGGAACTTCAAGCATCAGCAATCCAGGTCCGCACGGTCTCTCGCAGGTTCTCTACGCCTTTACCTCAACGGCTGCAAATAATGGCTCGGCGTTTGGCGGATTGAACGGCAACACCCTCTACTACAACACTGCTCTGGGAGTGAACACTCTGATTGGACGATTTCTGATGATCATTCCCATGCTGGGAATTGCGGGCAGCCTGGCACGCAAGAAGTACGTGCCTCCGTCATTAGGAACGTTTCCGGTGACGACGCCGCTGTTCAGTGTCTTGCTCATCGGAGTGATACTGATCGTCGGGGCCCTGACCTTCTTTCCTGCCCTCAGCCTTGGACCGATTCTGGAACATCTGCTGATGGCAGCCGGCAAAACCTTCTAGATGGGAGACAAAGATGCATGACTCTTCTTTCTGCGTTTGGGCTGTTCGCAGTGACGGCGATGCTAATCACCTATGCGCTCGAGGAGCGCAGCGCCTGGTTCGTTTTGGCATTCGCCATGTCGTGCCTGTTGGGTTCGACGTATGGATTCCTTCAGGGCGCCTGGCCATTCGGATTGGTTGAGGCGGTGTGGTCAGGGATTGCGTTGAAGCGGTGGTGGTCGAGGAGCGTTGAGGAAGCGAGGTAAGTATGGCCAGGTCGAAAGCTGTTTGGGAATGGAAGATTGTCCGGCGTGCGCTTTGGGATTCGGTACTCAAGCTGAATCCGCGCAAGATGATGGGCAATCCCGTGATGTTCGTGGTCGAAGTGGGCAGCGTGATCACGACCGCGCTGCTCTTCCGCAGCCATACAGACTTTAAGTTCAACCTGCAGATCACTTTGTGGCTCTGGTTCACCGTAGTCTTTGCCAACTTCGCGGAAGCCATGGCCGAAGGGCGGGGCAAGGCACAGGCGGATACGTTGCGCAAGGCGCGTTCGGAAACGCAAGCGAACCTTGTGATGCCGGAAGGCACCATCGAAACAATCCCCAGTTCGAAACTGCGCGCGGAGGACTTCGTAATCTGCTCTGCAGGGGAGTTCATTCCATCCGATGGTGAGATCATCGAGGGCATCGCCTCAGTGGACGAATCCGCCATTACTGGCGAGTCTGCTCCTGTCATTCGCGAGGCGGGTGGAGACCGTTCTGCAGTAACTGGCGGCACCCGAGTTCTTTCGGATCAGATCAAAATCAGAATCACCAGAAATCCGGGCGAAACCTTCCTGGATCGCATGATCGCGCTAGTCGAAGGCGCGGAGCGTCAGAAGACTCCCAATGAGATCGCGCTGAACATTCTGCTGGCCGGGTTGACGATCATCTTCTTGCTTGCGGTGGTCACCCTGCAGCCGTTCGCGATCTATTCCGGCAGCCCGCAAACTGTATTCGTGCTGGTTTCCCTTCTCGTCTGCCTCATTCCAACCACCATTGGGGGTTTGCTCTCAGCCATCGGCATTGCGGGTATGGATCGGTTGATTCAGCACAATGTGCTCGCAATGTCGGGCCGTTCGGTCGAAGCCGCCGGCGATGTTAATACGCTTCTGCTCGACAAAACCGGCACGATCACCTTGGGTAATCGCCAAGCGGCTGAATTCATTCCCGCGCCGGGAGTGAGTACCGATCAGCTTGCGGATGCAGCGCAGCTTTCTTCGCTTGCCGATGAAACACCAGAAGGGCGCTCGATCGTCGTGCTTGCGAAAGAAAAACACGGGCTGCGGGGACGCGATTTGTCGGAGCCTCACGCCGAGTTCGTTCCATTCACGGCGCAAACTCGCATGTCTGGGGCGAATATGAATGGCCGACGTGTGCGCAAAGGCGCGGCCGACGCAATTCAGAAATATCTCCAGGAGAATGGAGGAGAGATTCCAAAGGAGCTGCAATTGTCGGTTGAGACCATCGCGCGCTCGGGAGGCACTCCTTTGGTGGTCGCGGATGGAACGCGTGCCATGGGCGTAATCCACTTGAAGGACGTCGTCAAAGGCGGGATCAAAGAACGCTTTATGCAACTACGTGCGATGGGCATTCGAACGGTAATGATCACTGGCGACAATCCGCTCACGGCCGCAGCCATCGCGCGGGAAGCCGGCGTAGATGACTTTCTCGCCCAAGCGACTCCGAAGGACAAGATGGACCTGATCCGCCGCGAGCAGACCGACGGCAAGCTCGTCGCGATGACTGGTGACGGCACCAACGACGCTCCTGCCCTAGCCCAAGCTGACGTCGGCGTCGCCATGAATACCGGCACTCAGGCAGCGAAGGAAGCTGGGAACATGGTCGATCTGGACTCGAATCCTACCAAGTTGATCGAGATCGTGGAGATCGGCAAACAACTTCTGATGACGCGGGGCTCGCTCACAACTTTTTCAATCGCGAACGATGTTGCTAAATACTTCGCTATCATTCCAGCAATGTTCGCGGCGACATTCCCAGTATTGAACGCACTCAACATCATGCATCTGCAGACCCCCGAATCGGCGATTCTGTCTGCAGTGATCTTCAATGCCTTGATCATCATTGCGCTGATTCCACTGGCGCTCCGCGGCGTGAAATATCGACCCATGGGCGCTGCCGCGCTGCTGCGGCGCAATCTGTGGATTTACGGCGTCGGCGGAATCATCATGCCCTTCATCGGTATTAAAGCTATTGACATGATCATCACGCGCATCGGCTTGGCATAGGAGCCAAAAAATGAAACGGAATCTGATTACTGCAATTTTGATGACGATCGTTACAACGATTCTCCTGGGCATCATCTATCCGCTGGTAGTCACAGCGCTGGCGCAAGGACTGTTTCATGACAAAGCTAATGGTCAACTCATTTCCCGAGATGGGAAAGTGATAGGCTCGCGCATCATCGGCCAACCTTTCGTTTCGGATGGCTACTTCCACTCTCGTCCGTCGGCTGCAGGAAACGGCTACGATGCCGCCAATTCCAGCGCATCGAACCTCGGGCCGACTAACCATGCGCTTATCGATCGGGTTAACGCCAGCGTCGCGCAGTACAAGGCTGAAAATCCCGCTCAGCCTGTTCCAATTGATCTGGTTACGACTTCCGGCTCCGGACTCGATCCACACATCACTCCGGCAGGCGCCGAGTTTCAGATTCCACGCGTTGCGAAGGCGCGCGGGCTTAGGACTGATCAACTTCGTTCTCTTGTTGCTAAGCACACAGAAAGACGACAACTCGGATTTTTGGGTGAACCCCGCGTGAATGTACTTGAACTCAATCTCGATCTCGATTCGCTGACTTCGCAAAGGGTCGCTTCGAAATAACGCTGGAATAGCCTTACGTCTGCTTTGTACATGACAGTCGAGCGGTTTGCGGCTTCGCGACAGTTCGTTAAGGGCCCGATAAGCATTACTCGACGCTCTGTTCTGTCCTCGAAATAGCCATCCACGCCGTTGACTTTCACCACTTACGTCCTGGCACATCCTTAAAAGTCTGGCGTCGGAGTTGAACATTTTTCATTCTGATCCTGACAGGGGACCTCGTAAATCGAGATGGAACAGAAATTTGTCGCACCAACGCGAGTGCGTTGATGGCGGCATTTGAGACGGTTCTGCGATCGTCGGGCACTGTGACGAGAGCGGCAGACAAGCCGCGGTGCCGGCCAGCATGCCTCCGCGAGCGATCTATTCAATTACTTCGTGGACCAGCGCGCCATCAACGTAGTGCTTGGGATACCGCCTGCTTGCTGACGGACTTGTTTTGAAACAGTCTTGGAGCAAAGTCTCTTAGATCGCGACGCCACGTCTGCCATTCATGATCAGTGCCAGGTGATTCATAAAAGACGTGCTGAATGTTTGCTTCCTCTAAGGACGAATGCAGCCGTAAGAGCCCTGCACGCATCCTCTCCGGCTCTTTTGTACCGACACCAACCCAAAGAAGATGAACTTTCTTTGCAAAGGCAGCAGGATCAGCAAATACTCCGTTGTAATCCGTTTTGGGATCTAGCTTTCTATCCCCCATCATCAGCATCCCGCCTGCGCCACTGAATCCGCCGATATAGGAAAAGAGATCGAGATGGTCGAGAGTCGTTTGGAATGTCTGCATCCCTCCCATTGAAAGACCGGCCATCGCGCGATGATCGCGATCGGCAGTGGTGCGGAATGTGGAGTCGATAAACGGAATGAGAGCCTGGGTGACATCATCTTCGAATGCGGCAGACATGTCGCGCATGGCCTTCATCATCTCTGGCGATCCGAAAGGCTTTCCTGTCAGATCGGGCGGAGCTTGTCCTGCGCGTCGTGCATAGCCGTAGGCCATGACCACGATCATTGGCTTGCAACTTTTCTCAGCAATCAAATTATCCAGAATGAAATTTGCATGGCCTTGTCGAATCCAGCCTGTCTCGTCTTCGCCTCCACCGTGCTGAAGGTAGAGCACCGGATAACGCATTTTCGTTTGCGTGTCGTAGTTCGGCGGCAGATAGACAAGCGCATGCCGCCACGTTCCTGTGACTTTGGAGTTGTACCAGACCTCGCGCACCTGACCGTGGGGAACATCTTCGGGTAAGTAATAAGTGCTCCCGCCCTCGGGAACTTCCACGGCGCTTGCGTATCTCCCTCCACCAAAAAATGCCTCGCTGTTCGTGTCGCTGACATCAGCTCCATCAATGTTCACTGTGTAATAGTGCAAACCGGGAACGAGAGGTTCGGTAGTGAATGTCCAGAATCCGTCTGACTCTTTTTGCATATCGACCTTCGGTCCACTCCAAAAGTTGAGGTGGACCTTTGTCGCATCTGGCGCCTTCACGCGAATTTGCACTCTTCCAGCACTATCAACTTTGGGGTACTCCGCTCCCCACACATTGGTTGAAGCCGAGTGAAAATCGCCGGATTCCTGTGCGCAGCAAAAAACGCCGGCGAACAAAGCTACTAAGATGATCCCAACCTGCTTCATTGTCCCTCTCCTAATTACTTGTTATTTGATCTCTAATCAGCTCTATTCGGGCAACGCATATTGTCCATCGATGTGGAACTGGCCGGTTACGCCTGGTGCTCCAGTATCGGGCTGGCCGCCACCGATGCTGATGGTGTAGTCCCCTTGAGGGATGATCGGATCTCCCTCTTCGGTGA
>CAYZHX010000123.1:0-11932 GCA_964476905.1 uncultured Terriglobales bacterium
GTCCGCAGAAGGGAAGATATCGGCAGTTCTACCAGATCGGCGCCGAAGTGATCGGACCGCCGACCGCTGGCAGCGAGTCGCCTGCGCGGGACGCAGAAGTATTGCAAATGCTTGTGATGCTGTTGAATCGGCTGGAGATCAAAGATTGGACGCTGCAATTGAATTCGGTCGGATCGCCGAGCCGCCGTCCGGTTTTCAATGAAGCACTTCGCGAAGCGCTGAGCGGGGTTGTCGATCAAATGTGCGTCGATTGCCAACGCCGTGCCCTCACGAATCCACTCCGGGTCTTCGACTGCAAAGTTCCTGAAGACCAGCCAATTATCGAAAAGCTGCCGCGTATTTCCGGATTCCTCGATGAAGCCGATCGCAAGCACCTCGAGCAAGTACAGGAGATTCTGCGCGCGACGGGTGTGCCATTCGTGATCAACGATCGCCTCGTTCGTGGCCTCGACTACTACACGCGCACCGCTTTCGAGTTCACGCAAGGAAGTCTCGGTGCGCAAAACGCCATTTTGGGAGGCGGCCGCTATGACGGATTGTCCGAAGCGCTCGGCGGACCGCGCGCTCCGGGAATCGGCTTCGCCATCGGCGAAGATCGATTTGTAATGGCTCTGGCCGCAACCTCTGGAGCAGGAGTTCCCGAATCGGTACCCCAGGCTTATGTTGCTCCCCTAGGCGACGGAATGAACGTCCCCGCAGCAAAGCTAGCGTCCGAACTGCGATCAGCGGGAGTTCGCGTCGAACTCGGTGACGAGAGTTTTCGGTTGAAGAAATCGTTCGAAACGGCCGAGAAGCTCGGGATTCAGGACGTAATCATCGTCGGCGAGGATGAAGCGAAGAGCGGCGAGTACTCCGTCAAGAATCTGAAGAGCGGCGAGCAGCAGAAGATGCGTGGAAGCGAAATAGCCGAACGGAACCGGCGGCGGTAGCCGGTGGTCGGTGTTGGGCGCCAAGCCCAACGACGAGTAGGAGACGATGCGCGCATTCGCGAACATGCGCGGCCGCACACACCGCGGCTGCCCGACCGGCTACCGCCGCCGGTTCTGTCGGGGCGCAGACGTCGCACCCTTTTCGCTATGCGAAGCGTGCCATCCTACATCTCACCGGACTTGATATGCTGAGTTCATGGGCTGAACGGCCCAGTTCACATTGCTGAATCGATGAGGATCTTCAGCCAGTCGCGAAATGCCATGGGAACCGTTTTCGCGATCCATCTGTACGCAGAGAGCGAAATCCAGGCACTGAGTTTCTTCGAGGTGGCCTTCGAAGAAGTTGAGCGGCTCGAAGAGACGCTCAGCAAGTTTCGTCCATCGAGCGAAATCTGCCGAATCAATCGTCTTGCAGCCGCACAGGCTGTTACGACTGATCCGGAGGTCTTTTCTCTTGTTGAAGAGTCGCTGCGGTATTCGGAACAAACTAGCGGCTCATTCGACATTACGGTCGGCCCACTCATGCGAACTTGGGGATTTTTTCGCTCAGAGGGCCACTTTCCTAACCCGGAAGAACTGAGTGCGGCACGAGGGCGTACAGGTTTCGACAAAGTTCTGCTAGATCGAGGATCTCGCACGATTCAGTTTGTAGTTCCTGAAATGGAACTCGATCTGGGGGCAATCGGAAAGGGCTACGCGGTTGACCAAACGGTCCAGATCCTGCGGGAAGCTGGTGTAGATGCAGCGCTGGTGGTTGCAGGCTCCAGCACCGTATACGCGCTTGGATCTCCGCCAGACGAAGACGGGTGGAAGATCCACATACCCGATCCACTCGATCGGACGCGTAATATCTCCACCGTGAAGCTCCGTGATGAGGCGATCTCGACATCGGGAAGCTACGAGAGATTTTTCGAGCTGGGGGGACGGAGATACTGCCATGTGATGGATCCCAGAACCGGAATGCCAGTAGAGGGAGTGCTGCAAAGCACATTGATTGGAAGCCAAGGCGCAATGACCGATGCGATCTCGAACGCGCTCTTTGTTGTCGGCAAGGAAGGTAAGGCATTGCTTATGAACTTTGGGGACGTCAGTGCTTTATCTGTGCTGACGGACCGTCTAGGGCAGCGCATCTTGAAATGGAACTGGCCAGACGCGGCTTTCGAGACGAGTGAAATGATCGATTCCGAACCAAGTTATGGGAGGGCTCAGGCATCATGAATCGGCGGGAGTTTATAGGACGCACTGCGGGAGCAGTAGGCGGAGCATTGCTGCTCGGGGGATCAGAACGACTGTTCGGCGCACCCTCTGATCAGATCAATCTCGGCATCATCGGTGTCGGCAGCCGCGGGCAGCAGCTCATGCGGACTTTTCTGCGCGTCCCCGGCGTGCGCTTCGCGGGGCTCTGCGATGTGTATGAACCTCGTTTCGCCGCCGGCCGCAAGATCACGGGAGAGAACACGCCGATTTATCACGATCATCGCGAGATTCTCAGCGCTCGCGATATCGACGCTGTGATCGTCTCGACCCCGCTCTCCTTTCACGCTGATCACATCACTGCTGTGCTGGAAAGCGGCCATCATGTTTATGGTGAAAAGAGCATGGCGCTCACCGTCGAAGGATGCAATCGCATTCGCGATTCGGTAAAGCGCTCCGGTAAGCACTACCAGGTCGGACTCCAATATCACTACGCTCCGTGGTATCGCGAAGTGCTGAATCGCATTCAAGCGGGCAAGCTGGGCAAGGTTACACAGATTTATGCGTACTGGCATCGCAACAACAGTTGGCGACGTCCAGTGCCTGCGAGCGCCGATGAAAAGCTTGCCCGACTCATCAACTGGCGGCTCTATAAGGAGTATTCCGGCGGATTGGTCGCAGAGCTCGGCTCGCACCACATCAACTTTGCCAACGAAGTTTTTGGCGGAATGCCGGAGTCAGTCATCGGCAGCGGCGGAGTGGATTACTGGAAAGATGGCCGCGAGACCGACGACAACGTTCAGGTCACATATCGCTATCCGACGGGACAAACGCTTTTCTTCAGCGCGATCACCACCAACCGCCTCGACGGCGACCAAATTCGCGTCTATGGCACCGACGGCAGTGCCGTGCTCACGGAGGCCGACGCAACCATCTACTACGAACCCAAGCGTCCCGAATCAGCCGTGCAGCAGGAGACGATCGTGCAACACGGCATCGTGACTGGTGCAACGTATAGATCAGAACTCCCGTATCGCGGGGTGGGCGAGAAGGTTCCCGTTCCTGCCGACAAGATGGGCAGTCCCGACTACCTTGCCGCAGCTTCATTCATCGATTCGCTGCGCGAGAACAAGCGTCCTGTAGCTGACGAAGACAAGGCCTGGAATGAAGGAATCGCCGTCTGCCTCGGAAACCGGGCAATTGCGGAAGGCCGACGGTTAAAACTCGACGAGCATGTGGCCAAAGCTGCGGCTGCCTAGAAGGATAGCCATTCCAGGGTGGCTGGATGCCAAAGAGCCGCCGCCAGCAGTGGTGGGCAGCACGGTTTTTCGCCCCTGCTCATGAAATCCAAGCTTGGCGAGCGCTGGCAAGGAGAGCCCTGACCGCCCAGTACCTCACTCGATAGCTCGAAGTCGAGCTTCCTTACTCTCTTTCTGTTCGGAAAAAGCCTTAAACTTCTAGTTTGGATTCTGCCCCTCAATCCGAATCGCATCCCAGGCGTTTATTTCGGCTGCTGCGATACGTCCGGCCCTACTCATTGGCCGTCATCGGATCCGTAATTCTGCTGGCCGCGGTCGGCTTGTTTGACGCTTTCCGTGTTGTTCTCGTGAAGCCGATTTTCGACGGCGTGTTGAAGCCCGAGGAGTTCACCCGCGACCTGCTGCTCTTTAGCTTCCGCGGACATAACGTCTATCTACATCAATTTCTGCCCAGGCACTTTAGCCACAACGCCTGGACGATGGTGGCAGTTGCTTTGGTAGGAGCGACGGTCCTCAAAGGTATTTGCGATTACGTCGGCACATATCTGGTGAGTTATGCCGGGTTCGGCATGATCACCGATCTGCGTAACGAGCTTTTCCAGGCAATCCTGCGGCGTTCGCTTGGATTTTTCCAGCGCCATTCGACCGGTACGCTGCTGTCGACGATCATCAACGACGTCGAGCGCGTGCAATACGCGATGTCTACTGTACTCGGCGAATTTCTCCAGCAGTTGTTCACGTTGATCTTCATTGCTGGCGTGGTGGTCGTGTACGGCGGGAATCTTGCGTGGGTGCTAATAATCTTTATCCCAGTCGTGATCGGCTCTGCACGCCGCATTGGCCACAGTGTCCGACGTACTACGAGGAGGGGACAGGACAAACTCGCCGAAATCCAGCACCTGCTACACGAGATCATCGCCGGCAATCGCATCGTGAAAGCTTTCAACATGGAGCTGTGGGAGGCGATGCGCTTTCGTGGGGCCTCGCGTCGACTCTTTCGCGCCAACCTGCGCTCGGTGAGCGCGCAGGCTGTGAGTTCGCCGTTGATGGACATCATCGGCGCTGTCGCCGTTGCATTGCTGCTGTGGGTAGGAAAAGACCGCATCCGTGCAGGCCTCATGAGCCAAGGCGCCTTCGTTGCCTTTATCATCGCCGTCTTCAAGCTCTACGATCCCGTTCGCAAGTTTGCGCAGTTCTACAACAACTTCCAGCAGGCATTGGGGGCTTCTTCTACCATTTTCGATTTCATGGAAGTTGAAGATGACGTCAAAGATAAGCCCAACGCGATCACTCTGCCGCCCTTCAGAGACAGCATCCGGTTTGACGCAGTCGATTTCGGGTACGAAGACGAAGAAGGCGGACGCCAAGTGCTGCGCAACATCAACCTCGAAGTGAAAGCCGGGGAAATTGTTGCGATCGTCGGGCCAAGCGGAGCAGGGAAGTCCACCCTGGTGCGGCTCTTGCCGCGGTTCTTCGACGTGAGCGCAGGAGCGATTCTCATTGATGGCCACGATCTTCGCGATGTCACGGTGCGCTCTCTGCGTAGTCAGATCGGCCTCGTTACTCAAGAGACTGTGCTCTTCAATGACACCGTCCGCAACAATATCGCCTATGGCCGACCGAACGTTCCCATCGAACAAGTGCAGACCGCAGCCAAAGCTGCGCTCGCCCACGATTTCATTATGCGATTGCCTGCTGGCTATGACACGGTGATCGGCGAACGGGGCATGAGGCTTTCGGGAGGAGAGCGCCAGCGCATCTCGATTGCACGCGCACTGCTGAAAGACTCACCGGTCCTCATCCTCGACGAAGCCACGTCAGCCCTTGATGCTGAGTCAGAGGTCCTGGTGCAATCTGCGCTGCAGAATCTGCTGCAGAATCGCACCGCGTTTGTCATCGCGCACCGACTCTCGACTGTACGCAGCGCCAATCGCATCATCGTCATGGAGCACGGCACAATTTCCGATATCGGCTCACATCATGAACTTTTGCAGCGATATGGAACCTATCAACGCCTGTACAATCTCCAGTTCGTCGAAATCGAAAACGTCGCTGCACTGAAATGAGCAGCGACTCCCGGGAGCCCACCTCGCGCATGCCTGTCCGATCGATGACCGGATATGCTCAGCTCACTGATCAGGTGAACGATCGTCTGTCTTTCTCGCTCAGCCTGAAGTCAGTGAACCATCGCTTTCTCGATCTGCACTTCCGCTTGCCGGCGGAGGCGAATGGGCTTGAGCTGAAGATGCGGCGCATGATTAAAGACAAGATCGCGCGTGGGCATATTGAAGTGGCACTGTCCATGCAGCATGGGGCTACGGGGGCATTCCAGCTCAACCACTCGCTCGTGGAGGGTTATGTCCGAGCGTTCCAGGAAGCGGCCGAGCGACTGGGTTTGGTCGCACAACCGGATTTAAACGTCGTGCTGCGCCTACCCGGAGCATTGTCGGGAGACTCCGCTGAGATTGATGCCGCGCTCGAAAGCACGATTTTAGGGCGAACCGAACAGCTGATCGAACGGCTCAACCACATGCGCGAAGAAGAAGGCCGTGGCGTGGAAGCCGAACTGCGCGAACGCATGGAATCACTGGCGCGCGCGGTTTCCGAAATCGGGAAATTGCGCGCTCTAGTGTCGCGCGCTTACCTTGAAAAAGTGCAATCGCGTATGAACGAGCTCATCGGCGGCCATGCCGATCCCGACCGTGTTTTGCAGGAAGCGGCCATGCTCGCGGAGCGCAGTGACATTCAGGAAGAGGTTGTGCGTCTGGAAAACCACATCAAGCACTTCCATTCCCTGCTGGACTCAGGTGGAGAAGCGGGCAAAAAACTAGACTTTCTCTTGCAAGAACTGAATCGCGAGGCGAACACGTTGTTGTCGAAGACGGCGGGCGTTTCTGGCGAGGGTTTGCGAATTACTGAGGTAGGGCTCCTCATCAAGTCGGAAATCGAGAAAGCGCGCGAACAAGTGCAAAACGTGGAGTGAATCAGTTCGTGATTTCGTGATTCCACGACTTCACGATTGGGTGAAATCGTTTAAGTCACGCAATCGCGAAATCGCAAAATTCTTCATGGCTGGCATCCTTTACATCATCTCCGCCCCGTCTGGCTCGGGAAAATCTACGCTCGTGAATGAGCTCCGCTCCATCGTTCCCAATTTGGAATTCTCAGTCTCCTACACGACGCGCCCTCCGCGAGGCAGCGAGCAGAATGGACGCGAGTATTACTTCGTCACGAGAAAAGAATTTGAAAAGATGATCGCCGAGGACCGCTTCCTCGAACATGCCGAAGTTTTCGGCAACTATTACGGGACGGCTTGCCGCTTTCTGGATGAGGCAAAGCAGAGCGGCAAGGATCTGCTGCTCGACATCGATGTGCAGGGCGCGGCACAGGTGGGCCAGAAAGTGCCTGACGCTGTGAGCATTTTCGTCATGCCTCCAAACAAGAGCACATTAGAGAGACGCCTTAGGAATCGCAGCCAAACTGATAAGGTTGACCCCAAAGTAATAGAGCGAAGACTTGAGAACGCGCAAAAGGAGATTGTGAAATACAGCAAATACGGCTATATTCTCGTGAACGAGATTCTGGACAAGGCAGTCGAAGAGTTGAAGGCCATCGTCCTCTCCGAGCGAGTTCGTCGATCCGGCAAACAACCCACTCAAGACGAATGTAAACTGATTCGCCTCGCGGAAGGTTGTCTGCTGACTAACAGCCACGAGAGAGTTCGTCCCGTTTTGGAATCGTTCCAGTCGGCTGCGTCCAGACGTCAACCCCTCTGAGGTACGTCAAAGCATGGAACCCACGAAAGAGTTCGATAGCAAATATCGCTACATCCTTGTTGCCGCCCGCCGCGCTCGCCAACTCCAGGGAGGGGCCAGCGCCCTGGTCGAGACCAACTCGCGCAAGGCATGCCGTATCGCGCAGGACGAG
The DNA here is from genome assembly GCA_964476905.1 of uncultured Terriglobales bacterium. GTDB lineage: Bacteria > Acidobacteriota > Terriglobia > Terriglobales > Acidobacteriaceae > Gp1-AA112. The sequence continues at coordinate 7,310 of CAYZHX010000123.1, forward strand.
ATTCAAGCCGGCAAAGTTGCGTACGTAGTTACCGAGCAAACGAAGACGATGGAAACCCCCGCGCCTGAGACCCCGGAAGAATAGTTCGAACGTTTGACGTGGGTTTGACCTTTCAATCTGCGTTGACCAAAGGGCGACGCATCGGCACCAATCCGGGTCGTGTTTGTCCCTTGCGAACCACCGATGCCACGGCTGTGTTCTTAGCGCTCCGACTACAATAAAGCTATGAAGGTCGCTCTCGGCGTTTGCGGAGGGATCGCTGCCTACAAAGCGTGCGAAGTCGTCCGCCTGCTCCAGGATCAAGGAATTAAGGTGCAGGTCGTAATGACCGTCGCCGCGCAGGAGTTCGTGCGACCTCTCACCTTCGCTGCTTTATCCGGCGAAAAGGTCATCACCGGTCTTTGGGATTCAGGTAACCAGCAGCCCAACCTCGATTCCGCCATTGAACACATCGGTGTTGCCCAGGACATCAATGCTCTCGTTGTGGCGCCGTGCACCGCAGACACAATGGGCAAGTTCGCCCACGGGCAAGCCGACGACTTTCTTTCCACTCTCTACCTCGCCACACCAGCACCCGTGATTGTGGCGCCAGCGATGAACGTCGAGATGTGGAACCACGCGGCGACACAGGAAAATCTTGAGACTCTGCGGAAACGCGGCGTTTACATTGTCGAGCCGGGCAGCGGATATCTTGCCTGCGGCATGATCGGAGCGGGCCGTCTCGCGGAGCCGACCGAAATCGTCGCTGCGACTCTGTCGGCGCTCGGCATAGTTCGCGATCTCAGCGGAGAAACGGTTCTAATCACCGCTGGCCCGACGCGCGAGCCGATCGATCCGGTTCGATTCCTCGGCAATCGTTCCAGCGGCAAGATGGGATACGCGCTCGCAGAAGCCGCCATTCGTCGTGGCGCAAGAGTGATTCTGATTTCCGGACCTGTCGCGATCGGTCCTCCTGAAGGTGCCGAACGGATCTCTGTAGAGAGCGCCGAGCAGATGCGGAACGCCGTGATTTCGCAGCTGGATCAGGCATCGATCGTGATCGCAGCCGCCGCAGTCGCCGACTTCCGTCTCCGCGCTGCGGCTCAGGAGAAAATCAAGCGGAGCGGATCGCTCAGCCTCGATCTGGAACCCACGCCAGACATCCTCGCGGAAGTCTCTTCTCATCGGCGCACCGGACAGGTGCTCGTCGGCTTCGCCGCCGAAACCGAGAGTGTTATCGAGAATGGTCGCGCGAAGCTGCGCAAGAAAGACATCGATGCCATAGTTGTGAACGACGTTTCCAAAGCCGGCATCGGCTTCGATTCTGAGCGCAACGAAGTCACGATCATCACTCACGACGAAGAGTTCTGTGTTCCCGAAGCGCCGAAGCAGAAAATTGCCCACCGCATTCTCGATGTCGTGCTAAAACTGAAGATGCGTGCGGGCAAAGCCGCTCCCGTCCGCTGATCTTCATTCATGCCTCAAAATTCGGAACTGCAGCAACAATTGGCCGAGCGCATCCGCTTCTATCGCGAGCTTGGCATTTATGATTTCTATCGCCGCGAAGTGACAGGGCAGGTTGAAACCGCAGTCGAAGAGATAACTTCTGAACCACTCCAACCTTTGAACGTGGCTGCATCGTTCAACGAAGAGGAAATGACTCCAGAACAAGCTCTGCGCACAATTCGCGAAGACATCGGCGACTGTACGCGCTGCGTGCTGCACAAGCAAGGACGCAAGCAGATCGTCTTCGGCGTCGGCAATCCGCGAGCCAAGATTATGTTCGTAGGTGAGGCGCGGGGAGCAGACGAAGACGTGCAGGGTGAGCCCTGCGGTGGACGCGCCGGGCAACTGCTTAACAATATGATTTCCGCGATGGGAATCCGCCGCGAAGACGTATACATCGCTAACATCATCAAATGTCGTCCTCCTGGGAACCGGACACCTGAGCGCGAAGAGTGCGATACTTGCTCGCCATTTCTCATGAGGCAAATTGAAGTCGTGAAGCCGAAGATCATCGTTGCACTCGGGGCTGTCGCAGCGAAGACGCTGTTAGGTGTGAACGACGCAATGGTTAACCTGCGTGGCCGGATTTATGACTTCAAGAGCACCAAGCTGGCAGTCACGTATCACCCTGCCTATCTGCTGCGCGATCCGCGCCAAAAGAAGGAAACGTGGAAGGATCTGCAGATGGTAATGAAGTATTTGGGAATGCCGCTGCCAAAACAGAGGGAACAGGGAACAGGCGAGGAACAATAGAGCGTTTACAAGCATCAGCGCTGTCGTTTTATTCGGTCCACCATGTGTCTAAAATCGTGTCATCCTGAGCCCTCTTTTGAAGAAGGATCTCGCCTGATGTGTGGGACTTCCATACTGTCAACGGCTCCCTACGATACTTTTAGTATTCGTGGCCAAGAGCCTCGAAAGTGCATTTCAGCCGTAAGCATCACGGGAGATCCTTCGCGCAACGGAGGCGCTTCAGGATGACAATCGCTACGATCCCGAAATCCTTTCGATCGAGTAGCGTCAGGCTGTTGGCAATGTTTCCGCTGTAACCTGCTCCCTGTCCCCTGTAACCTAAACACCTGATGTCCTCCTTCTGCGACGTAGCCCTGCCGGTTCCCTTGGAGATGACGTTCACGTATCGCGTGAATGGCCAAACTCCAGTCGTCGGTGGGCGCGTTCTTGTTCCGTTCCGAACATCGCGATTGCCGGGAGTTGTGACCGCCCTACACGATCAGGCGCCGAGCATGGAAGCCAAAACAGTGCACTTGGTGCTCGACGTCGAGCCGCTCATCGATGCTCCACTCATGCAGCTAGCTGAATGGATCTCAAGCTACTATCTCGCGCCAATCGGGGAAGTACTGCGGGCGATGCTGCCGCTGCAGGCGGAAGTCAAGCGCGATTGGAGCTACCGTATTACCGAATTGGGACAGAAAACGCTTTATGAATCTGCGCATTCGGGAAACTCCGGACGATCAAAGAAGAGCGTCGCCGAGCAGATGCTCGAATATCAGGTCTTGGACTTCTTATCCCAAGTCGAAGAAGCCCGAGAGCACGCGCTCAAGAACGCAACTAGGGCGTCACGGGATGTGCTGCGGAGATTGCAGTCAAAGCGCTGGATTATTCGTCAGGATGTTTCTTCAGCACGCGATGCAAGTCGTACCATCAAGGTCGCGCATCTGGTTGTCGATCCGAAGCCTTCCAGCCGCAAGTTGAACGAGAATCAGCAGGCGCTTCTGTCCAAGCTCGAAGAAGCGGGCGGTACGATGTCGGTGCACGAAGTTCGAGAGCTAGACGTTCCGCGCACGACTCTCGAAACGCTGGTTCGGCGTGGATTGGTGACCATCGAAGAGAAACCCGCCGAGTTTCACATCACCGGAGTTCCGGCGTCTTCGTCGCAGATTGCGCGTGGAGATCTAAACAGGGCGCAGCAAAACGCTCTCCAATCAGTAGAAGCCGCTGTAAATGAGCGGCGATTTTCTGTTTCTCTTCTGCATGGCGTGACCGGCTCGGGCAAGACCGCCGTCTATTTGTCAGCGATGCAGTCGGTCCTTGCGCAAGGACGCTCTGCAATTCTGCTGGTTCCCGAAATAGGACTTACTCCTGCTGCTGCCGCCAACTTGTATCGCATCTTCGGCGAACAGGTTGCGATTCTCCATTCGGGACTCACGAACGACGAACGTGCCGAGCAGTGGCATCGCATTCATCGTGGCGATGCACGCATTGTGGTGGGTACGCGCTCGGCTGTCTTCGCGCCAGTCCGCGATCTGGCTCTGATCGTGATCGACGAAGAACATGATGGCTCCTACAAGCAGGAGGAGACGCCGCGTTACAACGGCCGCGATGTAGCGGTAATGCGGGGTAAGCTCTCCAACGCCGCAGTACTCCTGGCGTCAGCGACGCCAGCACTCGAGACCTACCACAACGCTCGCGAAGGAAAGTATCGGCTGATCGAATTGCGGGAGCGTGTACAACAGCGTCCGCTGCCGCAAGTCGAGATCATCGACATGCGCGAAGAGTTCCAGCAGACCGGCAAAGAAAAAATCTTCTCGCGCAGGTTGATCGAGCAAGTGACAGAGCGCCTCGATGCCAAAGAACAGGTGATGCTTCTGCTCAATCGCCGCGGATACTCGGCTGTCGTTCTCTGCCGCTCCTGCGGGGAGAAGATGCAGTGTGTGAATTGCGCCGTAGCCCTCACGCATCACAAAGGAACGGTCTCATCCGCTGCGCTCACTCACCGCGTTCCCGTTGGCGAGCGGCTTGAGTGCCACTATTGCGGATACCGCACAACTGTCCCCAAGCTTTGTCCCAAATGCGGAAACGAACATTTGTACTTTCTCGGTGCCGGTTCGGAGAAAATCGAGGAGGCACTACAGCAGTCATTTCCGAGCGCCCGCATTGGACGGCTGGATCGCGACACTGTCCGCACGCGTCATGACTTCGAGCGCGTGCTAAATCAGCTTCATGCCGGCGAACTCGATATGCTGGTCGGCACCCAGATGATCGCAAAAGGGCACGACATCCATGGAGTCACGCTCGTCGGCGTAATTGGTGCAGACTACGCATTGGGCCTGCCCGATTTTCGTGCAGCAGAAAGAACCTTCCAATTGCTGACGCAAGTCGCTGGACGCGCCGGACGTG
>CAYZHX010000124.1:0-11878 GCA_964476905.1 uncultured Terriglobales bacterium
ATTTGCGGCGGCGCTTTTGTTGGCCTGGAGAAGGTCATTGCCCGCCGTATCGGCAAGAAGTCGCTCGGGTTCAAGGCTGAGGCAAAGGAAGGCGAGCAGCAGGAAAAGGCCGCTCCCCGGCGCGACACCGAAATGCTCGGCAAAGTCGAGCCTCAAGACTTGATCAAGTTCGGGCTCATTCCGGAATTCGTCGGCCGTCTACCTGTTGTCGGCGTGCTCGACGAACTCGATGAGAGCGCGCTCGTAGAAATCCTTACCAAGCCGCGCAATGCGATCATCAAACAGTATCAGCGTCTGTTTGAGTTCGAGAACGTTCGGCTCAAGTTCACCGACGAGGCCACCCGCGCCGTTGCCCGCGAAGCACTGCACCGAAAAGTGGGCGCTCGCGGATTGCGCATGATCCTCGAAGACCTTATGCTCGACCTCATGTACCACCTCCCCAGCCAGAAACGGCTGAAGGAGTTCGAGGTGAGCCGGGAAATGGTCGAAAAGCGGGATGTTTCCATCCCTATGATGGAAAAGGCAGGATAGGCACTATCTGGGCACTTGATTTGCCCGGGCGAGTTGAAGAAAATTTGCGGTCCAGAGCATCTGCTATATAAGCTTGTGTCTGTAAGCACAAGCTTAGTTTTTAGGACCAAAAAGGGGACCGAGTGACCCAAGCCAGGGAAAAATTCGAAACACGCAAGCTGCCCATGATGCCCATTCGGGATGTCGTCATCTTCCCGCACATGATGACGCCGTTCGTGGTTGGGCGCGAGTCGAGCGTCCGAGCCCTGGAAGATGCGCTTGCCGGCGATCGAAAAATATTTCTCGCCACGCAGCACGATGCCAGCGTGGACGAGCCGAAGCCGAACGAGATCTACCAGGTCGGCACAATCGTCAACATAGTTCAAAGTCTCAAGCTGCCCGACGGCAACATCAAAGTTCTGGTTGAAGGTGTTGAGCGCGGGAAGGTTCTTCAGATCGTAGACACCGACGGCTTCTTCCACGCGAGCGTTCGCGTTGCCAAGTACACGGTCGAAGCTACGCCTGTCATCGAGCAGGCGATGCAGCGCGTCACATCGCTCTTCGAGCAGTACGTAAAGCTCTGCCAATCACTGAATTACGAAACCATGATTGCGGCGGTCAGGATGGAGGATCCCTCCAAGCTGACCGATGTGATCGCGGCCAACATGCAGCTCTCGATCGAGGAGAAACAGGAGCTGCTTGAGATCTTCGATCCTGCGGAGCGGTTAAACCGCGTTGCAGACGTTCTCGAAATTGAAATCGAGAAGCTCAACATGGACCGCACCATCCAGACCCGCGTAAAGCGGCAGATGGAGCGCGCGCAGAAAGAGTATTACCTCAATGAGAAGATCAAGGCCATCCAGAAAGAACTCGGCCGTGGCGAAAAGAGTGAGTGGGACGAGCTCAAGAAGAAAGTCGACAACGCAGGCATGCCGAAGGAAGTGCATGAGAAGGCGCTGCAGGAACTGAAGAAGCTCGAAGCCATGCCGCCCATGTCGGCCGAATCAACGGTTTCTCGCAATTATCTCGACTGGCTGCTCGCAGTTCCCTGGCGGAAGAAGTCGAAAGAGATCCGCAACATCGAGTCTGCCGAGAAGATTCTCAACGAAGATCATTATGGGCTGGAGAAGATCAAGGAGCGCATCCTTGAATTCCTCGCTGTTCGCCAATTGGTTAAGAATCCGAAAGGCTCGATTCTATGCTTCGTTGGGCCTCCGGGCGTAGGCAAAACTTCGCTCGGAATGTCCATCGCCAAAGCCACGGGCCGCAAATTCGTGCGCCTCTCGCTGGGCGGTGTACGCGACGAAGCTGAGATTCGTGGACATCGCCGCACATATATCGGCGCTCTGCCTGGACAGATCATCCAGTCAATGAAGAAGGCGGGCACTAAGAATCCGGTCATCATGCTGGATGAAGTCGACAAGATGGCCGCAGACTTCCGCGGCGATCCGTCGGCCGCGCTGCTCGAAGTTCTCGATCCGGAACAGAACTTCATGTTCCAGGATCACTACCTCGACGTCGAATACGACCTTTCGCAAGTTCTCTTCGTAGCCACAGCCAACGTGCTGCACACGATTCCGGCTCCGCTGCAAGACCGCATGGAAGTGCTGCGGCTGCACGGCTACACCGAACTCGAGAAGATCGAAATCGCCAAGCAGTACCTGGTTCGCAAGCAGCGCCAGGCAACGGGCCTGTCGGAATCGAACATCACGTTCACCGACGACGCAATCACCGAAGTAATTCGTTCCTACACGCGCGAAGCCGGCGTTCGCAACTTGGAGCGCGAGATTGGAAATATCGGCCGCAAAGTTGCCCGGAAGGTTGTGAAGCAGGGCCTTGAGTACTCGACGACTGTCACTGCGGAAAACATCTCCGAATTTCTCGGTGTGGCGAAGTTCCGCGACATGCTCGCACACGAGAAGAGCGAAATTGGACTCGTAACGGGACTCGCGTGGACCGAAGTGGGAGGCTCGATCCTCTCCACAGAAGTCACGATCGTCGATGGGAAGGGCAAGCTCACGCTCACCGGCAAGCTTGGCGACGTGATGCAGGAATCGGCGCAGGCGGCAATGTCGTACATCCGCTCGCGTGCGCATCGGCTCGGACTGCCGCGCGATTTCTATCGAAATATCGATATTCACATTCACGTGCCCGAAGGGGCGATTCCGAAGGACGGACCCTCGGCGGGTATTACCATGGCCACTGCAATCGCCAGTGCATTGAGCAAAATCCCAGTGCGCCGCGATATCGCAATGACAGGCGAAATCACGCTGCGTGGCAAGGTTCTGCCCATCGGCGGACTCAAAGAGAAGCTTCTCGCGGCGCATCGCGCCGGCATCTTTGAAGCGATCCTGCCGAAGGACAACGAGAAGGATCTTTCGGAAGTCCCGGAGAATCTGCGCAATGCCATGAAGCTGCACTTCGCGGACACGATGGACGATGTGCTGGGTATCGCGCTCGAAGGTCCTCTGCCCGAATACATCGAATCGACTGAGGCGCAAGGAATGCCGGCGGTTACGCCAACACAACCTTCGCAGCTGCCGGTACAGCATCAGTAAAAGCAATCACTATCCAGCAAAAGCCCGCGTCAAGCGGGCTTTTTGCCTATCTGAGTTTTGCAGCGGAAGTCAGTACCGCCCGCGGTAGTGGACGGGCTTCAGCAGCACCCATGCCGCGGACGGTACTGACTTCTATTCCTTCCCTCCGTGTACCCCGTAGCTCCGTGGTGAAATAGGAGTCGATGAAGCTCGATGCACGCTTTCTGAAATCTGCCACAGATCCTGAGCACTTCCCTGCTCCGACTGCTCCAGAAATCGCCTTCCTTGGTCGCTCGAACGTTGGCAAATCCAGTCTGATTAACGCTCTGCTCGGGCAAAAAATCGCGCACGTGAGTTCCACTCCGGGGCGCACGCAGACCATCAACTTCATCGAGATCCGGCAAAAGGCGCAGACAGTCGAACCAGACCTGATCCTCGCCGATCTTCCCGGCTATGGATACGCAAAGATCTCGCGCGAGATCAGCGCCGAATGGCCGAAATTTATTGAGCCGTATCTCGCTGAGCGCGAGCCGCTGCGGCTCTCGGTGGTTCTTGTTGACGCAAATGTTCCACCGCAGAAGAGTGACCGACAATTGATCGAGTGGCTGCAGAAGCACGACCGCGAGCTCTTGCTGGTTGCAACGAAATCAGATCGCCTTTCCGCAAATCAGCTCAACAAATCTCTCGGACAGCTAAGAAGAGAGCACGAAGTGGAACGAATCATGCCGATCTCGGCGAAGACCAAAAAGGGAATGCCAGAGTTGTGGCAGGAGATTCTATCTGCTGCACGCGCATCTGTTTAGCCTTCCATCCTGGCACCCTAGGCCCAAAGGGCCTGACGTCGTTCGACATGCCGCGTTTTGGATTCGCTTGCTGCGCGACTGCTTTGATGGTGTCATCTTTGGCAGCGCCATCAAACTTGAATCATCCGTTCGTACCTGCCAATCTACTTGCATATGGAAAGTATCGACGGACACATGCAACCGCGGCCGGTTTCCGAATCGGTTTCCGAGATGGCCGAGGTGGTTCTTCCTAACGACGCAAATCCTCTCAATAACCTGCTCGGCGGACGGCTAATGCACTTCATCGACATCGCCGGTGCAATGGCGGCGCATCGGCATAGCCGCAGCTACGTGGTAACCGCGTCGATGGACCACATCGACTTTCTCGCGCCTGTGCACGTGGGTGATCTGTTGATTCTGCGGTCGTCAGTGAATCGCGCTTTCCATACGTCCATGGAAGTCGGGGTGAAATGCTGGGTGGAGAACTACATCGCCGGCACGCGGCGGCACATCGCCTCCGCTTACCTCACGTTTGTGGCCGTCGATAGTCGAGGGCGTCGCGTCCCAGTGCCTCCTGTAATCCCTGAAACCGAAGAGGAGAAGCAACGCTTCGAAGACGCAGGTCGCCGCCGCGAATTGCGCAAGCAAGAGCAGGAGCGCAAGCGAGCCAATCAGCTCGCGCGCGGGTAGCGGCTGCCAAGTCTCTCAATTCCACTGCGTATAATCGCCTGTTAGGAGAAATCTGTGGGACACATGCACGGCGGGCCTCCGCAGCAGGGGCCGACGCCGCTTCCGGGAGTTCAGAACGTAATCGCGGTTGGATCCGGCAAGGGTGGCGTGGGCAAAACCACAATTGCCGTGAACCTTTCAGTCGCCCTGGGCAAACTAGGCTACAAAGTCGGCTTGCTTGATGCCGATGTCTATGGCCCCAACGTCCCGCTGATGATGGGCATCAACCGCCAACCGGAAGTCATAGGCCAGAATCGGATTCTGCCGCTTACGAATTACGGCATCAAGGTGATATCCGTCGGCTTCATCAATCCCGGAGACAAGCCGCTGGTCTGGCGTGGACCGATGTTGCATTCGATCATCAAGCAGTTCCTTCAGCAGGTGGAGTGGGGTGAGCTGGACTTTCTCATCGTCGATCTGCCACCTGGGACCGGCGATGTTGTGATCTCACTTTTTCAGACGGTGCCGCTCACCGGCGCAATCGTCGTCTCGACTCCATCCGACGTTTCCCTTCAGGACGCGCGCAAGGCAATCGAAATGTTCCGCGGCGTCAAGGTTGACGTATTCGGAGTGGTTGAAAACATGAGCCACTTCCACTGTCCCTACTGCCAACACGAGATCGACATCTTCTCCAAAGGGGGCGTGGAACGAACAGCAAAGCAGTTTGGAGTTCCGTATCTGGGCGCAGTAGAACTCGATCCCGACGTTCGCAAAGGCGGCGACACAGGCCTCCCGGCAGTGCTAGGCGGAGAAGATTCTCCCCATGCAAAAGCCTTCTTCCAGTTCGCCCGCGAGATCGCGCAGACCGCAGCAGAACATAAGACCGAGAGTGTCATCGAGATCCAGTAAGCAGCGCTTGAACACGGAGGGCACGGAGGACACAGAGGTGGTCGATTTCCTGCGCGTAGCGTTCGTGAGTTACTCGGCATTGAACTCGAACGGGGAGCCACCAAATCGAACCTCCGTTTCCTCCGTGTCCTCCGTGTTCAACCAGGACGCTTAGCACTCCCGAACCCAGAGTGCTATCTTGACAGCATCGTCCTCAGATTCCTATCATCTAATCATCAGTAGTGTCTCTGCATCGCGCAAATACTCTCGCAGAATCAACTACTTAGCCGTATGCCTATCAGCAACATAGGCTCCCGGGAACGGGAGATCCTGACCGCTATTATCGAGACCTACATCGCCACAGGAGAGCCGGTGGGGTCGCGCACCCTCGCCCGCGGCAACAAGGACCGCCTTAGCCCGGCTACGATTCGCAACGTAATGGCCGATTTGGCCGATGCCGGCCTTCTGGAGCAGCCGCACACGTCGGCTGGGCGAGTTCCCTCGCCGCAGGGATATCGCTACTACGTAGAGCAGCTCAGCGGTAAGGCGCAGATCTCGCAAGCCGATCAGGACCTGATCACAAACTCGTTTACGGGAATTGGCGATCCACAGGAGTTTCTGGAGCGCACATCGCATGTGCTGTCGCTGATTTCGCGCGGCGTGGGAGTGGCGATCTCGTCCCGTTCCGGCGAGAAGAATGAACTCGAGCATGTGTACTTCTCCCGGCTCGCGTCAGGCAAAGTTCTGGCGGTAGTCGTCACGAAGTCTGGTGTCGTGCGCGACCGCGTTCTGCGCATGGACCGAGACATTCCTCAGGCGGAGCTTGAGAGCGCAGCCAATTACATTAACGCGAATTTCCAAGGGTGGACGATTGAGTCAATCCGCACCGAGCTGGCGCGGCGTCTAGAGCAAGAGCGCAGTGAATACGATCGGCTGATGAGTTCGATTGAGCAGCTTTACCGTGGCGGCGCGCTGCATCCTCAGGATGAGCAGAACACCGTCTACGTAGAAGGGGTTTCCAACCTCATCGTGAGCGAGGAAGATCGCGAGCGTCTGCGCGAGATGCTGCGCGTACTCGAAGAGAAGCAGCGGATTATCGAGCTTCTGTCCAGCTATGTGGATACCAAGCAGGAAGCTGTGCGCGTGGTGATTGGACTCGAAGATCGCCTGCCGGAGATGCGCAATCTGGTGCTGATCGGCGCGCCGGCTCGTGTCGGCGAACAGGTAGTCGGATCGCTTGCGGTAATCGGTCCTACGCGCATGGACTACGAGCATACGATCACTGCAGTTTCATACATCGCGCAGCTTTTCGATAAGGTTCTAAACGAGCAGTAACTGAATTCAAAGACAAAGACAGAGTTTTATGGCAATCAAGAACGATCAAGATCAGGCGGTACAAACGGCGGAGAACGAACAGCAGAACGGCACTCGGGAGTCGTTGCCTCCAGCGGACGCGCAGGAACTTTCGCAGGAATCGAAGGGCGGAGTCTCGCAGCAGGAGTACGAGCGGGTAACCAAAGAACGCGATGCGCTGCTCAATCGCCTTGCACGCCTTCAGGCTGAATTCGAGAATGCGCGCAAGCGTTACCTACGCGAGCAAGGTGAATACCGCGAGTACGCAACTGCAGAGGCGGTGAAGACCTTCCTTCCCGTTCTCGACAATTTCAATTTGGCCCTTCGCAGTCAGAACTCCGAGGCTGCCGACGCGGCTCTTCGCTCCGGCATAGAGCTGATCCGCAAGCAGATGGAAGACGCGCTTGCCCGTTTAGGCGTGCAGGCAGTGCCCGCTCAGGGACAGCAATTCGATCCGCGCGTGCACGAAGCCATCGAAATGGTGGAATCCAGCGACCATGCCGACCATGAAGTCATCGAAGAGCTGCAGCGTGGCTACAAAATCAAAGACCGGTTGCTGCGCCCGGCGATGGTTCGCGTAGCTACGAATCCAACAAAGAAGTAACGGAGAATCGCACTGCCTACTAACGTGAAGCGCGATTATTACGAGGTCCTTGGTGTAACTCGAAGCTGCACTGATCAGGAACTCAAGAGCGCATACCGCAAACTCGCCATGCAGTACCACCCGGACCGCAATCCGGGCGACCAGGCTGCCGAAGAAAAATTCAAAGAAGCCAGCGAGGCGTATGGCGTGCTTTCAGACGAGAACAAGCGCGCGCAGTACGACCGCTTTGGACACGCTGGCATGGGCGGCGCTGGATTCGGCGGCTTCGATGCCTCTGCATTCCAGGACCTCAGCGAAATTTTCGGCGACATCTTCGGATTTGGCGATGCCTTCGGCGGAGGTCGTCGTCGTAGTCGCGCGCAACGCGGAGCCGATCTGCGCGCCGACATCACCATCGAACTGAAGGACGCGATTTTCGGCAAGACCACTGAAATTCCTGTGCGGAAGTCTGAGACCTGCGAAGCCTGCAACGGAAGCGGCGGCGCCCAAGGTAAGCAGCCGACAACGTGCAGCGCCTGCGGGGGACGCGGACAGCTTCGGTATCAGCAGGGCTTCTTCAGTGTTGCCCGCACCTGCGGGACCTGCGGTGGGACAGGTCAAGTAATCACGGATCCGTGCAAGACTTGCCGCGGCGAAGGACGCGTGATCCGACAGCACACCATGAAAGTTGAAGTCCCACCGGGCGTAGAAGACGGCACCCGCATCCGCTACCAGGGGGAAGGCGAAGCCGGAGCGTTCGGCGGGCCCGCGGGCGATCTCTATGTCGTGCTCAACATCAAGGAAGATTCTTTCTACGCGCGCGATGGCAATCACCTGCACTGCATGGTCTCAATCGCCATGCCGCAAGCGGCGCTCGGTACCGAAGTTTCAGTTCCCACCTTTGAGGGCGAGTACAAGCTGAAGATTCCTGCCGGTACGCAGAGCGGCCAGCAAATTCCAATTCGGAACAAGGGTGTTCCCGTTCTCCGTGGACGTGGTCGCGGCGACCTCATCGTCCATGTCGAAGTGCAGATTCCCAAGAAGCTCACGCAACGTCAGCGCGAACTGCTCGAAGAACTTGCGTCGATCACCGAAGTCGACGACAAGCAGGATAAGAAGAACTTCTTCGAGCGCATGAAGGCCCGCATCCAGTCCTAATCCGGCAATGACTCGACGCCGCTGGATTGCCGACGAAGTTTCCGGCGACGAAGCTGTTCTCACCGGCCGCAATGCCGAGCATTTGAGCCGCGTTCTGCGTGCGCGCATCGGCCAGCAGTTTGAAATCGCCACCGCAGACGGAGTCCGTTTAGGGCAGATCGTGGAGATCCAGCCCGAGCGAGTGGTCTTCTCTCTCGATCCAACCCAGGTATCCGAGCTGCATAAGAACACACTGACAGTTCACCTCTACCTGGCCATTTTCAAATTCGATCGTTTCGAGTGGGCAGTTGAGAAATGTACCGAATTGGGAGCAACTGACATCGTTCCCGTGATAGCTGCGCGAACCGACACGCACCTTGCGACCGCAGCGAAAAAACGAGTGGAGCGTTGGCGACGCATCGCACACGAAGCTTCTCAGCAATCCCGGCGCGATCGTGTTCCTGAAGTTTGCGATCCAGAGAAGCTGGGCAAAGTGATCGAGGCCGCTTCAGGCAGGCGAATTGTCCTATCCGAGGCTGAGCGGACACAAAGCCTACTCTCCTCAATGAAGAATTTCCGAGAGTTCTCCCTTGTAGTAGGTCCCGAAGGCGGTTGGACCAATTCGGAACTCGATTTATTCCGAAGTAATGGCTGGTCGTCTGCTTCACTGGGAACAACCATTCTGCGCGCAGAGACCGCCGCGACTGCAGCCCTCGCCATCATTCACGGCGCCTTCCACCCGTCTCCAAGAGAGACCTAAACGCTGCCTGGACCTAGGAAACTGCCTCCCGAGAGCCTCGCGTTCCACGTCGCAAGAACCTGCATTTCAGAAACATCTCAAAATCTGAGTGCCTCGTTTCAGCATCATACCTTCGGGTTCATTGAGCGCACGGTAAAGAATGGCTGACTCTGGACGAATTAAGGAAGGACTTCCTCACCCCCGAGGTGCGACGTGGGACGGCAAGGGAACTAATTTTGCGCTTTTTTCGGCAAACGCCACCAAAGTTGAGGTCTGTCTCTTTGACCACCAGGGCAAAGAGAAGGCGCGCGTTGAACTGCCCGAATACACCGATCAGATATTTCACGGCTATCTCCCAGAGGTTCATCCGGGAGCTTTTTACGGATATCGGGTGCATGGTCCATACGAGCCGGATGCGGGACATCGTTTCAATCCGAACAAGCTGCTGCTGGATCCCTACGCGCGCGCCCATGCCGGCGAGCTGCAGTGGAATCCGGCGGTCTTCGGCTACCAAATGGAGTCAGGAGACGACCTTACCTTCGACGAGCGAGACAGCGCACCCTTCGTTCCCAAATCAGTAGTCGTCGATCCGGACTTCGACTGGAAGGGTGAGCCCGGGCGTCAGGCGATTCCCTGGGAGTACACCATCATTTATGAGGCGCATGTAAAAGGATTCACACAGCTGAATCCAGCGGTTGACAAGCGATTGCGCGGCAAATACGCAGGGCTTGGTACGAAGCAAGTGGTCGAATATATCCGCTCGCTGGGTGTGAGTTCGATTGAGCTGCTGCCGATTCACACCTTCGTGAACGACAGTCTTCTTCTCGATAAAGGTCTGACCAATTATTGGGGCTATAACAGCATCGGCTTCTTCGCTCCCGATCCGAGATATGCAGCCGACGTCGCTAACAGCTTGCGCGAATTCAAAGAAATGGTCGCACGCTTCCATGACGCCGGACTTGAAGTAATACTTGATGTCGTTTACAACCACACGGCCGAAGGTAACGAGCGCGGCCCTACGCTGTCTTTCAAAGGTCTCGATAACGCCAGCTACTATCGCCTGATTCCGGATCAGAAGCGCTACTACATCAACGACACCGGCACCGGCAATACACTCAACCTGAGCCATCCGCGCGTGCTTCAGATGGTCACAGACTCGCTCCGCTATTGGGTGGAGGAGATGCACATTGATGGCTTCCGTTTCGATTTGGGAACCATCCTCGCGCGAGAACCGAACGGCTTCGATAACCAGAGTGGATTCCTGAAAGCCTGCAGCCAGGATCCGGTGCTGGCGACCGTGAAGCTGATCGCGGAACCTTGGGACTGCGGTCCGGGTGGATATCAGGTTGGTGGCTTTCCTCCGGGCTGGTCGGAGTGGAACGACAAGTTCCGCAACACCGTGCGCGACTACTGGCGCGGCGAAGCGGCCGCCGCCGAGCTCACGCGTCGACTGAGCGCCTCGGCAGATCTGTTCAACCATCAGGGACGCCGTCCGTGGGCCTCGATCAACTTCATCACCGCGCACGATGGATTCACGCTCAACGACCTCGTCAGCTACAACGAGAAACACAACGAAGCCAACAAAGAAAATAATCAGGACGGGACCAACGACAATCGCTCCTGGAACTGCGGCGCCGAAGGTCCCACCGATGATGCTGGAATCAATGCTCTTCGCGAGCGGCAGATGCGCAACCTGCTCGCAACCCTGTTGCTCTCGCAAGGCACTCCGATGATGGTTGCCGGCGACGAGTTCGGCCGCACGCAGCAAGGCAACAACAACGCCTATTGCCAGGACAACGAGATCAGTTGGGTCAACTGGAACATTGACGATCGCGGCAAGGCGTTAACTCAATTTGTCCAGAGGTTGACCGCGCTGCGCCATAAGTATCCGATTCTGCGGCGCACACGATTTCTCACGGGCGAGTACAACCAGGAGCTCGAGATCAAAGACGTCACCTGGATCAACGCCAATGGGAGCGAGATGGAGGAGTCGAATTGGGCCGATACGGGAATGCGCTGTTTTGGCATGCTCATCGACGGACGGGCTCAGACGACCGGAATCCGGAAGCGCGGCCAGGAGACCACGCTTCTGCTCGTCTTCAACGCCTATCAAGACGTAGTGCAGTTCACGCTGCCCGAATGCACCGGCGGACGAGAATGGTCACTGTTGATCGATACAAACATTCCCGGAAAAGAAGACGGCAGCTTTACGACTGGCGAGACCTACGAAGTCACTGCGAGATCATTGGTGGTATTCAAGCTGCACTCCTGAATTTAGAGAAGTAACTCAGCTCTTACTGGCAAGGATTTTTGCTTTTTGGGAGGAACTGCACCCACCTCCACGCGGTGTTTGCCTGGAGGTGGGGCAGCTAGTTATGAGTGTTGATGACGGCCAGCCACAAATCATCGTCCAGATAGCCTAGTTCTTCGGGATCGCTCCGGGCTGGAACAAATCCGAGAGATCGTTAGCGTTGGCTGCATCGCCGAGGAACGGCTGCACACCAAAGACTTCCTGCATCGTGCGCAGATCGGAGGAGTGTGTGTATAAGACGGGGCTTGCATACGGCACTCCGTTCACGTTCTTATGCGCATGCTTCGAAATGACAATCTCGCCAATCGTGTGGCTGAAATCGTCTGCATTATCGTTTGCCACGCCATCGCCCTCTGATTCGTCCCACCA
>CAYZHX010000125.1:0-11873 GCA_964476905.1 uncultured Terriglobales bacterium
CTGGGAAGCCGCATCAAGCTCGATCCCTGGAACGATCATGTGGCTCTGAAGAAAGCCAAGCCGGAGGCAGTCTTGTCCGCGCGGGACAAGTTGCCGTTTGAAGTCACGCCGATGATTCCCAATCTGGTACGAATCAACCAGACGAACGAAGTTGCGCAGAACGCAACAAGAGCCCAATAGATATCGGCGCCTTTTCGGTGCGTCCGTATCTGGGCGGCTCGTTCTGAAGTCAACGCACTTTCGAGTCTGCAGAGCCTGGGTTAACACTAGCCGTTGCAGCTCCTCGAATTACCGGCAAGCTCACGCTCTGCACCGCCGAAGGATCGTCGCGCAGTTTCAAATACAAAGATTGCGCAGTTGATGTACCGCTGGGACGAGGCACTTCCAGCGTCGTGCCGGTAAAGCCGCCCGGCACTTGGGCGTCGTCGTTGAACTCAGGGCTGGTCGAGACTGCCGACAACAGGAAGAGATCGGAGCCGGTCAGCACGCAAGTGCTCGCCGTTGTCACCGGGCAGCGGATTTCTTTTAGCGCAGGCACTCGAACCAGGGTGCCGAGATTCTGCCAATCTCCCGTGGTCCCATTCGCGTCGAGAGCGCGGAACCGCACTGGGCCAAAAGCGGAGGCACCGAAGGTCTTGGCAGGATCGAGCACACCTAAGGCGGTTTGCGCGTCCTGGAGAACGAGTGTGCCGTCGGTCAGGCTAAGTACCGTTTTGAATGACTCATCCGCGGCAGCTACTTCGATCTTCTGCGTGCGCGGAAAAGCCTCCGGCGAAACGGCTTTCACGAAGAAGACGATTCGTCCGTTCGTGGGTAGATCGTCCGGATTCCCGAGGTGGATGGCCTGAGGAGATGCTTCGTCCTCCTGCACGCCTTTGCTGACGAGCACCACGCGTGGACGCGCGGGCAGCACAGTGGCGAACGTGTTGAAGGTGCGCCCATCTTTCAAGGTGACATTCGCCGTAAATTGCTGAGGCTTTACGTTTGCAGTGTTCGAGTCGGTCGTGAGCGCGAGTTCATCGTGTCCGTTGTCGCGATGAAAGGCACCCGGACGAAATTTCATTCCGTAGAGTTCGAGCGCCGCAACCTCGTCGAGGCGCTTGCCTTGGAGTTGTCCTACGTTGTCGCCGGCATTCAGTGTGAAGCGGTCGAACTGCGCTGCCTCGGAGTAGGTCTGGACCGTGACCTGGTCCGGATTCTTCAATCCGTGCTGAGCGATCTCGATGGTCAGCTTTCCCGGTTTGGAATCCGCGAGAGGAACATCGAGCTCCATTTCATCAGGTTTGCTGGCTTTCCAAGTTAGTTTCGTGCTCTTTCCCGATTCATCGCGAGCGGTTACGCTGCTGACGCAAGTTAAATCCTGGCCATCAATATGCAATTTATCGCTGCGCCCAACGACGAGGGACATAGCATCGTTCGATTGCACGCCCCAGGACTGCGGACGCGAGCTCCTAAGCTGAAATTGAGGGCCGCGATAATGATCAAAGCCCCACATGCCGACCACGGTCGCAGTCGTCTCGGGATTCAGTGCAGACGCGTCAACCTTGGATGTGTCTACAACGAAGCCGCCCTTGGCGGGATCTGTCTGCAGCGGCAGGTGGAGGGTCCTGCCGCGCTTGTCTTGTACTTGCAACGTTAGGTCGCGTGCGAGATTACTGGCGAAGACGAGAGGCGCCCCTTGGGTTGGAAGCAACAAGGAAGGCGTTTCCGCGCAGTACTGTTGCTTTGCCTCTATGGGCAACAGCGGCGGAAATTGCGCTTTCTGCACTGGCGGGAGAGCTACAACCAGCACTGACTGCGGCTTTCGGAACGATGGCGGATTGTTCAGCTTTAGGTCTAACGAATCCTTTTCGGGAATAGCCAACGCAGGAATGTAGACGTATTGTGCTGTGTGGATCGAGCTCAGGATGCGGGCGAGATCTACCACTGCTCCGACGTACGCGCTGTAAGCTCCGCCTCCGCCCAGTCGCGAGTTGCTGAGTTCGTTCATGAGATCGACTGTCGCGCCGTTCGCGAGTTGCGCAACCATTGACTGGCTGTGGGCGTCATCGAGCACAAGATCGTCTTTGTGTTGAGTGAGGCATGCAGCCTGCTGCTCAGCAGGCTTATCAAAGCACTGCTGATCGACTTTGATTTTGAGGCTTCGGGCCAGCAGCGCCGATTCGGGCTGCAAGGCTGAGGGATTCGATTCAGAGATCGATTTGATCTCATCGAGGTATCGGTCGAGCCGCATGCGGTCCAGGCCGGCCTGCTGGAGATCCTGAGCCGCGCGCACGAAAGCGCCTGGACGTCCGCGTACAGCCGAGCGCAGCGTGCTGAAATCACCTCCGGTTTCGGGAGCGAGAAAGACGAGCGCCTGCTCAGCTTCTTTGGGCACTTCTACAAACGCACCTTCTTGACGAACGGAACGGTCCCAGCTTTCGATCTTGGTGAACCACTCATCGGGCGGAGGATTGGTCGCACCTCGAAGGAAGGCAACGATCAACAGATAGTGAGTCGATTGGCTCTCGGGGAAATCTGGATGTAACCACAGACGATCTCCAGCTTCGAGGTTCGGCACCTCGGAGATGGGCAGAGTCTTGCCCGCGCGCTCCACGTGGATGTCGAGCTTGGGTCCATCGAGATCAAAGCCGGGTGCATCGGCGCGCGCCAGTACCGAAGAGATGCAAAGGGAGAGAGCCAGAATGGATCGAATCAGTCGCATTCCTTCCCATTTTATTGGACGCTGAGTTCCTCATTCGCGGGTTAAGACGTAAAGGCTTATGCCTTGAGAGGTTCGTCTTAATACTTTTGGGACAGTTGCACCTAACGTGCTGAGGCCATAGGCTTGTGCGTGCGTTCTTCCATGGGCAAATTCTTTTCGGCGGTCCTTGCCGCAATTGCACTGGCCTCGGCGGCGCTCTTCCTGTCTCGCCACTGGATGCCCTCCGCTGCGGCAAAGCACGCGACGATTCTCGACTCCCAATTGCACCGCACATTGACTGATGCGGGCGTGATCTTCCTGATCGCGCAGTTCGTACTGGCAGCTTTTGTATGGAAGTATCGCGCGCATCCTGACCGGAAAACGAAGACGTTTCCGGCAGGAGTGCAGATCGCAGTCGTCATCGCGCTGATCTTTATAGGAATTGAACTGTTCAGTGCAGCTACATTGGGCAGGCGCGCATGGGCCAGCATGTACGATGGATCCGGGTCGAATTCGCTGCAGGTGGAAGCCATGGGGCAGCAGTTCGCCTACTACTTCCGGTATCCAGGTGCGGATGGCAAATTCGGTCCAGTGCACACCGACAAGATCGACGCCAGCATCGGAAATTATTTTGGACTCGATCGAGCTAAGGACACGGCGTCGAAAGACGATGTCGTGAGTGCCGAATTGGTATTACCGGAGAATCGACCCATTGATCTGTTTCTCACGGCGCAAGATGTTATCCACAGCTTCTATGTGCGGGAGCTGCGCGTGCAACAGGACATGGTTCCCGGAATGAGAATCCCAGTTCATTTCACTCCCACAAAAATTGGTCGATACGAGGTGGTGTGTACACAGCTTTGCGGCCTCGGACACTATCGCATGAGAGCATTTGTACGGATCGTTCCAGAACCGGAATTCGAAAACTGGATGAGAGCGCACACGCGATGAATTCCGGTGAAGCAACGAAAGGTGCGAACCGAGGTTTTCTTCGCACCTACATTTTCAGCACCAATCACAAGATCGTCGGAATTCAGTACTTCTTCCTCTCGCTGTTCGCGGTCGTGGTCGGAATGCTGCTTTCGTGGATCATGCGCATTCACGTGGCTTGGGGGACTTCGGGCGTCCAGGGATTCGAAGCTATCTTTGGTGCAAACGCACCCGGTGGCGTGCTGACTCCCGAGTACTACCTGTCGTTACTCACTCTGCACGGCACGATCATGATCTTCTTTGTGCTGACTACGGCGCCGCAGAACGCCTTCGGAAGCTATTTTCTTCCGCTGCAGATAGGAGCCGAAGAGACAGCGTTTCCCGTCCTGAACATGCTCTCGTTCTGGATCACGCTGGTTGCGCTCGGGATCTTGCTTTCGACATTATTCATAAATGATGGCCCCCCGATTTCGGGATGGACGGCGTATCCACCCTTGAGCGCAGTAGGTCGCGATGCAGGTCCCGGCCTTGCCGCTGGTCAGAATCTCTGGATCATGTCGATCGGGATCTTCTGTATTGGCGCGATGATGAGCGCGCTCAATTTCATTGTCACTTTCATCGATATGCGATGCAAAGGCATGTCGCTGATGCGGTTGCCTCTAACCTGCTGGGCATGGTTCATCACGGCGATTCTCATTTTGCTGAGCTTTGCAGTGTTGCTTGCGGCGGCGATTCTGCTGCTGCTTGACCGCAATGCCGGCACGAGCTTCTTTGTTCCTGCGGGTTTGCTTGTGAGCGGAAAGATTGAGCCGCACGGCGGAGGTTCTCCTCTACTGTGGCAACACCTGTTCTGGTTCTTCGGACATCCTGAGGTTTATATCGCAATCCTGCCGGGATTCGGGATCGTGTCGCACCTCACCGCGTGCTTTGCTCGGAAGCCCATCTTGGGATACAAGGTGATACTCGGCTGTATGCTCGCGATCGGATTCCTCAGCTTTGTCGTATGGGGACATCACATGTTCGTGAGTGGGATGAGTCCTTTTTCGGGATTCCTATTTTCGATTCCTACCATCATCATTTCGCTGCCCTCCACGATCGTGACGCTGCTGTGGCTGGGGACGCTCTGGGGCGGGAGGCTTCAGTTCAGCACGTCCATGATGTTCTGCCTCGGCTTTATCTCCACGTTCATCACCGGCGGATTAAGCGGCGTTTTACTCGCACATCCGGCAATCGATTCGTACCTGCACGCGACATATTTCGTGGTCGGCCACTTCCATATGGTGATGGGCGTGTCTGCGATCTTCGCGATTTTCGCCGCGACTTATTTCTGGTTCCCAAAAATGTTTGGCCGCATGATGAGCGAGCGGCTGGGGGCGGTCCATTTTGGTCTTACGTTCGTGGGGGTGTATTGCATCTTCTTACCCATGCACGTGCTGGGAATGCAGGGCAGCCCACGGCGTTATGCGATGCTGACCGACGACTTCCTTCAGCCAACAATAGGAATGCACCGCTTCATCTCGGTCGCGGCCCTAGCGACCGGAGCGGTTCAGCTTCTGTTTCTCTTCAATCTGTTCTGGAGCATGCTCAAGGGCAAGAAAGCGAGCGCGAATCCCTGGAATGCAACCTCGCTTGAATGGTCGGTGACTTCGCCGGCGCCGCTCATGAGTTTCGAGGGAGAACTGCCCGTGGTCCGTTATGGACCATACGAGTACGGTGACATTCAGAATGAGCGAGACTTCGTGCTGCAATCCGAGTCCGAGGGGAGAGAGGATCGGTCATGAACCGCGTGAGTGCTCTGATCATGCCTGGTCTTATGGCGGCTTTCATCAGTGCAAAAGACGCGTTTGCCCAGGGCTGTGCCTCTTGCTACACGACTGCAGCAGCCGGGGAAGCGCAGACTGTGCACGCATTGCGAAACGGGATTGTCGTCCTGCTAGTTCCTCCCGCGGTCATTTTTCTGGGCATCATCTTTTTGCTACGGCGCTGGCAAACGAGGACAGAAGGACAATCGCGCGTTCCAGACCGGAACTGTTCCGTAGATGTTCAGAACATTTCCTGATCTGTCACGCGCGCAGATCGTTAGCCATTTAGGCAGCCTGGCAGCAGGCTGAAATCGCCTCGTCCTCCGAGGAATAGATTTCGAGCACACGATCGACTTTCATCATTCCGAAGATGTCCTGCACTTTCTCCGAGACTCCGCCAATGAGCAGCAGAGAACCCACAGAGCGCGCCTTTTCGAAGCAGGCGATGATGGTGCCCAATCCGCGGGCATCGATCTGGTCAATGGCTTTGAGTCCCAAAATGCAGACAGAAAACTGCGACAGCACGCTTTCAACGCACTTCTTCAATAGTTGTGCTTCCTTGCCGAAACGAAGACGGCCACTGCAACGTATGAGTGCGATTCCCTGATCTTCAAGGATTTCCAGCTTTAACTCCAATGCATCCTCCATGAGACCTCTACTCCTGCTTAGTTGGGGAAGAATGATCGTGATGAATAGACGGACTAAAGAACGAAATGTTTACCGCATTTTGCGGAAAATCTGAGGCGTAGTGGCGGACGCGCTACAGCGAGATTTCTTGAAGCGGATACCAGAGCTGAACATCGAATTCACTCTACCTTGTCCTCTACTTAGATTCAAGAGGTACATTCGCGATTCAGGAAATGGTTCGCGGGATGCGGTTCCATATCAGGAATCGTCCACGATTGTGCTTGCAAAGTGTGGGACCGATTGGCGCCTCCATAGTTGTTAAACGAGATTCCTGAGGAAATTGTTCAAAAATTCATCTGATTTCCTCGTTTATCCCGGGAAAATGGAGACATGGAGCGGGTTTTCGACACGCTCATCATTTCCGATGTCCATCTCGGCTCGGAGATCAGCCGGGCCAAGGACGCCCTTTCCCTTCTAAAATCAACCAATTTCCGCCGTCTAATCCTGCTGGGCGATATCTTCAACGACCTGAATTTTCGGCGTCTAAAAAAAGAACACTGGCAGTTTTTGTCATACGTACGCAAGCTCTCAAACCCAAAACGGAACGTCGAGGTCGTTTGGGTGGAGGGCAATCACGATCTTGGGCTCTCGGATTTGATGTCGCACCTGGTTGGCGTTCCGGTCTATCAACACTACATCTGGCAATTTGGTAATAAGAGCTATTTGGCCATCCACGGTCATCAATTTGATCGATTTATCAGTCGGAACTACCTTCTGTCTCGTTTTGGAGAGACGATGTTTCTCTGGATTCAGAAAATGGATGCGCGCAGGAAAACTTTCTCGCGCTACCTCGATGCGCTGAACACACGCTGGCTTCGTCTCTCCGACAAAGTGGCGCGCGGAGCGATTGCCTTCGCGAATCATTACGGTGCGGATCATGTGTTTTGCGGACACACACATGTGCCCATGTCGGCGGAGCGACACGGAGTTCAGTATTTCAACTGCGGATCGTGGATTGGCGAGCAGTGCTCTTATATCACTGTCGACGAAGATGGAGTTGGGATTCATCAGCAATGGTCGGCGGAGTCCACGCATTCCGAATCGGAACTCGCTCCAGAGCAGATCGTGGACAGCATGAGAGAAGACAAATCGGCCTCTGTGCCAATTCACGTCTAGCCGTCACGTTTCACTACGTCGACGCGAGCTCTTCGGTGGGCGTAATGGGAGGGGCTTGCGTGCTGCAGCGCATCAACTCTTTCAGAATATCGACCACTTCATAGATAGCTGTGTTCTTGTGCGCCGCAACATTTTTTCGGAATAGCGCGAGCCGAACCGGATCGAGCAGTTCGTGAACGGCATGCTGGATGCCATCAAAGCTGTCCAGAACGAGGCCCAATTGGTTTTCGCGAACCCATTGTGCGTTGTATCGCTCCTGCGGCAGAGTGCGCGCATTACATTCAACGATCACTGGCAGGCCAAAGTGCAGAGCTTCTGCGATGCTGCCTGGTCCGGGCTTCCCAATGAAGAAATCTGAGAGAGACATGTAGTGACTCACGCGCTGGGTGAAACCTTCAATGAACATTGGTTTCACCGGCGGGAGAGCTCTGAGGGCATCCGCAAGCTTCTCGTTATGACCGCAGATAAAAATAAGCTGCAGTGGCTCTGGTAAGCGACACAGGTGCTCCGCAATCTTAAGCATCGCCCAGGAGCCGTACCCTCCAAACAGGACCAGCGCGGTCGGCCAGTCCGGGCGCAGACCGAGTTCCTTGCGCCCCTCCACCCTATCGCTCCCTTGTGGTTCATAAAACCTTGGATGAAGTACCATCCCAGAGGTGCGAAAAATGCGGCTGCAATCATGACCAAGGGCGATCGCCTGTTGTACCGCGCGATCGGACCCGCAGATCAGGAACTGCGACTCACGCTCGATCCAAAAGTGTGGTGGATAATCAGCAAAGTCAGTCAGGAGCGTCACGAACCTGGCTTCAGGCAGCGTTTGGCGAATGCTTTCCCCGAGTGCTCGATTCAGATTAGGAATCACGGAGACGACCAGGTCAGCAGGGTTTTTGCTCCAATACGATTTGAGTCTTCGGATAGCCGGAGCATGCCAAACGCGGATCATCCCGTGCAGGACTGCGAGCATTTGTGCTGAGAATCGAGTCCACCCCCTGCGCAGCAGAAGGTTGTAACCATCCTGAAGACGTAATTTCGCGATTCTTTGAAGAGGATCAATTTCGTCAAGCAGTTCCTGGAGGTTTAAGAGCTCGACTTGCCACGGGAGATTTTGTTGTTCGACGAGAGCGCGAATGGCGTTTGCCGCGTTACGATGGCCACCTCCGGCCTCAAAGAACACAATCGTGAATTTCCGCAAGCTGGGCGGACGTAAATCGATGCGCACTCGGCCACATCATGACGCCGCATTGTTAACTGGTCGTGAATTGTGCCTTATTAGTTACTCGCCTACGCCTTGCGCCGCCCAGACCGCGTCTTTTCTGTTGGTTCCACGAGAACCAAGTTGGTAGTATCTGCGGCAAGCGTTGCCAGTACCTGCTCTCGATAGTTACTCCGGTAATTCACCCTTCTCACGACTCGCGAGGGCGAGCAGGATCCAGAGCTAACATTCGATTTACAGATCGCAATTGATCAATGAAACCTGAAGCCCTAATCCTGACCGGTAATGTTGAGCTCTCGCAGGCCATTCGAGCTGCTGTGGAGCGATTTGGCATCGCGACCGGGGCAGGGGTGAGGGGCGGAGACGTTCTCGAAGAGCTGCAGCGAAACAAATTCGATTTAGTCGTAGTGGATTGTTCGAACGTCGAGCAGGGTTGCGCCGCTTTGCGGGAGATTCGCCTCAGCCCCACGCATCGCTCGGCGGTGTCGATCGCCATTGTTGGCGAGCATGGAAGCCGAGAGCAAGTGTCGGAAGCGGGCGCTGATTTCATTGTTTCGCACGCAAACTATCCCGTAGAAATTGCGACCACTCTACGTTCGGCCTATGGTCTGATCCTCCGTGAACGAGGACGATACAGCCGCTTCCCACTGGTTGCCGAGGTTCACGTTCGGTGCGGCGCGTTCTCGACCGATGCGTGGATATTGAATGTAAGCCAAGGAGGAGTTTGCATTCGCGGCATCGACGAGCCGCTCTCCGGCGGTTTGCACATGAGGTTTGCGTTTGAGGATGCCGGGCCTTTGGTGGAGCTGACTGGAAACGTCGTTTGGCAGCGCGACGGCCTCACTGGTGTGCAGTTCACGTCAATGACAAAAGCTGATCGTAGCGAGCTCGAAGGTTGGTTGTCTCGTCAATTCGAAATTCAGACGCTGGTTCGCCCACCTGTTCTATCCAGTCGAGTCGCCGCCGCGGTTGCGGAGCATCTGCCGGCAGCCGACGCGCGAACTCCTGCGGTTCCCATTCCGGGAGGCCTGCATCCCATCGTCACCGCCATCATTCGTGGAGGTCCGGTGCGAGCCCGATGTTCTGGTTGTGCGGCAGACATTCTGTTGGGAGCAAACATCGGTGACTCCATCGAGCAGGAGCGCAAGCTGCGCGATGCTTTTGCTCGGCACGTCCAAGAAAAGCACGCTGCGGAATTGACGGAGTAGAGTCAACCTAGGCATCGGCCCGCAATGCATCCACCGGACGCAGACTGGCCGCTCGGCTAGCCGGCTGGTACCCAAACAGCACGCCGATCGCACTCGAGCCTAATAGCGCAAACACCACCGAAGTCCACGAGATATTCAGGTTGACAAAATCCTGAACGAAGACCGCCGCAGAAGCAAGTAATGCCAGAGCGCAGAATGCACCTGCAATGGATCCGGCCGAACTGATGAACACCGCTTCAAGTAGGAATTGAAGACGAATCTCTGACGAGCGCGCACCCAATGCCTTGCGCAACCCGATCTCTTGCTTTCGCTCAGCGATGTTGGCCAACATGATGTTCATGATGCCGGTGCCGCCAACTACCAGAGTCACCAGCCCAATCCCCAACAGCACCACGCTCATGGCGAGAGAGATGTCGCCGGCGGTTTCGAGCAACGAGGAAAGATTCTCCACATCGTACTTAGCCTCGCGCCGATGGCGGTTCTGGAGAAGCTGTTTCATGTCGCGCGTCAGTTGTCCGACAGCATACGACGAATCAGCCTGCGCGTAGATAACCTGCAGGAATGATTCACCAGTGATTAGCCTTGCTGTCCTATAAGGGACAAGAATCGTCTCGGCCTGAATTTCGGATTGCCCAAATGTGGGAATGCCTTCAGTGAACGTTCCGATCACCGTGCAATGGAATTGGTCGATGCGTAAGGCGTCGCCGATTGCCAAGGTTGGATTTCGCTCGGCAATGACGTGGGTTACCAGACACACCTTCGACCGCGAACGAAAGTCCTCGTCATCGAAATAGCGGCCAGAGATGATGTGGAGATTGCGAATCGTTAGGAAGTCCGGGGTGGTACCGACCAGACGCGCATGCCGTGGCCTGCCTGCGATTTGAAAATCAATTGGAGCATCGTACGTTCCTGCCACGGCTTTTACGCCCGGGATCGTGTTCTTGATCGCATCCAGATCGGAAAGGTTCAGTTCGTCTTCGAGAGTGGTTGGATTCCCATTCCGGTTGAGTGTTGCGTAAGCAAGATTTGCGCCAATGCCCTCGATGCGAGAGACGATATATCTCTTTCCTGTGCCGGCAATCGTAAGAACCAGCACCAGGGAGGCGCAGCCAATGACTACGCTTAATGTGGTGAGGAAAGCCTTCAGCCGATCGGCCTTAAGCGCCGCGACTGCCAGTCGAAGACATTCCATCCATCTTTGCATCGTGTCACTCATGCAGCGGCAGATTGGTAATTAGGTAGTTGTCGGCGTTGCGAGCTAGGACATGCACGTTCGAATCGCCCACTAGTCCTTTCAGATGCGGAATGTCGCTTCCATACGCGAGTAGGTAATACCGCCCCGGCTGCGACCAGAGCGACCGCAATTTCTGGTCGTCTATGAAGACTTTCGCGCTCTTGGGAGCATACGATCCGTACTCGAGATTGTCCTTGCGTCCATTCCATAGGAGAGCGTTGCGATTCGTATAGAAGAACACCGAAGAGAACGCATAGTAAGCGTCTGCTTCGATCAGCTCTCCCGGTGGGGATTTCTCTAAAGCTTGTGCGAGCGGGTAAGAACCGAGATATCCATCGAAGCGAATCAGAGCCACTCGTGCGGCCTGGAAGAACACCACCATTGCCACAGTAATGGCGCCGATTCTCTTTGCGTTATCTCGGGAAAATGTGAGTCCAACAAATCCGAAAGCAAATGCGAGGGCCGCGAGTCCCAGCGGTAGTTTGAGGTAGGCGAATGCCGCGAGAGTAAGATCACCGAAATGGCCGAGCGACAACGTATAGAGTTCAGGATGCTGGACAAGACTTTGTGAGATGTCGCCCTGGGCCGACGTGCGCCAAACCAGCAGAAGCAAAGTTCCCACTGCCCCGAGGAGCAGACAAAACGTGATCTGCAGCCCGCGCATTCCCGCGCGTACCCGGGTGTTCTCCGATCCCAGCGCCGATCCGACGAGCAAGGCGAGCGCCGGATAGATCGGCATTGAGTAGTACTCCTGGGTGGTGGAGAAGGTGAAGAACACCATGACTACACCGATCCAGCACAGTGCCATCAAGCGTGCACGTCCAGCACGCGTGGTCGGGCGGTAACTCAGTCGCGCAGCAGCAGGCAGAAATGCCGACCAAGGAAATAGCCAAACCAAATTCAGAGACCAGAAGAGCGCGCGCGGAACAGTGTTGTAGTCCCGCGGATAGCGCAGGTTTAGGAAACGGAGCAGATGCTCGTTGAAGAAGTAAAACCAGAA
>CAYZHX010000126.1:0-11716 GCA_964476905.1 uncultured Terriglobales bacterium
CATCACTGGCCATCCTGGCGACCCTGTTGACGATGGCTTCCACAACATTTGCGGGAACAAGCGCGACGAACACGAACATAGTTTCGCCGACGCTCCAGATTTCAGCGACGATCGTGGACGCGGTCCAGCTCACAGTAACCAAAGGCGCATCGGCTTCTGCTTGCGCAATTGCCAATGGTGGCGCTCCGCCGGATTACACTATGAGCTTCGGAACAGTAGACGCCTTAGCCGTCAGCAACGCGGCTTGCGGCCAGAAGTACACGCCGGCGCAAACCACGGCTGACGCGATCTACTACACCGATTACCAATTAAATCCGGTGTTCGCATCGCAGCCTTCCGTTGCGAATCCGCAAATCAGCGCTTACGTCTCGACTCCGTTCGCCACTGCCAACATTACGGTCGTCCGTGACACTGCTAACTCCGCGGCTGCTCCTGCAGCAAACGGCTTTTCGGCAATGAGCACCAACGTCGCTGCCCAGGACACGATCGCTACTGCGGTTGCCAGCGGGACTCCGCTTACTCGCTACATCGGTGTGGATATTGCTCCGACCAATGGCGCGGCAATGCCGGGTGCCAAGACTGCCACCGTTACCTTCACATTAACTGTTAACTAAGCACGGGTTTTTTCCGGTTCTCCCCCAAAAACCGGAAATGAGATGCCCAACAATCCTCAGCAACGTAAACAATCCACGCCGACTGATTGCGAAGCGCATGACGGGAAGCGTGGATTGCTGCGTTTGGGGAAAGGAGTCTGCAGCTTTCGTGTTGCCGATTGCGCTCTTTTAGCTGCGAGTTTCTTCTGTTTCGCACTCCCATCCACGGCGCAAACGGTTGCCTTAGCGACCTCCGGAGCAGGTATAACGTTCTCCGGTCCTAATCCAAGCACTCCCACTCCGACTTACCACGCCGGCTTCGGAAACGTGAATGGTCTCGGTATCGGAACGCCAACTGGTCTGCAGAAAATAGCAGTTGCAGGTGGCGAGTTTTACTACACGCCGTACACGATTGTCTTGAGCGGAGCGAATCCGGGTCATCCTGCCGAAGTTGACGCTTACATATCTTCGGCATTCTCGAACTCCAGCAGCGTGATCCAGCTTATGAGCTGCGCATACCCAGGGGCCTGCAACACCTTCGCTAGTTATACGGCACTGCCGAATACTCAAGCAGGCGAGATCGTCGTATTACCGCTGCAAACGACGAGCACGAATTACACGGCATACCTTGGAATCCTGGTGAAGAGCTTCAACGGTTCCATCGTGAGTCCGGACACGGCTACGGTGATGTTGGACGTCTACGACAATCGGCACGGAATTATTAGTCATACACTTTTGAACTTAGACACTCCCGGCACAACAATTCAGAAGGCGGTGCAGCTTCAATTGGCTACTGCGCCTTCCGGACTCGCGATTTCCTCCGGCGGCACAACTGACTACGCGGCCGATTTTGGAACTGTGAACGGACTGGGCGTCGGTCCAGGAGCCGGACTGACAGTCGTAAGCGGACAGGCGCCGGGAGGAGTCATCTACTCGACTCCTTACCTTATTGAGCCTGCCTTCAGCGGTTTTTCGAGCTTCAGCAGCACGAAAATCACTGTCTATGTGAGCACGGATTTTGTGCACCCGGCGGTATTGACGCTATACGACTCACAAAGTCAACTTGCAGGTTACAGCGCGATTTCAAAAAACTCAGGATCTCCTACACAAATCACAGGAAGCGCCAGCAACGGCACGAACATAACTGAATATTTGGGGCTGTTTGTTTCCAATGTGAACGGCGCCAGCTCCTTCCGCGGAGCAGATAAAGCGACACTAACCTACACAATGACGGTGCAATGATGAAAAGTTTTCGCTCTAAGTTGATGCTCGCTGCCTCGCTGCTGGCAGCCGCGACTCCTTTGTTTTCCCAATCGTTGGCCCTCGCGCCTGCGCAGATCGTCGAGGACTTCAAGCCGGGCGTGCCCTTTGAATATTCGTTGACGGTGGATAACAAAGGAACCCAGGCTGTGGAACTGCATGTCCAGATCACGGATTTTTGGTACAACGACAAGAACGAAAAGGTCTTCAACGCACCTGGTACATCACCCCGCTCTGCTGCCAATTGGATCCAGTTTGTGCCCGACAAATTTGAGGTCGGTGCCGGAGCTTCGCAGAAATTGAAAGCTGTCGTAACTCCTCCAGCGGACGCTCGCGGCGGTTACTACGCCGTTCTCTTCGTGGAATCGAAACCCGTTGCTACCAGTGAACAGACCCAGGATGGGAAACAGATCTTCACCAACATGCGGCTCGGATGTTTGGTGTTGCTTACGGCAAAGGACACCGAAGCTTACAACGTGAATCTTAATGATCTGAAGCTGGTCCCGCCCGGCGACAACCAGTCCCTGAAGCTGACTTTCTCGGTGGATAACAAGAGCAACACTCACGTCTTTCCGCAGGCGAAGCTGGCGATTCTGAATCCGGAACGCAAGCTGGTTGCGAAAGCGGAAAGTGATGCCAAACGGTTTCTTCCAGGACAAAAGGATTCGATGAAGGTGGAGTGGAATGGCGATTTGAATCCCGGCGAGTACACCGCTGTGCTTTCGCTTGTATATGGGGGCACCCACGTTGAAACGCGCCAGATTGCGTTCACGATTCCAGCCAAAACTGCGAGAAATTAGCGAGAATCCAAAAGATGTTCCGAACGCGCCATAACGAATTCATCAAAGCAGCGGTTCGATTGCTGCTGCTGATGTTCGTGTGCGCGGCCGGCGCATCTGCGGTTGAACCAGCTTTACCTTCCAGCGTCGATGTCTATTGGAAAGCCACGAGGACCATTGTTGTGCCCGGAGTGAGCACGGTAGTCGTGCTCGATGAAGACATCGCCCATGCCCAAGTCGGGAACGACACCATTGAATTCGCTGGCCTAACCCGTGGCGACACAGTTGTGCTCGCGTATGTGAATGGAGCGCCGGTAAGCATTGTTGTCCATGTGATCGACCGGCCCGTCAACATCATCCCGCCCAGCTTGCTGCGCAGGCAAGCGGAGATGGCTCATGGCGTAATTGCTTCCGACGCCCAGACCACTTCGGGAAACAGCAGCGGTTCCAATTACACGCTGCTGAGCAGCCTTGCATGGGAGCAGCAGGTTGGCGATCACTCCATGAATTTCACGAGCCAGGTGGAGGACAACAACCAATTTGGCGGACATGGAACCAATCTGCGTACGGCGAGCCTTAACTATCGCTCTCCTGACTTCTCCTTCAATCTCATTGATTTCAGCCAAACCGTTACCGGAGCGACACCCGAAGATAGAATCAACAGCTTCTCTTCTGGAAACGACGTTCAATTGCGCGGCGCAGGCGTTACGGTAGGCTCGGCTCGCAACCGGCTTTCACTCTTTGCAGGCAGTACAGTTCCATACTATTTCTTGTCGCTAAACGGAACTCGCGATGTGGCGGGTTTCAGCTTTCGTCGTCAGCAGACTGACAAGCTGAGTATCTACGGGGGCGCAAGCTACGTAAATATTCCGGTGACTCTTCCTACAGGTATTCGCAGGACTGCCTATGCCATGCAGACTGGCGGCGTAAGTTATCACCCGACAAAAGGTCTTCTGCTCGGCGGTGAAGCGGGATACGCAAATGATGGCAGCCGCCTACTCCGTGGCGATTTTTCCTATGCCTCATATCGGCTGGTGGCATACGCCAGCGCGGTTGCGGCCACACAAACTTTTCCACTCCAGCAGATCCAATCATTGTTTTCCGGTACATCGATCTACAAAGGAGAGGTCGATTACAGATTTACCCGTCGTCTGACTCAGCGGCTTTACTATGAGCATACAGACATCACGCCTGGACTCATCTATCGCGTGCCCGGAAGCAGTGACTATCTCAGTCCCGGATTTTCTTATCAGATTGCGCGAGGAGAAAATCTGGGGTTCTATTACATTTACAGCCAGAATACCGGTGGCTTCACGAACACCCGCTCTACCGGCAATCGATACGACGTATCTCTTAATTCACAGATCACGCCCCAAATCGGAAATAATGCGGAAGTCACTGTAGGATCGATTCAGGATCCGCTCCAAATCAATTCCGAAGACCGGCTCACGATTCGCGACACCGTCAGCTTTCCCGTAAAGCGGCACATTGTGCTGCTGGGAGTGGAACAGGATCGCGTGCAGCCTTCGTTGCTCTCCAAGCTAAATCAAGAGATCAACCTTCTTTCTCCCGCGCTGCAGACACAATTCTTGGCTGACCCATCGGGCTTCGTCGATTCCTCTAATTTCCCCCCGGAGGTAAAAGCGCTGCTAGCCGCGGAACAGCCTACGGGCACGAGCATTTCGGCATCCACAATTTTTGAGCTCGGATCTAAGGTTCGCTTCAGTCCAATGGCGTCTGTCACGCACTCGACGAATGGTGGACCATCGAACGACTGGACCCAGACTTTTGGCTACACATTCGCATACCAGTTCCGCCCAACGCTGCAATTTCGCTCCTCCTTGAACAATTTGCTGTTTTGGGACGCGGCACACAACACAACTCAGAGAGCCACTCTTCTTTCCTTCGGATTTCAAAAAACCTTTATGGCCGCGCCAGGAACGCTATCATTTCATCGCAGCCGAATCGTTGAAGGGCGCGTTTTTCGCGACAACAACATCAATGGATACTTCAATGCAGGCGAGCCTGGACTTCAGGGAGTTGAAGTCAGGCTCGACGACGGCCAAGTTGCAATTACCGACGAGTTAGGTAGATACAAATTCTCATCTGTTTCGCCTGATCAACATGAAGTGTCGATCGCGGTTACTCAGTTCAGAAATCCTGTGCGCATGACCACGCGTAGTGCAGCCGACGTGGATTTAATTCAACAGCGGGTTGCGGTGATCGACTTCGGGATTCTCGACTTCGCACGGCTGATGGGGAACGTCTACAACGACCTGCGCTTCGATAACGCGCGCCAACCAGATTCGAAGGGAATGCAGGATATTGACTTACTGCTGGATAACGGCAAGGAGGTTCGCAAGATACAAACCGCCGGATCAGGAGATTTCGAGTTGGACGATGTTCCGCCCGGCGACTATAAATTGTCGCTCGATCCGGCCTCGATTCCGTCAAACTACATCACTGCCTTCGATTCGGTCGCCGTTCACGTCAGCCCAGTATCTACAGTTGTGCAGGATATTCCACTTCGCGCCCTGCGTTCTATTTCGGGAACTGTGCTGCTGAAAACTGCGGTTCCAAGTTCCGAGCCTACTGATCGCAAGTCCGGAAAACGGTTGAAAGTCGGCAATCAGCCTGCACCCGCACCTTCTCAAGATTTCAAGCTGGTTCCGATAGCCGGAGTGCAGATCGCGGCTGGCCCCGCCACTGCGATCACGGATGCGGAAGGCAAATTCCTGCTGCGCAATTTGCCTGCTGGAGAACTGAAAGTCACAGTCACTCCGGTAAAGCCTATTCCTGCAGAAATGAACATTCCCAGCGGCGCGGTGAAACTGCCCGCGGAACCGGTGCAGGTTCAGGACGCCACGATTGTGATCACGAACGCAGATCTGCTGCCTTACCTCAGTCGCGAGTTCCAAACCGGGAAAGAGAAAGCCTCGCACACCGTCCCGTTAATTCAGAACAATCCAGTCACGCACGACGTGATTGCTACCAATCCAACGCTACCGACCAAGCTAGAGCCGCCAGCCTCCTCTCCGGCGACAATGCCTAGTCCAACAGCCGACCAAGCGTCTACGAGCACGGATGCCTCGGCCGCATCTCGAGTGCCGCCGTTGCCTCGTACGAACGACGGCACTGCCCTTAGTGCAGACGGCCTGCTGACCCGCGAAGTCTGTAACCAATTGCCGTCACTAGGCGAGATAGCGCAGTGTCTGCGCCAACTCAAACTCAACAGCGGCACAAATCCGAAATAGTTATTGGGCGATCACAATTGTTGTCTGCAGCACTGCGCCTTTTCCGGATTGGCCGTAACTGTTCACGCTTACAGCACCGGGCGTTGAAATCTGCTGAACCGTCACTTGCGATGTCATCTTCGGCGCATTCGTCGGCTGCAGATCATAGGTGACGGAGCCATTCGAGGTAGCAGTGTTCTGCTGGGTTGCGGCCATCTGAACGGTACCTACGACCGTAACTTGAATCTGTAAGGCTGCGCTCGCCTGGTTCGAAGCAGCGTGCGCCGCAAACCCACCCAGTCCAAGAAGCAGTACTCCGCAGCCGAAGAGACGTCGTACACGCGACAGCGAGACCGCAGGTAGGCAGAATTTGCCCATAGAACCCCCCTCCGGCAGATTCACGTTGGGGGTTGA
This sequence comes from uncultured Terriglobales bacterium, assembly GCA_964476905.1. Lineage (GTDB taxonomy): Bacteria > Acidobacteriota > Terriglobia > Terriglobales > Acidobacteriaceae > Gp1-AA112. The sequence goes on from CAYZHX010000126.1 coordinate 6,280, forward strand.
GGGTTGTAACGTTGCTGCCAGTTACCGCGGTGCAGAAGAATAATGAAAAAGCCAGCAAAGTGCAATAAGGGGTCTGCGGCCCAGCTACTGCGCCGGCCAGACGATTACGTATTCCAAAACAAGCTAGCCTTTGCGGATCTCAATACTTCCGTGGTCGGTAGTCAGCTGCAGCTTGGAGCCGCCTTTGCCGACGTTGCCTTCCGCAACTTGAGCGTCGCCGCTCTTGGTCACATTGAGAGAGAAGTCGCTGTCGAATTCGCCGCGGCTGCTGCGCGCATCTACGGTGAAGTTTGAGTTTTCCGGAAGTACCACGTGGATGGCGCCTTGCTGATTGCTCACGTTGATGTCGCCGAACGGCGATTTCGGATGCAGTTCGACTTCGCCATGGCTGTTCTCAACGCTAATGGGCCCGGAAATATCTTCAAGACGAATGTCCTTGGCGCGGGTGCGGACCTGGAACGATCCTGAAGCGGAGGTGACGCGCAGGTCGCCGGAGTCCATCTCCAAGTCTCCAGCGAGTTTGCCAAGTTCCAGTTCGGTGCGCGTGCTGCGGAATGTGACCGCCTTCCCAATGTGGGACAGGCGCGTGTCGCCGAAGAACTCTCCGTCTAACAGCGCGGTTCCCGAGATGTCGCTCAGAGTAACGTCATCGGCGCGGCCGTCGAGGTGGACATCACCGGTGATCTGCCTGATCTGCACGTCGCCTTTGTGCGTAGTGACATCGACATTGCCTTTTACGTCGCTTACTTGAATGTCGCCATGAGTAGTGCTGATTTTTACGTTGCTGTCGCGCGCTGACAGGTTTACATCGCCATGCGCCGCATTAATCTGGATCGGAGCTTTGCGCGGTGCCCAGATTTCCAGGTCACTCACGATGCGCGGTCCCATAACGAAACCAACCTGCACGTGCGGAGCATGTTCGCCCGAGTCCGCTCGCAGCGTGTTGCCGTCCACGGTCAGCGTCGGCTTCTGCTGGTCGTTGTACTTGTTGGCCGCATCTTGAGAATCGGCAGAGATGTGACGATGGACGACCATCTTCACGGGATCATTGGGATTGTCGGTAGCATGAACTGTGACAGCTCCGTGGTCCGACTCGACGTCAATTGATCCATTAGACGGGAGTGGCTGCGAGAGTTCCTGGGTGAACTCATATTTCTGGCCGAAGACTCCATCCCAGCCGGGATTCACATCGACGTTATCGTTGATGGCTTGCCAGTTCCAGTGCCTCGCAGAGGACGCTGATACTCCAATGAGAACGAGCAGGATCAGCAGGAATACACCTCCGCCTCCTACGCGCGGAGCCGGTCCACCCTGGCTGCGAGCGACCGCGTATTCAATCACGCGAACCAGACCGAGCAGAATGAGCAGGGCCGGCCACCATGTGGCAAAAATCCATCCAATCCGAGCTCCGCTGATCACGTGCATATTGGCGAGCAGGAACATGACGCCAATCGCGATCAAAATAATTGGTCCAGCCATCGAGCGCCGACGATAGCGGCGGTAGTAGCGCGGATCGTACTGATACGGCGGCGGAGGCATCTGCGGACTAGCCACGGTTCACCTCCGAATTCGGCTGATTACCCTCGATCGTGGGCGCAGCAGGAGCCACGCCGGCATTTCTCGCCATGTTCTGCTCGATCGTACGCTGGACGTTGTTGCGAATCTGTTCGGCCACTACTTCCGGCGGATAGTACGGGCCGGGCGGCTGCACGTGTCCCATATCGGGAGCTGAGCGCTGCGCAACCTTCACCAGGCCAATCACGATCAGCAGAATCGGGAACGTTCGTGCGAACGGCGCCACGTGCAACTGCTCTAGCAGGAAGAGCACGCCAATGGTGATCAGAACCGCCGGCCCCATCAGCCAGTACGCCATGCAACGCGGGCAGTGACAATTGCGATTGCGCACGTAGTATTCGGCGTAGCCGTAGTCAGCCATGGCTAGCTGCCTCCGTGCGTCGTTCCCATGCGACGCAAAGCCAGCCACACTCCAAGGATGATCAGCACGATAGGCCAGAATTCAGCCGTCCAGCGGAACGAAAGGATACCGAGATTGTCGAGGAGCAGCAGGATACCGAGCGCGATCAGAATCACTGCGCCGAGAGGCAGGCCCATAGGGCCGCAGGAGCGCGACAGGTTCAGCGGATCTTGAACGTATGGCTGGGTCAGCGGCACGGAAGGTGCATTCGGATCCACAACCCCGGGATTTACGTCGGCCGATCCAGGAACGACTCCGGCAACCGGTGGAACCGGAGCAGCGCCGGCCGCCGCAGCTGCGGCAGCGGGATGATGCGCCGAGGTTCCCAATCCGAAGCTGCCCAGCAGCGCATTGAGGCCGAGGTGATCGGGAATTGGTTGGCCCAGCATACGAGCCTTCGCCGTGGTGTAAGCGTCGAAGACCATATAGAACATCCACGCGGCGACCACAATTCCGAACGCGTCCACGCGATCGGCGAGATGCACAAGGATGGCAAAGACAAAGACGTGAACGAATCCCTTGGCGAATTGGCCGTTGTAAAACGCTCCCACTCCGGGAATGAAGCCAAGCACGGCCGCGAGCCCTGGACTGGCCCCACTTGGCGGCGCTATGTAAACAGCGTTCGGCGCATTCGCCGCAGCGGCGGGAATCGTGCCTTCCAAACGCGAGGCGAGGCAATCCTGACAATAGATCACGCCGCGGACGTCGCGCTGGCAGCTCTGGCAAAGCGCCTTCCCACAAGTACGGCAGTAGGCGGTTGCCATCTGGTCTGTGTGAACGGCGCAGGTCATGCGAGTACGCTCCTCATGGAATTACCGCTTAGGTACAAACCGCGGGAGAGCTCGGTGCTGCTGAAAACTTTAGCGTTGCTGATACTCGTATCCGCGTCAATAGCTTTCCACGCGACACGTGTTTCTCTGGTACTGCCCTGTTTCAACTCGTTGGTACTCCGTTTCGCTACCAGCACGTTCTGTCTTTCCATGCTGTAGTAATTCTGCTTGCGATCTCGATTCTTCTCGTTCTCAGTCTTGTCGCGACTAGGACGGGGCTGCTGCTGGCGCTGATCTTCATCACTGCTTCCTGCGAGCCGCTTCAGCTCCTGCAGCCGCGATTCAACCTCGTACACCATGCGAATGCTGTAGTAGTAGTGAATCACACGATTGCTGGCTTCGGTGTACTTCATCGTCGCCGACTGGCGAATTGCGCTGGGGCGAAGGTCGATATGACGCAGATCGCTCAACCGCACGCCGGCAAGATTGAGCGAGAGCGTGATCGAGAAGATCGCCATCGCCGCGGTCATCGCAATGCGTGGCTCGCGAATCAATGGACGGAATGGCGCAGCTACATCGGTGAGGAAGGTGCGAATGCGTTCCTTCCATCCCAGTTTGGGAACATTGGCCAGCGCTGCCGCGCTCTGCACTGAGGTGGCGGCAAGGATGTTGTGCACCAGGTTAGCCGGAGGCGCGAGTTCCGGCAGGGCGTCCAGCCAGTTCATTCCGGCAGAGGTCTCAGCGAACAACGGACCGCAGGTGGCACACGTCTCGCGATGCGCATCGAAGCGCCGCTGCGACGCTGGAGTGAGCATGCCGTCGAGTGCGTCGCTCAACAGCGCGTCAAACTCAGAGCAGGTGAGCGCTCGTTCCGTGTTCCCGAATTGGCTGTTCCGTTCCACTTCTTTATATGGCCTGTTTATTAGTACGCGATAAAACCCTTGCCAGTTCCGCCCGTCCGCGGTTAATGCGGGACTTCACCGTGCCCTCGGGCACCTTCAGGGTGAGGGCTATATCTTTATAGTCCATGTCCTGTAAGTCGCGCAGAATCACCGCTTCCCGCAGGTCCGGAGACACCTTCTGCAGGGCCTGTTGGACCATTTTCTGGGTCTCTTTGCTGGCTAGCCGGGCATCGGGCGAAGGAGCATGATCTTCGATCTTCTCAGAAAGCGTAGGCGCGTCTTCGTCGGCTGCCGGAGCAGCATCCATGGAGTCGGTCAGGCGCTCCTGCCGAGTGCGGCGGAAGTGATCGACCAGCATGTTGCGGGTCAGGGTAGTCAGCCAGGTGTTGAAGGAGCCTTTGTCGGGCTCGTAGCTCGACATCGCGCGATAGAGGCGGATAAAGACTTCCTGCGTGAGATCTTCAGCGTCGCTCCCGGATCCTGTAAACCTGTAGCAAATGTTGTAGATACGGCGATTCTGCTGGCGAACGAGTTCCTCCCAGGCGCCCGCATCGCCTGCGATGCAGCGCCGAACCAAAGCCGCAGTGAGCGCGTTCTCTTCCAACCGGTTCTGGCTTCCTCCACGGGGGCCCTGAATCACAGCCACTCTGGGCTGCCGGACTGGCGTGATCACCGTCAGGTGACGCGGTGCAGGAGAAGGCACAGCGGCCAGCAAAGAATGACGTGCGAACTTATGCGTCGACGACAATTTCGGCGTACGGGCGCATCGTACCAAGCTGGGCGGAATCCGTCCCGCTCGCCGATTCTTAACGGTTTGGGCTGAATGTCTCAACTTGCCATCGAGATACGCAACCCGTCCAGCGAAAGTTCAACAAATCTTGGAGTTTACGGATTTTAGCAGGCTGTTGCTGAAGTTAACCTGGAGGCGGGGTGCCTCGCCCGGGTGTCCGTGGCAAACCAAAACACGACACGGATCGCACGGATAGGACGGATTACACGGAATGAATCTCCATTTTTCTCTTCCTCGAGATACCCTCCCCCTCCCCCTTTTTAATCAAAATCTTCAAAACAAAGCAGTTGAACCACAAAAATCCGGCGTCCGTGGAAAACGATCCGCAATATCTTGCGTATCGCACATGGTTAATCCGGTACATCTTGCGGATTAACTTCCAAACCTCGCGGATTGTCCCGCCCGCTAGGATCGAATCACACGACCTTCCACGAAGATTCGACGAAAACGACAAGCTAAAGGCGGTCCATGGCGATGTCCGTGATTTAGGACAGAAATTCACGGTCGCTATGATAGGCGAATGAAAGGCAAATATCAAGAGCTAACGCGCTCACCTGACGTTTCGGCCCATCAAGAACTGCGCCGTGGGCCTATTTCAGAAGCGGATCGGGTTTTTCTGGAAGCTTTAGCTGTGACCTTGTGAGCTGAATGGACGCTCCGATTTGAGCTCTGAAAGTTTCTGTTTCCGGGAGGAGCTTGATGAGCTCCTGTACGCAATCTCGTCGCTGTATTTCGAATTCTGCTTTTGCATCTGTCTCCAGAACCCGATTGAAGCAATGGAGGCTGTGCGACCTATCACCAATGCATCCCGCCGCGATACCAGCGTGAAACATGTGCCACGCGTTCTTAGGAAGACCATTCTTTTTTAGGTATGCAGCGGCATCTTTGACTGTTAGGAACAGATTTCGGAGTCTGAGTACTTCTTGCCTTGCAGTCAATGTCATCTTTCGAGCTTCAGCTTTGAATTGACCTTCATCGATAAATTCCACGAAGTCCTGAA
>CAYZHX010000127.1:0-1754 GCA_964476905.1 uncultured Terriglobales bacterium
TAATAGCATGACGGACGCTGCGCATCGTGTCAAGGTAATGCGCCAGGTTGTGGATTGTGTTCAGAACGGCTGCCAACGCCTCTCCAGAGACAAACAAGTGCCGCAAGTACGCGCGTGTATAGCGGGAGCAAACGATGCACTCGCATTTCGGATCGAGCGGCTGCTGGTCTCGAGCATAACGAGCGTTCTTGATATTCATTCGTCCTTCTGAGGTAAACAGCAGCCCGTGACGCGCAGCCCGGGTGGGCAACACACAATCCATCATGTCGACGCCCATGGCAGCGTACTCGGCGATCTCTTCGGGATAACCGACGCCCATCACGTAGCGCGGCTTGTCCTTGGGCAGCAGAGGAAGGGTCCTCTCGATGATCTCGCGCGTGAGTTCCCGCGGCTCGCCTACGCTGAGCCCGCCGATAGCGTATCCGGGAAAATCCAGTTCCAGCAGGCGCTCTACTGACTCACGCCGGAAATCGGGATACATTCCTCCCTGCACAATCCCGAAAAGTGACTGGGTTCCTGAAATGCGAGGTACAGAGTCAGCGTGCCGCGTCTCTACCGTTCTCCACGGCACTTCCTCTTTACGAGCTTCAAAATGCTCCTTGCTGCGTCGGGCCCAACGCGAGGTCATCTCCATAGACTCTCGCGCTCGTTCGCGGCTCGCGGGATGTTCGGTGCACTCATCAAACGCCATGATGATGTCAGCGCCGAGAGCAATCTGAATCTCCATCGAGCGCTCAGGCGTGAAGAAGTGAGTCGATCCATCGAGATGCGAGCGAAACTCAACCCCGCGTTCGGTTACTTTGCGCAGCTCGTTGAGGCTGAAGACCTGAAAGCCTCCCGAATCCGTAAGAATGCTGCGCTTCCAGGACATAAAGCGGTGCAGCCCGCCCATCTCTCGGATCGCCTCGTGCCCGGGCCGAAGATATAGGTGGTACGTGTTACCGAGAAGAATCTGGACGCCAAGCTCTTCGAGAATGTGTTGCGGCACACCTTTTACCGATCCCAGTGTGCCGACCGGCATGAAGACGGGAGTCTCGATCTCGCCATGGGGTGTGGCGATGCGGCCTAGACGAGCAGGACCTTCGGTCGCGGCTATCGAGAACGCGAGAGACATGGGATCGGGTGACGTGAAAACAAAGGCGCGCGATCAGCTCCGAAAGACTTCCTTGAAGTCGTCTTGATTCTACTTGGCCCTACGACCCGATGGCCCAATCACCCGATCCTGCTCACCATCCCATTCGTTTCCGCAAGCTTGTGATGTGCGCCAGATGATGGGGTCCGTGCCATGCATACAACGCGACCATCCAGTCCAGCGTGCGCACGCCGTGCTCGGGATGGCGGAAAGTGCGCGCGTAATCCGCATCGGTAAGAGAGCGGAGGATGTGGTTCCAGCGCTCGTGCACAGCCTCGAGCAGAACCAGCGAAGTCTCGATTGGCGTGTTGGGGACGTCCGCAAGCTTTGCCCAGGCCTTCTCGTCATACGGCTTGATTGTGGGCTCGTTTTCGGTCAGCGCCAGTTTGGTACGGATGAAGGCGTTCAAGTGCGAATCGGGAACATGGTGCACCACCTGGCGCACAGTCCATCCGCCGGGACGATAAGGCGTATCGAGTTGCTCGGCTGACAATTCTGTAACAGCGTCGCGCATTTTTGCGGGCGTCCGCGCAATGGTATCGATCGCAGCGTCGCGTTGTACCACGCTCATCGGAGTTTCATATTTGAACTTGCCAATTGGGTAGCTGAGATCTTGAACAGA
>CAYZHX010000127.1:1854-11536 GCA_964476905.1 uncultured Terriglobales bacterium
ATCCGCTCCAGGACAGCCTCAGCGATGACCGTTTGCCCAATCGTTGTAGGGGCACGGTGATCCACATGGATCGCAGTTCCAACGGTGGTTTCATCTTCGTCGCAGAAAGGCTCCTGCGCGAGATAACAGGCCCCTTCCATCCAGCCAATCATCCATGGCGTAGCCAGGACGGGAGGCAGCTTGGGATCGATGCCCGCGAGCGTGTGCTTGTGCTCAACGATGTGGGTCAGTTCGGCGCGCGTGCCGATGGGGACTGTTCTGGGCATAATTCGACGACCAGATCGTTGAATATAAGGGACTGGAAACTGATGTGCAACGAGTTGGGCAAAAGCCCTCGTTGAAGGCCTAATTTTCCCGACTTTCATAGTTTTGATGAAATGTAGCGCCCCGGCCTACAGAATCCTGTATTCCCTGTGAAAAAGGGTGCACCGCTCTCGTTGCGTTCTTTCCAAAAAATTCACAAAAGGGAAATCAGGGTATGGAAAACTGAGGCGCACCGATGATAGATTGCAGCGTCCCCCACATAGATTTCAAGAATTGTCGCTGGAGCGCGCGGTCTGATCAAGCAAGCATAAACAAGCGGCAATTCAAGTTCGCCTGATCGTTTTCAAATTAGAGGAGTTTCAGAGCATATGCTACTGTCTCGCAAATCGCTTCAGCGACCGTGTGCCTGTACACGGTTATCTTTCATCGCAAAGGTCTGCGTCCTCAACCTTGCCATTGTCTTGATCGCAGCACCTGCCATCGCGCAAACCATTGCCGGGTTTGGCAAAGTGTCCGGTACCGTGCAGGACCAAACCGGCGCAGTCGTTCCTGGCGCCAGAGTCGCACTGGAGAATTCCGCAAAAGGAATCCATCGCGAACTGCAAACGAGCGCGGCCGGTGTATTTGACTTCAATGCGTTGATTCCAGCGTCAGGCTACATGATCACAATCACTAAAGAAGGATTTAGGCCTTACAACATCAATGACGTAACTGTGAAGATTGGTGAAGCATCCACGTTCAATGCGGTCCTAGGCGTATCGACGGCCGAAACGCAAGTGAGTGTTACGGCGGAAGCAGCAGCCGTCGATCAGACGAAGGTCAGTACGTCGTCGGTGGTGGATTCGACACAAATTCTGGATCTCCCTATCAACGGACGCCGTGTTGATTCGTTTGTGCTGCTTACTCCCGGCGTCACTAACGATGCGGCATTCGGGCTTCTCACCTTCCGCGGCAATCCCGGCGGCAACACATTTCTCACTGATGGAAATGACACAACGAATAGCTTTTATGATGAAAACGCGGGCCGAACTCGCACCTTCAATATTTCACAAGATGCGGTGCAGGAATTCCAAGTCGTCTCGTCGAACTTTCTCGCAGAGTACGGGCACGCCTCTGGCGGAGTCGTAAATACAGTAACGCGCAGTGGAAGCAATTCGATACACGGGAGTGCATATGAATTCTTCCGCAATCGCACGCTAAATGCGACCGATCCGACTACATTGGGTGTGAACCCGCCTGAGTGGCGGCACCAGGCTGGACTGAGCGTTGGCGGTCCGATTCGCAAGGACAAGCTGTTCTACTTCTTTAATGGGGAGCTTCAGCGTCGCAATGCTCCAATCGTTTCTACGAACTTCGGGAACAATCTGTTCGATGCGACAGGAAATCTCCGCTCTACTGGGGCATGCAATACGACCGTGGCAACCCCCGCGCAGTGCGCTGCCGCTACCGCGTACGTCACTAGCCGTGCACAAAACCAGCTTGTTCCCCGCACCGTCGACGTGAACCTGCTTTTCGGGAAGATCGATTACCACCTTAACGACCGCAATAGTTTCGCATTCAGCAGCAACTATCTGGATTTCCGTTCCCCTAATGGCATTCAGACGCAACTCTCTCTGACCGGTGGAAACGGCATTGGCAACAATGCAAATACCACTGTTTTTGATCGCACAGGCAGCGCAAGCTGGACGTTTGTAGCTTCTCCTACAATGCTGAACGAATTCCGCTTCGGGTTTTTCAAGGACCGGCAGTTCGATCCGATTAGTCCAAGTCTGACGCCCTCGTTCGGGCCTATCAACCTGACGGTGAACGGCGTCTCAAACCTAGGTTTTCCGACCGGATACCCAAGACTCAATCCGAGCGAGCAGCGCTTTGAGCTAATGGATACCTTCAGCTGGACTATCGGCAAGCACAGCGTGAAGTATGGCGTGAACTGGGACAACGTTGAGGATTATGTGGACCGCCTCGGCAATCGGTTCGGCAGCTACAGTTACCCATCGCTAACCGCCTTTGCGCAAGACTTCAGCGGCACAACCACAGGCAAGCACTGGACGAGTTTCTCGCAGGACTTCGGAAATCCGATTGTGGACGTCAGCATGCCAGAGCTTTCCCTATTCTTGCAGGACGAGTGGCGCCTAACGCCAAAGCTCACGATTACGCCGGGCCTTCGATACGAACATAGCTGGATCCCACAACCAACGGTCTTCAATCCCGCGGTCCCACAGACCGGACGAATCCCCAACAACGGACTTGATCTCGCACCGCGCTTTGGTATCGCGTATGCGATGAACGAAAAGACCGCGCTGCGGGCTGGATATGGGGTCTTCTATAACCGTGTCACGACGTCCGCGATCGAAAACCTCTTTCTAACGAACCTCACGTATCAGGCCAGTTACTCGCTCAACAGTACCCAAACGGCCGCTGGTCCGGCATTCCCGAATGCGCTCACCGCGCCTCCCAATGTAACCGGAACAGGAAACATCATGTATGCGGATGACAACTGGCGCAATCCCTACTCGCAACAGGCCGATCTAGGAGTCCAGAGAGAACTCGCGAGGAATACCACACTCGATCTCTCTTACGTCTGGAGCCGGACGTTGCATCTTCAGGGAACCATGAATGCGAACCTTGGGGTGCCTGGCTCGAGTGTCGGCGCTCCGAGTGCGAGCTATACCTACAACATCCTTGATGCATCAGGAAACACGGTCGGAACGTACGCGACTCCCATATACCTGTTTAACGATCGGATCAACAAAGCTTTCAACGGAATCTTTGATCTTCAGTCCAATGCCAACAGTTACTACAACGGGCTGCTGGTTAATCTGAAGACTCGCTATAGCAATTGGTTCCAGGGAGATCTCGCGTACACCTGGAGCCATACCATCGATGACGGCATCAAAGGCGCGGGCACCTCAATTCTCTTCGGAAGCACATTCCCAACTTCATACGCGAATGGCTTCTACAAGGGAGATCGAGGTTCGGCCTCGACAGATCAGCGTCATCGCCTGACGGTTAACGCCGTATTCGCTCCGACCTTCAGCCACGCTGATAATTGGGCGGGACGGTATCTGGAAAATGGCTGGCAGCTTTCGGTTATATCGGTTGCTGCTTCTTCGGAGCCACTGCAGCCGACGATCTCCTTGAGTTCAGCCAATGATCCGCCGGTGGGACAGATGTTCAGCACCTCAACGTTGAACGGATTGGGAGGATCGTTCCGTGTGCCCTTCGAGTCAACTTCGGCTCTCGATACGGGCCGATTCATCAAGACAGACGCCCGTATCGTGAAGCAGTTCCCAATCACCGAACGCGTGAAACTCAATTTGGGATTTGAGGCGTTTAATGTCTTCAATCATCTGATCGTCTTTGGTGCATCTCCGCGTCAGACACAGCAGTACACGGCGACCGCCGTGAAGAACGGTGCCGGGGCGATCACAGCAGTGAATCTTGTTCCATTTGCGAACTACGGCTTGATCACCGCCACGCAAATGCCACCCGACGGCACGACTGCTCGGCGTGCTCAAGTGGTCGCCCGATTCACCTGGTGAGAAGACGCTAAGGCAGACTCAAGAGGGCAGCCCGAAAGGGCTGCCCTCTTCTTATTCGCCTGAGCTTCTGACCTATTGTGTGTGCTTGGTCTCTATCGTCTTCGGTAGTGAATTACGAACTCGTACGGAGGCACAGGCGGGAAGAGCTCTGCGATTTTTCGCAAGCGCTCAGCGAGAGAACCCGGGGCGAGAAGTGGATAGTCACGCTCGCGAAGATCGTAGTAATCCACATCGACTGCGAGTGAGAGCAGATAGACGGCGATGGCATCGGCGAAAGTAGTGTTCAGATATTCGTTGCGGGCTTTTTCGCGGTCGCCAGAGTGTCCCGTTGCCAACTTCCGTAGTTCGAACGCATCCATGCTGCTCTCACCGCGGACGTTGGCTTCGGCCTGCTTCCAGACAATCGCCGCGAACTCTTCCGACACTCCGGCTTTCTCGACGAATGCGTGTCCGACGTTGATGAAGAACTCGAACGCCACAGAGAACTTGTCTTCCATCACTCGCGTCGAGATGAATACGCACTGCGAGTTGCCGACGTTGTAGTTGCGATGACAAACAGCGCGGTCGCTCAACTCGGTATCGTAGCGATCTGCGATGCGAGTCTCGTCGCCTTCTCCGACTGTGAGCGGCACAAAGTAATACGCTTTGCGTTGCAGCGCGGCAGCGATCGCCGGAGGCACGGCTCCGATCACGCGCTCCAGGTCCTCGGTCGAAATGGTGTTCTCGCCAAACGTCGCGTAGCAAATGCCATTCGGCGCCTGCGCGACTTTGGATGAGCGCACTACCTCAGCTGCTGGGTGAGTCTCCACGTGGGCGCTCTGGGACATTGAGCAGATTCTATCAGCGGACGTGAACCGACAGAACCGCGGGCTGTTCTGTTCAGTCGTTGAGAGGCCACCTGTTAGTATTCTCCGCTGCGCCCACCGAGTGCGCGAGTGCGCGCCGATTGGCAGGCGCGAGCCCACATACATTTCATTATTCATCGGAGGTCACGACGTGAAGGTTCCGACACGCTGTTGTCTTTGTCTGCTCTTACTTCTGCCTATCTATTCGTTTTCCCAGGCGCAGGAAAAAACCGATCTCGACATGGTCACGAAAATCCGCTATGAAGGGTTTCGCAACTCTCACATCCGCGAGATTGCAGAGGGACTGCTTGAACAGATCGGTCCTCGTCTCACCGGCTCTCCCAATATGAAACGCGCGAATGACTGGACTCGCGATCAACTTACGAAATTCGGGTTAGTAAATGCTCATCTGGAATCTTGGGGACCTTTTGGACGCGGATGGTCAAATGACTATGTCAATGTCCGCATGCTCTCGCCGGATATTCAGACCTTCATCGCGTATCCCAAAGCGTGGACACCGGGCACTGACGGTGCCATTCATGGCGACTGCGTTCGCTCGGATATCAAGACCAAGCAGGACTTCTCCAAGTACAAAGGCAAGCTGACGGGCAAGATTGTCATCTTCGGTGACATCCCCGAAGTGAAGCCGATTATCGAAGCTCCTTACGAGCGTTACACAGAGAAGACGCTCGCCGATATCGCCGATTACGAAATTCCCAGCGAGAAGCCGCGATTCAGTCCCGAAGACCTTCAGCGACGCCAGCAATTCCAGCGCGATCTGAATGCGTTTTTCGCGGACGAAAAACCGTTTGCTGTCATCGATCACAGCCGTGGAACTGCAGGAGGCGGAACGGTGTTCGTGCAATCCGGCGGCCCTTATCAGAAGGATCAGCCCCAAGCCACAGTTCCACAGTTGACGATGGCGATAGAGCAGTGGAATCGGATTGCGCGCCTGCTTGAAGACAAACAACCAGTCCAGCTTGAAGTGAACGTCAAAAGCAACTGGTACGACGCCGATCAGCAGTACGACACCATCGCCGAAATTCCCGGAACAGATAAAAAGGACGAGGTGGTGATGCTCGGCGCGCATCTTGATTCGTGGCACACCGGGACAGGGGCGACCGACAATGGCGCCGGATCAATCGTCATGATGGAAGCCGTTCGTATTTTGGAAGCTCTCGGTGTGAAGCCGCGGCGCACGATACGCATTGGGCTCTGGAGCGGTGAAGAGCAAGGACTGCTCGGCTCGCAGTGGTACGTCGTGCACCATTTCGGATCGCGGCCTCCGCTCACGGGGCCCGGACAGGAAGGGGTGCCGAGTCTGCGTCGTCGCGAAGCTGGACCGATGTCGGTAAAGCCTGAGCAAGCGAAAGTTTCCGCCTACTTCAACATCGATAATGGTACGGGCAAAATTCGCGGTGTTTATATGCAAGGGAACGCTGCCGTCCAGCCTATCTTCGAGGCATGGATGAGGCCGTTCAAAGACCTCGGCATGGACACACTCACCATGCGCGACACTGGCGGGACGGATCATCTCTCGTTCGATGCCGTCGGCATCCCGGGGTTCCAGTTCATTCAGGACCCCATCGAATACGAAACGCGCACGCATCATTCGAACATGGACGTCTTTGATCGCCTGCAGTTCGACGATCTGCGCCAGATTGCAGTAATCGTGGCGGATTTCGTCTACAACGCCGCCATGCGCGACCAGATGTTCCCGCGCAAGCCGATTGAGAAAGAGTTGCCGAAACCACCGCAGCAGAAAGAAGAAGGAGAGGGCGCTCCCAATTCGGGAACCTAGACGGGCTCGAGCATCCATTGTGAGTCGGCCTCCGCAGAACTTGTCATGCTGAAGGCCCGGTTTGGCCGAAGGATCTCCCGTAAGGTTTCGAGCTGAAATGCCCTCATCAGGCTCCGGACCCATGAGTTGAAGTTTGACGTAGAGGAGCCCGGCTGCGGCAGTCAAGTCCGAAATATCTCGGGAGATCCTTCGCGCAACAGAAGCGCTTCAGGATGACAGCCTCTACTCGCTTTGTCCGAAATGGTTTTATAGAGTGCTAGCTCAAATCAAAACCAACTCTTCTTGCTCTCGTCCGGTCACCTCTGCCTTTCCGGGACGGGTGAGCACATTCACTTCGCTGCGAACTCCAAATTCTGGCAGATAGATTCCCGGCTCAATGGAAAAGCAGGTGTTCGGCAGGATCTCGCGCTCGTCTTTGGTTTCAAAATTATCGATGTTTGCGCCGTTGCCGTGAATCGCGGAGCTGATGTTGTGTCCGGTGCGATGAATAAATTTGTCACCATATCCTTTGCTGGTGATGAAATCGCGAACGGCTTTGTCCACCTCCCAGCCGGCGATCTTCTGGCCGGCAGCAAATGCCTTCTGCACCGTCTCCGAGCCTAGCTTGCGAGCGTCGCGAACGATCGAAAAGACTTCGCGTTGATGATCGCTTGGATTCTTGCCGATGAAACCTGTCCACGTAATGTCGTAGAAGCACGCATCCCGGTCTTTCGTTTTTGCCCAAACGTCGAGCAGGACAAAGTCACCTTCTTTCATGCGTTCACTACGATCGGCGCGAGGTTCGAAGTGCGGGTCGCCGCTGTGAGCGTTCACGCCGACGATCGGAGTGTCTTGCGACAGCAAATTCTCACGACGGAAAGCACCGAGAATCCACTGCGCCATTTCGAATTCATTCGTGCCGCCATTGCGGACGCGCTGTCCGATAACTTTGAACGCCTCTGGAATGATTCGGTCGATCGCGTCTCGCGCAGCGTAGTGGCTGGTAATCTGCTCGTCCGTGAGGACAGCCTCGAATTCACTCACCAGATCGCCGGAACTCAGCACGTTCACACCGAAGCTGCGCAAGAGTTCAACTGTACCGGCGTCAACAAGTCCCACGTAGGGAATGGCATTCTGGGGGGAGTATTGCATCGCCAGCCGGGAATAGGGCTTCACCATTTCCTGCAAATTGCGCTGGAGTTCCTGCCACGAGGAGTAGCTCCGCTTCGAACCCGGAAGAGTGTCCAGATGACCAGCCTCGATTCGATGCACCAGCTTCACCGGATCACCCTTCGCGGGCACAAGATAGAACCAGCGGCGGGTGACCATCAGTTCCGGACGCAGGCCGAGGATACGATACGCGATGGGATCACGATGATGGTGATCGTAGAAAAGCCAAGCGTCGAAATTGCGCTCGCGTAGCGCAGATTGAATGCGTTCGAGATTCATGCATGACATTTTAATCCGCTGCCCCGTCCACTCTGACTTCGCCATCAACTGATTTTTCGCAGGAGCAACGCCGAGTTCTTTGATCCGAACGCAATGCAGTTGCAGACCGCGTGTTCAATCTCGTGCTTTCGCCCCGCATCGGGAACGTAGTCGAGGTCGCAATCAGGATCTGGAGTTTCGAGGTTTATTGTGGGAGGAATCTGCGCATGATGCATAGCAACCAGTGAGGCCGCAACGCCTGCAGCCCCGCAGGCGCCCTGCGGGTGCCCAATTTGGGATTTCAGCGCTGACATCGGTGTCGAGTACGCGCGCTCTCCCAGCGCCAACTTGAGCGATCGTGTTTCGATGCGATCGTTAAGCTGTGTCGATGTGCCGTGAAGGTTTACGTAACCGATGTCGCTGGGAGCTACTCCGCCTTCCCTCATTGCAAGGGCGATCGCGCGTGCCGGTTCTTCACCGCATTCCGCCAAACGCACGCGATGGAACGCTTCGCAAGTCGATCCATATCCGGCGATTTCCGCATATATTTGCGCTCCGCGGGCACGGGCGTGTTCGTATTCCTCCAAAATAAACATCCACGAACCCTCGGCAACTACGAAACCATCGCGATCATGGGAAAAGGGCCGCGAACCACGCTGGGGATCATGGTTCCACGAAGGCGTCATGATCTTCATCAGGCAGAAGCCTTTCATGATCCCTGGCGCCAGCGGGACATCGACGCCTCCGCTGAGCAACGCAGGAATGGTTCCAAATTGGATCTGGCGAAGCGCATATCCGAGCGCGTCCGTAGACGAAGTACAACCGGTCGTGAATACATGGCTGAAGCCGCGAAAGCCGAAGCGCATGCTCACTTCGCTGGATAAAGTCCCCATAGTGCCGCTAGGGATGCTGAACAAGCTCGCCTGCTTTACGGTCCCCTGAAAGTAGTGCCGGTACTGTTCTTCGCTGAACTCCTGCGCCCCTCCTCCAGTGCCCAGCATTACTCCGATGTCGCGCTTCTCGTCCATGCTCATGGATTCAGGATCAAAGCCAGCATCTCTAAGCGCCTCGTGGGAGGCGGCAATTGCAAGAGGCACCGCGCGAGAGACATGCTTACGTTCGCGCGGATCGATCCATGCCAACTCGTCGAAATCGTTGATCTCGCCTGCGATCTGTACAGGCAGATTGCTCGCGTCGAAGCGCGAGATGCGTTTCACCCCGCTCTTGCCCGCAAGAATGGCTCGGCAGAATGCGTCTTTTCCGATCCCATTTGGGCTCACTACTCCCATACCCGTGATTACGACGCGTTTTACCATCAGTTCGGCCTCAGAGCCGATTGTATGCTGGGGGATAATGCGGCGCCGGGAAGACCCGAATTCTCAGGCGATCCGGGTTGTAGGGAAAACAGCGACCGATTACATTGGCGCTGGCTAATGGATACAGCGCCCACATAGAGTTCAATGTGAAGCTGCAGCTAGCGCGTGTTTGTACCACTCTACGGTGCGTCGCAGTCCCTCTTCGAAGTTAACGGTAGGCTCGTATCCTAAGGCTTCTTTTGCGCGCGAGATATCTGCCAGGGAGTGCTTCACGTCTCCCGCTCTCACCTCTCCGTACCGCGGCTTTCCCGCGTAGCCAATGATTCCGGCGAGCATGCGAAATGTTTCATTTAGGGAATACCGATCTCCCGTAGCGACGTTAAACATTTTGCCGCAGACCTTGTCCGCCGGAGCTGCACAGGCCAAGACATTCGCGTTAACCGCATTCTCAACATAGGTAAAGTCGCGGCTCTGTTCTCCATCCCCGAAGATCGTGCAAGTTTCTCC
>CAYZHX010000128.1:0-2029 GCA_964476905.1 uncultured Terriglobales bacterium
AGACGGTTCGGGAACCTATCGACGTTCAGGTGAATGTAATCACCGAGAACGCCGCGTTGGAGATCGGCCAGGCAACTGAGACAGTGAATGTCACGGCAGAGGGCGCACCACTTCTCGAGACCGAAACCTCGAAGCAGGGCGCGGTGCTTGAGGCGAAGACTATAGGTGAACTACCGCAAATAGGAGCCGGAATCACCGGCAACGACTGGGCCAACTTCAATATCTTCTTGCCTGGAACTTCCAGCGCGCCATCTCAGCCGCAGTCTGAAGGAAGTGGCGCCTACAACGCTGGAGATGCGGTTTCTGTTAACGGAAACCTTCCGAATTACGCCAATTACCTTCAGGACGGAGGCGTGGTTCAGTTGCCTGTAAGTAACAACGTTGACAACACGGTTTTTGAAGCTCTCCAGGAGGTCCAGGTCACGACTTCTTCATTCTCGGCCGAGTACGGCATCGGCGGAGCAGTGTTCAACCAAATCACCAAAGGTGGAACCAACAACTGGCACGGCTCCGGTTACGAGTATTGGCAGAACGACATTCTGAACGCGCGTCCGCATTTTGGGATTCCGAACGGCAGCGGCGGTTTTACTCCTCAAAAGGTAGGGAAGTTGCGCTACGACGAGTACGGCGGCTCGATCGGTGGACCAATAATCAAGAACAAGGCATTTGTATTCTTCGTCGTCGACAAGATCTATAGCAACGGCGCAGCGGCAGCGACGCTGGGGACAACCCCTACGCTGGCGGAATTAGGTAAGGGTACCGCGCACCCCGGAGCACTTGACTTCACGGGTCTGCCAACGCTCTATGATCCGACTAGCTGTTCAACGCCGGGCTGTGCTCGGACATCATTCGCAGCGGAGAATACTGGCTCGCTTGCCGGTGTGAATGCGATTCCGGGCAACCGAATTGATCCGGTTGCCGCGAAGGTTCTCAGCCTTTATCCCGCGCCCAACGTAGGCGCCGCGGGAGCCACTAGCAATAACTTTTCTACGGTTCTGCCGAATCCCAATCCGAACCTCAGGTTTTTTGGTCGCGTCGATTACGACGTTGCTCAGAAACACCGCGTGAGTTTCTCGATGAGCCAAAAGGATAACCCAGCATTTAATAAAGGAGGGCCATTTGCCTGCCCGATCAATTGCTTCTCCGGGGATATAGACGGTTACAACGTGCAAGCGACGGAGACTTGGACGATCAGCCCCACCAAGGTAAACGAATTTCGCATGGCGTATACCAAGCAGGGAAATTGGTTCGTTCCTCAAAGCAAAGGCTTCGACGCGGCTGGCACGCTCGGTCTGCAGTATGCAAAGGCCGACATTTTGCCGACGATCACCATCAGCGGAAACGGTTTCTGTTGCTCGACGGTACAACCGGGTACAAATGCCATTTATATCGAGCACCTCTATGATCCGTCGGACGTCTTTACGATGATCCACGGACGCCACGTCCTGCACTTCGGTGGGGAAGTACTTATGGGCGAAGGCAACACGACACCTTGGGGAAACCTGCAGTCTGGCAATTTCACATTCACCGGAAACTACACCGCGCAAAATGGCCAGGCAGCAACGACTGGCACCGGACTTGCTGACTTTCTGCTTGGTGACGCCCAAAAATGGAGCGCGACCAATCAGTCCACGTCTTACAATCGGCTGAAGAGTCCGCAGTTCTTCGTTCAAGATGACTTCAAGCTTCGCTCCAACCTCACGTTAAACCTTGGCCTGCGCTATGTAGGAACGACTGGATTCCATGAGACCCACAACGCCTTGGGCGGGTTTGATCCGAATTTGACACTAAATTGCACGTTTGACGTGAACGGCAATCCCTGCGGCAGCTTGAATGGAAAACCAGGTTCGATATGGTTTGCTTCAGACGGTAACGGCCGTGATTCCCTGCAGAAACCGATTTGGAACATCTTCCTGCCGCGCGTCGGCTTTGCCTGGCAGGTGATGAACAATACCGTCGTCAGAGGCGGTTTTGGTATGTACTCGTATAACTTCAGCCAGGATACCTATGGAAACGGCATCGGCTTTGG
>CAYZHX010000128.1:2129-11419 GCA_964476905.1 uncultured Terriglobales bacterium
TTCACCGTTACTACCAGCAATAACCTCAACTCAACTTACACTGGATGCGGCAACGGCTGCAGTTGGTTCCCAAACGTTGTGGCATCAACTGGAGTGAGCAATCCGGGGCCTAGCCAATGGTTCAACACGGCAGCGTTTGTCCCCGCAGCCTCTGCGGGACAGTTCGCATTTGGGAATGAGCGCAGAAACTCACTTATCGGACCACCACTGACTGTCGTCAATTTGTCCATTGCTAAAGCCTTCACAGTCACAGAGCGGGTCCGTATGGAGTTCCGGTCAGACTGGGTGAACGCCCTGAACCATCCAAGTCTCAATCGCCCGGGCAACTCCCTGGGAGGTGCGAACTTTGGACAAATCAACAACGCAACTCAGGGCAACGGCGTGGCGGTGGCTCCTCGCAGCGGCCAACTCAGTTTGCACGTGACGTTCTGATCGAAGTCGGCGATTGAAAAGGACGGCAATTATGCCGTCCTTTTTGCTTACTTGATCGTGCACGCTTCGAATTTCAGAATTAGTCACTCTACAATCGTGAAATGCAAATAAAAGCAGTTGCTGTTCTTTTATGTATGGGAGCATTTGGTTCCGGGAGCCTGTGCTCAGCGCAATCGCAGAAGAATCAACAGGAGATTGCGTCGCATGCGCGTCAGGCTCAAGTATTCCTCAGGGAGAACAAACCGGATCTCGCCATACCGGAATTTCGTGCGATTGCGGCTCTCGATCCCAGTAACATCGATGCCCAAGGGAACCTCGGTGTGCTGTTGTTCTTTCAAGGCGACTACGCTCAAGCGATTTCGCCGCTTCGTAAGGCTCTCGCACTCCAGCCGAAGATAAGCAAGATTGAGGTTCTGCTCGGAATGGCAGAAAAGCGGACAGGAGACTACTCTGCCGCTCGCGCGGATCTTGTAAAGGCCTTTCCGGAAATCAAAGAAGAAAAGATCAAAATCGAAGCCGGAATGGAATTGATCGAGTTGTACTCTGCCAGCAGCGAATTGGAGAAGGCTGCCGGAATCGTAGACTCGCTTGCCGCGCTCTATTCAACGGACCCTCAAGTGCTGTACACGTCGTATCGAATTCATTCGGATCTAGCTGCACAGTCTATGCTCAGCCTATCCATGGTGGCTCCCAACTCAGCTTTGATGCATCAGCTCATGGCGCATGAACTGGCAATGCGCGGAGAGACCGACGCAGCCATCGCGAACTATCGTGAAGCTCTCAAACTCGATCCTAAGCTTCCCGGAATTCACTTCGAACTTGCAGAAATCCTGAAGACATTCGGCGCGAAGGATCGCCAGGACGAAGCCAAGAAAGAGTACGAAGCTGCGCTGGCTGTTAATAAATTCGACGAGAAATCGGAAAGCCGTCTGGGCGAGATTGCCTATCGAGAAGGCAATCTGCAGCAGGCGCTTGCGCATTACTCGCGGGCCGTGGAGCTTCAGCCCAATGACGCTGACGCAGATGTTGGACTTGCGAAGGTTCTTGCGGAGATGAAGCAGCCAGGAAAGGCAACCGAACTTCTTGAACGCTCAGTATCGCTTGATCCGACCAATGATGTCGCTCATTACCGCTTGGGCATGTTATATCGCCAGTCCGGTCGCACCTCGGACTCGGCGCACGAATTTGCGGAATACAAGAAATACAAGGAAATGAAAGACAAACTAGATAGTCTGTACCGAGATATGCACGTCAACTCCTCCAAGCTAGAGCGGGAGAAGATCGCCAAGGATCAATAAACACTGCGAATCACTACCAGCTTTCCCGTCGATGTGAATCATGGCGTAGGTCGACGCATAGACGAAACACCTCAAACAAAGCCCTATGAAAACAGTCATGACAGCATTTCTGGTCTGCTTCTGCGTTCCGCTCTTCGCATCATCTTTTTATACAGACAAGCTCGATGATGCAAAGGCGGTCTATTTGACGCCGAACAGCTTTGCAATTCACACCGACGGAATTGCTGACGACAGCGACGGACTGCAGCAGGCAATCAATAAAGTCCAAGAGACGACGAACCAGGGCATTCTCTTCATCCCATCAGGGCGATATCGTCTTACGAAGACGATCTATATCTGGCCGGGAATTCGTGTCATTGGATTTGGGCCCACGAGGCCTGTTCTTGTATTAAGCACGCACACCCCTGGTTTCGAACAGGGACCCTCCTACATGATCTTCTTTGCAGGCTTCCGTCCCGGCTCGGTTCCCAATGCCAACCCCGGTGCCAACCGCAGGTTTCTGCCGGCAGGCGCGCCTCCGCCCGACGCGAATCCCGGTACGTTCTACTCGGCAATGAGCAACATCGATATTGAAATCCAATCAGGGAATCCAGGAGCAGTGGGCGTACGTGCACGATATGCGCAGCACTGCTTTTTGGCGCACATGGACTTCCATATTGGGTCAGGGCTGGCTGGCATCCACGATGGAGGAAATGTCGCTCAGGACGTACATTTCTACGGCGGGCAGTACGGCATCTGGACGCGCAAGCCGTCTCCTGGTTGGCAGTTCACTGTAGTCGATGCCAGCTTTGAAGGTCAGCGCGAAGCTGCGATTCGCGAGCACGAGGCAGGCCTCACCTTGATTCGTCCGCAATTCAAGGATGTTCCCACGGCTGTCTCAATCGATCCGCGCTACGCCGAAGAGCTTTGGGTGAAAGACGCGCGTCTCGAAAATGTCAGCGGTCCGGCGTTTGTCATCAGCAATGAAAATAACGCGCGCACAGAAATCAACATGGAGAACGTAGTCTGTCGCAACGTTCCCATTTTTGCATCCTATCGCGAGAGCGGAAAGCAGGTTAGTGGTCGCGGAAATTCCTATGCAGTCACGACCTTTTCGCACGGACTTCACTATCAGGATATCGGCGCCACACCGGCCATTCAGGATGTTTATGACGCACAATCGTTGGCAACACTGCCCGAACCTGTTAAGTCCGATATCGCTGCATTGCCTCCAATGGACACATGGGTCAATGTCCAGAGTCTTGGAGCGAAAGGCGATGGTCATATTGACGACACGCAAGCGCTGAAAGACGCAATTGCCGCACACAGAGTCCTCTATTTTCCTTCGGGACAATACCTCGTGACTGACACGATCTCTCTTCGTCCAGACACCGTGCTGATTGGCCTGCATCCCAGCATCACACGACTGCTGCTGGCCGACGAAACACCGGCATTTCAAGGTGTCGGCAGTCCGAAGCCATTGCTGGAAGCCCCAAAAGGCGGCACGAACATCGTGACCGGAATTGGACTCTACACGAACGGAATCAATCCGCGAGCGGTGGCAGCGAAATGGATGGCAGGCAAGGACTCGGTTATGAATGATGTCCGCTTTCTTGGCGGGCACGGCACCGTTGAACCAGGTTCAACAGTCGAAGAAGCTTCCAAAGTTTGGGAAAAAATTTATAACAACACCCACACCGCCGATTCCGATTTGAATCGCCGCTGGGACGGTCAATATCCAAGCCTGTGGATCACAGACGGCGGAGGCGGAACCTTTCTCGATATATGGACGCCCAGCACTTTCGCGCAAGCCGGGCTGTACATCTCGAATACCTCCACATCGGGACGCATCTATGAGCTTTCGAGCGAACACCATGTGAGAAATGAAGTAGTACTGCGTCACGCTTCGAACTGGCAAATTTATGCTCTGCAGACCGAAGAAGAGCGGGGCGAGAGCGGGTTCGCTTTGCCGCTTGAAATCGACCAGTCAAGCAATATCATCGTGGTAAACCTGCATATGTATCGGGTGGTCAGCAGCTATCAACCATTCCCTTACGCGATCAAGATTTCAAACTCAAAAGACATTCGGCTTCGCAACGTGCATTGTTACGGCGACAACAAAGTTTCGTTCGACAACGCTGTTTCTGATGACTCGCAGAAAATCGAAGTACGCCAGCGCGAGTTTGCATGGATGAATGTGTCGGGCAAGGCTGCTGCACCGCCCAAACGGCGAGTATCGTCCGTGCTCGCGCCGGGAGCAAAGGTGGAGCGAGTCGCAACCGGATTTTTCAACATCTCCGGAGGTGCGGCCGGTCCGAACGGAGACTTCTATTTCATAGATCCGAAATGGCAGACGATCTACCGGTGGTCAGCTGCAAGTCGAGAAATTTCCAAAATCCGTGACAATCCGCTCGATCCCGTTCAGTTACTCTTCGACAACTCCGGAAATCTGATTGTGATCTCGTATGGAGGTAAAGGCACGGTGTACAGCTTCAGGCCGGAATCTCTCGATGATGAGGTCACGATGCTAAAACCTGAGACCGCAGGCGTGCGTTTGCAAATGATTCCCGTTCTTCCCGTTGATTATTGGAGAAACGAAAATGACTTTACACAATACGTGATCCAGAAAAAGCCTTATCAGTTCATTTCACCGGACGGTACTACCTTCGTTCCTGCTGGTGAAGACTTCATCGCCGGGCGGCTCTATTACGGATCGAAGATGCACGATTTGCTGCGAGCTTTTGGCTTGGCTCGCGCCATTCCGGGACAGCGATTCTACATCTCCGATGAGGAAGAGGAAAAAACATATTCGGCAAATGTCAGCGCCGACGGCACTTTTTCCGATTTGAAACTGTTCGCAGAACGCGGAGGCGAAGGTCTGGCATGGGACAAGGCAGGCAATGTTTACATCGCTGCCGGTCAGATTTATGTCTATGACGCTTCGGGGAAGAAAATAGATGAGATTGATGTACCTGAGCGTCCCTCGCAACTAGTTTTCGGCGGAGCCGATGGAAAGACTCTTTTTATAGCTGCGCGCAGTTCGTTGTATACCGTCGAGACGAAGTCCGGCAGCAGGTGAGTTTCACACTCAGCGTTTCGCGAGATGCCGAATCCCTTCTAGAATGTCGCGCGATGACCTTACCTTCCAGGCTTCTTTCCTGTGGCGTCGTCCTTTTCATTGGCTGTTTAACATTTGAGAGCAACGCAGATCCAGCGCAATCAGCTAGTCCATCAGCGGCGGCGACGCACATCCTGTATCGCGACAGCGCAGCTCCGGTCGAAGAACGAGTCAACGATCTGTTGCGCCGGATGACCCTGCAAGAGAAGGTCCGACAGTTAGACCTCTACGCCGGCACAAAGGCACTGGTAGATAAACGCAAAGACTCCACGCATGCAGCCTTTGATGCTGTCTTCCTTCCCGACCAGGCCGAAAAGCTCTGGGGAAATCTTGGTGTCGGTGGAATTCATGATCTCTATCCGACTCCACAGCAGGCGAACACGATTCAGCAGTGGGTGATCGCGCACAATCGACTGGGAATTCCGGCCTTGTTCATTGAAGAAGGACTGCATGGTTTCGATACGGGAACCGTGTTCCCATCTCCCATCAATCTCGCAGCCACCTGGGATCGAGATCTCGCAAGCTCAACCGGAGCAGCCATTGCCGCCGAGACACGTGCTACGGGAGTGGACATGATCCTCGCTCCAGTTTTGGATCTCGCCCGCGATCCGCGATGGGGACGTGTCGAAGAAGATTTCGGAGAAGATCCTTATCTTACGGGCCAGCTTGGGCTGGCTTACGTCCGGGGCGCGCAGGGGGATTCGCTCAATACTGATCACACGGTAGTGAGCGAGCCAAAACACTTCGCAGCTCACGGTTCGCCGGAAGGCGGCACGAATACGTCTCCTGTGCATATCGGCGAACGCGAGTTGCGGAGTGTGATGTTGAAGTCATTTCAACCGGCAGTGCGCGAAGGCGGCGCACTCGGAGTCATGGCCGCTTATCACGAAATTGATGGTGTACCCATAACGGGTGATCCGTTTCTGCTGAAGAAGATTCTGCGAGAGGAGTGGGGATTTCACGGCTTCGTGCTCTCCGATCTCGGAGCGATTCGGCGACTGTATGACGTCCATCATGTTGCGGCCACGCCTGAAGCTGCTGTGTGTCTCGCAATTCGCTCCGGGGTGGACATGCAGTTCTACGATTTCGACCATGACGTTTTTCAGAACGCGATTGTGGACTGCGTGCGGCAGGGTTCCCTTCCTGAAACCGATCTGGATCGGGCAGTGAGATCGATCTTGCGCGTCAAGTTTGCATTGGGTTTGTTCGATCACTCAATGGTAGATCCTGAAGTGAACGCGAGAGTTCATCGTTCGCTCCAGCATCTCCAGCTCTCACTCCAATCGGCGCGCGAATCGATGACTTTGGTAAAGAACGAACATGAACTGCTGCCGCTATCGAAAACGATTCGCCGCATTGCGGTCATTGGTCCGAACGCGGCGACAGCGCGATACGGTGACTACGAAGAGGAATCCAACGGTCTGCACATCAGTGTGCTCGAGGGCCTTCGCAAGATTGTTCCGCAAGCCACGGTGGTCTATGACAGCGGCAATGAAATTCCAACAGCAGTGGCGAAGGTCAATGATGCCGAGGTAATCATTGCCGCCTTGGGAGAGTGGCAAAGCATTTCTGGTGAAGGTCACGATCGCTCAACTCTCGATCTCCCCGGCAATCAGGAACAGCTACTTGAAGCCTTGGCTGCCACTGGAAAGCCCGTTGTGCTGGTGTTGCAAAACGGTCGTCCGCTGACAATCGGATGGGCGAAGCAGCACGTTGCCGCAATTTTAGAAGCATGGTATCCGGGCGAGTATGGCGGTCAGGCGATTGCCGAAACCTTGTTTGGAGACAATAATCCCGCGGGCCGTCTGACAATTACATTTCCTCGCAGCGTTGGACAACTGCCCGTCTTTTACAACTCCGATCCTTCCCGTGTTCACAAATATGTGGACGACGATGGTAAGCCTCTCTTCCCATTTGGGTTCGGACTGAGCTACACCGAGTTCCGCTATGACCACCTCCTGGTCAATCCAAGTTCAGGCGAGCACAACGATGTGGAGGTAAGCGTTGACATAACAAATGTTGGAGAAAGAGAAGGAGACGAGGTCGCACAGGTCTATATGAGGCAGGAGGTAAGCAGTGTCGAGACGCCCGCTCGGTCTCTTGTGGGCTTCTCAAGGATACGGCTGCGAGCGCACGAAACTCGAACTGTACGGTTTAGTGTCCCGCAATCACAGCTGGCGATCTGGAATTCATCTGGGCAATGGGCGGTAGAGCCCGGCACTTTTACATTCTGGACGGGCGGCTCGTCGCAAGCTTCACTCACGAGTAAGGTCGTTTTGAGATAACTAGGCGTTGAGCCTATCCGAGTTCCGAAATGATCTGCCGATAACGGAAACAATCCACGAGATGATCGTTGACTATACCGACCGCCTGCATATGCGCATATACGACGGTTGACCCAACGAAACTGAATCCACGATGCTTGAGATCCTTGCTGAATGCATCTGATTCGAGCGAAGTCACAGGGATCTGTCGCATAGTCTTCCACCCGTTCAGCTTCGGTCGTCCGTCAACGAAACGCCAGCAATAGGAATCGAAGCTTCCAAACTCTTCCTGAATGTTGAGAAACGCCCGTGCATTACGGACGGCAGCCTCAATCTTCATGCGATTGCGAATGATCTCAGGATTTAATACAAGCTTCTCGATTCGTTTAGCCGAAAACCGCGCGACTTTCTGAGGATCGAACCCATCGAAAGCGCGCCGATAGCCTTCCCGTTTTTTCAATACAATCGTCCAGCTCAATCCTGCCTGTGCACCTTCGAGGATGAGAAATTCGAAATGCTTGCCGTCATCGTGGACTGGGACACCCCACTCGCGATCGTGATATTGAAGCACTAGCGAATCATCTACGTTGACCCATGAGCACCGTTTAACTTTTGCGTTTGCACTGCGCATGAAGGCCCGTGACTCCCCGTGAATTTTGCGCACCTACTCAGAGAAAAAGCTGGCGCCTGCAGATCAGCTGGCTGCCCCTTGCCTGTACTCTCCAGGTGTGACGCCGACCACGCGCTTGAATGCCTTACTGAACGCAGCATCTGACTCGTAGCCAACTGACAGCGCTACTTCCACCAACTTCTTTTCCTCTTGCTTTAGCAGCACAAGAGCCTTCTGCATGCGCCATTCGGTTACGTACTCGAGAGGCGTTTGGCCGAGCAACTCTTTGAATCGCGCTGCAAAAGCGGAGCGCGACATGCCCGCTGCTGCTGCCAACGATTCCACCGTCCAAGGGCCATTCACATCCTCATGAACGGCTCGCAAAGCGGTGCCAATCTGAGGATCAAAGATGGCATGAAGCCATCCTAGCTTGTAGCTCTCTGCGCCCGATGCCATGTGTGCTCGCAGGGTCTGGATGAAAAGAACCTCGGCCAGGCGATTTGCCACCACTTCTGATCCAGGATTCTGCGCCTCCATCTCCGACGCCAGCATCCGAACTGTGTTGTGCAGGGCGAGCGTCTGCGCCTGATCGGCTTTGACCAGAATTAGATTCGGCAATAACTGGGTGATCGGTTTCAAGCTCGCGCTCTCGAAGCTCAGAAATCCGGAGACGATCGTGGTTGGCGCTCCCCCGCCGCCGTAATGAGCGACATTGCTGTTGTTTTTGGGGGCGACTTCACAAAAGCTCCTTGGCTGTGTCTTTGGCTGGTCGCGAAGAATGAAGGAAGTGCGAGGGGCCAGCAAAAAGCAATCGCCGCCGGTGAGCGGAATTGGATCTCGAATTCCCTCCACGCTCAACCAGCAGTTGCCGCGAGAAACCATCCCAAAGTGGGCCAACTCCGTAGGCGAAATCCTTTTGCCTGACGGCGTGACTTTCTCTTCGATATGCGCCTCTCGCATTAAGCCCCATGGGGCTGTGGCCTCCAGCCTTGAGTGAACGACCGCCTCTATATGCAAGGTCCTGAAGATATCTGTGATGGGATCCAAACCAGCCTCCTTTTTTGGACGAATGGACAAGAGATTAGGACTTCAGAGCAGTTCCAGTCCACCGTCACGGAAATCTACTGTTCCGACTTTGATGAAATGCGCCTCACCACCGGCGCATAAATATAAGGAGGAAGTATGGCGGCTGGTTCTTCAGCAATCTCTCACGGCGTGGAGGCGCGCAGCGTTCCCACAGGCGCGGCGATCCTCGTAGGGCGGGTGCTTTTTTCACTGATATTCGTATTCGCAGGGTTGAATCACTTTTCAAAACAGACAATCGCGTTTGCAGCGTCGCAGGGCGTACCTCTTGCCTCCATCGCAGTTCCACTCTCGGGTGTGATCGCGGTCGTCGGAGGCTTGAGCATCTTGTTGGGCTATCGGGCAAAGATCGGAGCGTGGCTGATTGTTCTTTTCCTAATTGGCGTGACCCCATTGCATAACTTCTGGGCTGTCAAAGATCCCATGATGGCGCAACTTCAGATGGCTATGTTCATGAAGAACATCTCCATGCTTGGCGGCGCTTTGCTAATTTCCCAATTCGGTGC
>CAYZHX010000129.1:0-4820 GCA_964476905.1 uncultured Terriglobales bacterium
TTTGAGCGCATCTGAATTTGTTGCTCTGTCGCTAATTACTGCCCTTCATCTTGTCTTTTACCGATTTCGCCAGCTTTTCAATCTCGTCTGCCTTTTTGATCACGTCGAGCGAAAGAGTGTGTTCGTTGGTTTTGTCTACGTATTCCTTCAATTCTGTTGCGAGTTTGAGCAGTCGGTCGGTATCTTTCTGCAGATTGGTCTGGCGCTGCTTGTTGAGAGCCTTTTCGCGATCGTGTTCCATCTTCTCTTCCATTGGATCCCTGGCTTTCTCGCGTCCGAATTGCGGCTCCTGAGATCCGCTAGGAAAAGGCTCTTGCGCGTGCGCCGATGCCGCACTGGCAACAAGACAAGAAACGAAACACGCGATGAGATACTTGCGCACAGACACCTCAAAGATTGCGGGATTGAGTTGATTATAAATTGGTGGAACAGTGTGCCAGAGCGGCAGGCGACTCTTTCTCGCTATAATCCGAGTTCGCTCTCCTCGAATTCATGCGCTTTATAACTTCAGACATCCTCGCCCAACCAATCTGGGGACGTGTGGTTGCAGGCTGGCACGATGATCTCGCGAACTGGCTTCGTGTAAAGCTTCCACCCATCCTAGTCATCCTGATTGTTGCCGCGATCCTGACTCGGCTACTCAGCTTGGTCACGCGCAAGCTTCAGCAATTCAGCATGCGCGAGGAGCTTCCCAGCAGGATTCGATCTCAGCAATTGCGAACGATAGCCGCGGTAATCCATAGCGTCGGCATCTTCGTTATCTACTTTTTTGCACTGCTGCAAGTTCTGGACAAACTCCAGGTCGATGTAAAACCTTTTCTTGCGAGCGCAGGGATCGTTGGTCTGGCAATTGGTTTTGGTGCGCAAACTCTTGTTCACGACGTAATCAATGGCTTCTTCATAATTCTTGAGAATATCTACGATATCGGCGACGTGGTGAAGATCGCTGGCGTACAGGGTACGGTTGAGTACATGTCTCTGCGCAAGACCGTTCTTCGTGACGACACGGGCGCGCTGCACTCAGTTCCAAACAGCGAAATAAAGATCGTTTCCAATATGACTCGCGACTGGGCGCAGGTCGCGTTACACGTTTCCGTAGATTACAGTGAAAGCTCGGATCGAGTGATTCAGTTGTTAAAGCAGGTTGGCGAGGAACTGGAGAACGATCCTGAGTACGGACAGTACATCGTCGCGCGGGCGGAGGTTCCCGGTATTGAGCGCGTCAGTGGGTCGGAGGTCGATTATCTGATTGTCGTCAAAGCACGCCCTGGAAAGCAGCATGAGATCCGTCGCGAACTGCGTCGCAAGATCAAGGCATGCTTCGAACAGAACAAGATCAAAGCGGGAGCTCCCAATCGCATGTACGTGATGGAAGCTCCACCCGCGGCGCAGAACTGAGTATGGAAACAGGTCTGAAGAATAAAGTTGTGTTGCTCACCGGTTCGAGCGAAGGAATCGCTCGCGCTGCAGCAGAACGCTTTGCTTCCGAAGGCGCTCGTCTTGCAATGTGCTCGCGCAGCGAGATGAAGCTGCGCAAGGCTGCCGATGCCATTCGCGCCCGCCACAACTCGGAAATTGTGGCAGAAGCGATCGACGTCACGAACTTCGATGCCATGCAGCAATTCGTCAGGAAGATCGCGGAAAAGTTCGGCAGCATCGACGTGTGTCTTGCAAACTCCGGAGGGCCTCCGGCCAAGAACTTTCTTTCCATTGAACTCGATGAGTGGCGGCGCAACATCGACCTGATTTTTCTAAGTGTCATCAATCTTGCCAAAGCAGTGATTCCTTATATGCAGAAGGCGGGAGGCGGACGCTTCCTTGCCATTACGTCCACTTCGGTGAAAGGCCCGATTCCCGATTTGATAATGTCGAATGCAATCCGGCCAGCTGTGGTCGGACTGCTGAAAAGTTTGTCGATGGAGTTTGGTAAGTACAACATCACGTTCAACAACGTTGCTCCCGGATACACTGCCACGGAACGTCTGAACGAGTTGGCTGGAACAAGAGCTCTGGCCGGGAACGTGAGCATCGGTGAAATCCACCAGAAATGGTCGGAAGAGATTCCGCTGCGACGATTGGCTCGGCCAGAAGAAGTTGCCGATGCGATTGTCTGGCTCGCAAGTAATCATGCATCGTACGTGACCGGCCAAACACTTCTCGTGGACGGAGGAAGGTATCCAGGAGTTGCATGAAAGAAGCCGCTGGCTACCGGCTGCTGGTGCCCGCATGACATCAGACGGTGACGCACTCCATACGCAAGAAACTTGGAGCAGGCAAACAAGAGTTACGAAAGTAGGCTAGCACCAGAAGCTGACCTTGACCGCTCTTCACATCGACGGCGAACATCTCACGCTTGCAGATCTACGGGCGGTCGTATATGACCGTCGTCCTGTTTTGCTTGCTCCCGATGCACGTGAAAAGGTTCTTGCATCACGTCAGGTGATTGATGACATCGTGCGCGAGAACCGAGTTGCCTACGCAGTCACGACAGGCGTCGGAAAGCTCAGCGATGTGCGCATCGCTCCCGAGCAGATCCGCGAACTGCAGATGAACCTGCTTCGCTCTCACGCGGTGGGAGTTGGCGTCCCTCTTTCAGAACCAGCAGTGCGAGCGATGATTCTGTTGCGCGCCAATTCGCTCGCAAAAGGGTTCTCCGGGGTGCGTCCGATTGTGATCGACACCCTGTGTGCGATGCTGAATCGTGGAGTGCATCCGATGGTGCCTTCGCAAGGAAGTGTTGGCGCGAGTGGCGATCTTGCTCCCCTGGCGCATCTCGCGCTGGTGCTGGCTGGAGAAGGAGAGGGAATTTTTGAACGGCACCGCCTGCCCGGAGCCGATGCCATGGCAGCAGCGCAAGTCAAGCCCATTACGTTGGAAGCGAAGGAAGCCATTTCGCTGATCAACGGCACGCAGGCGATGCTGGCCATCGGTACACTTGCGCTAATCGCCGCCGAGAATTTGGTCGACACCGCTGACGTGCTGGGCTCTCTGACACTCGACGCGTTGCGCGGGACAACCGTTGCAATGGATGAGCGGATTCATCGCGCTCGTCCGCATTCGGGACAGCTCACAAGCGCGCGCAATGTTCGGCGTCTTCTCGAAGGCAGTGAGATACGTCAGTCGCATATCGACTGCAATCGCGTACAGGACGCATACTCGCTTCGCTGCATTCCTCAAGTTCACGGAGCCGTGCGTGACACCCTGGCGTTCTGCCGCGGAGTGTTTGAGGTGGAGATGAACGCAGCAGTGGACAACCCCCTGGTTTTCGCGGCTTCACGCAATCACCGCGAGCCGTTGCGGCCATCCAAGGTTCCCGCCATTGACGATCGGCGTGGACAGGCAACAGCGGAGGAGCAGCCCGATTCGGGACAGGTTCTCTCTGGGGGCAACTTCCATGGCGAGCCCGTGGCGTTCGCTTTGGATTATCTGGCCATTGCGTTGACAGCACTCGCGGGCATCTCTGAGCGTCGCATCGAGCGCATGGTAAATCCTGCGCTCAACGAAGGCTTGCCCGCGTTTCTCGCAGCAGGCGCAGGTCTCAATTCGGGGTTCATGATGCCGCAGGTCACCGCTGCCGCGCTCGCCAGCGAAAACAAGGTGCTCGCCCATCCTGCATCGGTGGATTCGATCACCACCAGCGGCAACAAGGAAGACTATGTTTCCATGGGCATGACCGCTGCTCTTAAGCTGCAGCGCGTTGTGGAAAACACGACGCACGTCCTTGCGATCGAGGCGGCGGCTGCCGCTCAAGCAGTGGAATTTCTCGCGCCACTCAAGACCAGTCCACGCTTGCTAAAAGTGCATGCAGCGATTCGTGAAACGAGCGCGAGAGTGGAGCATGATCGGGTGCTGGCGGGTGACTTCGGCAAGCTAGCAGAAGTGATTCGATCAGGAAAGATGGCGCGCGCGATTTCGGAGTAAGGTCGCCATTTGCAAGGGTGTTCGCCCTAGGAGTAAAGGAAAGCCCTCCTGCAATATTTACATGTTCCTTGACGCTAAGCTCTTTGTTTTCAATCTCTCTTTCTGGTATGGCGCTTGCACTTGCGAAGAGTGAAGTACTGCGCGCATAGAAACGACTCGCAGGCTGCAGGAGAGTGATGACGTTCCCCAGGTGCATTTTCGGTTTTGGGCTGGCTGCGCTGCTTCTCGCCGGCGCAGGTTGCAGCAAGCAGATGGCTACACCCGCGAGTGCCGCGCTGAAGGGCAGCGATCAAGCTGGTGCGGCGGCACCCTTCGCCAGCAAGGACTCTAATAAAACCGAACATGCCAAGAGCGAGAGCGGCTCCCTTGTCCCGCAGGAAGTTGTCATTCCGTCAGGCACAGCACTCACTGTACGTCTGCAAAATGCGGTTTCGAGCGCCACTTCGCATCCCGGCGACCAATTTGAAGCGACACTCGATCAACCCATAGTCATCGATGGTCAGACGGTGGCCGCAGAGGGAACGCACGTGACTGGACGTGTAGTCGCAGCGAGGCATTCCGGACGGCTCACGCACCCTGGTTATTTGCGGATTGCCTTGTCTTCCGTCAACGTGAACGGAAAGTCGATCGCGATACAGAGCTCAAGCGTCATGGTCGCAGGAGTCTCACATAAGCGGCGCAATCTCGCCTGGATCGGCGGCGGAGCCGGTGGCGGCGCACTGATCGGTGCGATCGCGAGCGGAGGCACAGGAGCATTGATCGGGAGCGCCATTGGAGCGGCCGGGGGCACGACTGCCGCCTATGCAAGTGGCAAAAAGGACGTGGGCTTCGGTCCAGAACGCCGCCTGACGTTCCGCCTTACGAGGCCTGCCACGATTGCGTAAGAGTTTCTCCCGCTA
>CAYZHX010000129.1:4920-8210 GCA_964476905.1 uncultured Terriglobales bacterium
TGCGTGCGATCCTGCGGGTTCTTCACCAGAGCCGCCCAGCCCTCTGCCGAATAGGCAACTTGCATTAAATATTGGGGCATTGCGATCTCCTTTCGGACGGCAATAGTCCCACTGCTAGGCGGTGGCGTCAACAGATTCTTCCATTCGTACCTCAAGTCTCTTGCCCGCAGATGAACGCCTGCCATTCCCATTGACGACCTTTGGATAAATAGATCATTATTGACATAGTCATGACTGACCTAATAATGTTGTCCACGCTGCTGGCAGGACCGAAGCATGGATATCAGCTCAAGCGGGAAGCGGGAATGATCCTCGGACAGGGGGTCCTGCACAACAATCTGGTCTATCCGCTGCTGCGCCGGTTCATGGATCAGGGCTGGGTCACTCGCCGGGAGTCCGCAGGAGAACGTGGCCAAACGCGGCTTCGATATCTGATCACTGCTACGGGAAAACGAGAGCTGGTAGCACGGCTCAGCGCGTTTAACGATCAGGACGCGCGATCGTCGGATGCCTTTCGGCTGCGGGTGGGGCTGTTCCAACTGCTCGCACCTCATATGCGAAAGACAATCCTCGAACACCGTGAAAAGTACCTGACCGGACGGATTCAGCATTTACAGGTGATGCAGCAGAATTTTTCGCTGGACCGCTATGCGAAAGAGGTCGTCACGCAATTCTCGGTAGAGACCAAATCGGAGTTGAAGTGGATCCGACACTTGCGCTCCGCTGAAGAGTCCCAGAAGAAGGAGGC
This sequence comes from uncultured Terriglobales bacterium, assembly GCA_964476905.1. GTDB lineage: Bacteria > Acidobacteriota > Terriglobia > Terriglobales > Acidobacteriaceae > Gp1-AA112. The sequence continues at coordinate 5,669 of CAYZHX010000129.1, forward strand.
TGAAAGTGCATAAGCTTACGCTGTGGCAACTGAATCTTTCCGCTTGGTACGTTTGGATGATCGTGTGGGGCATCGCCGCGCTCAAACGCAAGCCCGACAAAGCCGTAGAGCCGCTGGTGAATCGGTTGGCCTATGCTCTCCTCTTTGTGCTCGGGTTTGCTTTGCTGTTTTCGCGATCGTTGCCACTCGGTCCCTTGCGCGGGCGATTTGCTTCTCAAACGGAGTGGCTTCAGTTGTTCGGCCTTATCGTTACGTACGCTGGTTTGGCTCTGGCAATTTGGGCGCGCCTCACGCTGGCCGATAATTGGAGTGGAAGAATCACTGTCAAAGTCGGACATCAACTCGTCACTTCAGGGCCATACGCGTTCGTGCGTCATCCGATCTACACCGGCATTTTGATTTGCGCGACCGGAACGGCACTGCAGGTTGGCGAGTGGCGCGGCGTGGTGGCGATTCCCATTATTGCAGTCGGGTGCACGATTAAGGCAAAGAAAGAAGAGCGGTATATGAATACAGAATTTGGGGAGCGCTACCGCCAATATCGCCAGAGAACAGGATTTCTAGTACCCCGATTCGCATCAACCTCCCAAGTGGACCGTGCAAATCAGCATTCTTCGCGAGCCGGGGCTTAGAAGGGCAGAAGCTTAGTAGCTTAGAAGCTTCCTTCAATCAAACCACTCCGCCGCGGCAAACTGCGGAGTACATTGTCTCGACTTCTGCGACGTTCCTTTGTGGAACGTCGTTTCCTCGCGCCGAAAGTGGTTCAGAACTGATTCGAGAAACGGAAGCACGCGATTGACTTGCTTGGCGCGGATAATCAGGTCCCACAGAGGTTCGAACTTCTTCCACGCCACGGCATAGGCGAAGTGGCGTAAGCGTGGAGTCCACGAAGGCTTGGTCCAGGCGCCGTGCAGGATGGAGCCCCAACGATAGAAATCTTCATATGCGCGCCAGTATCCCTCTTCCAACTCTTCGGGCCGCAGATGCTTGGGACGAAAGACGCAGTGCCGCGTGTCGTAATCGTCCCAATTGCTGTGCAGTAGCCGCCCTTCGCCAGCCATGCGCTGATATAGCGCGGTACTCGGATATGGCGTGAGGATATGGAACGTTGCTGTCTCGATGCCTTGGCTGACGGCCCACTCCACCGTGCGCTCGAAGACGTTCGCATCATCATGATCCATGCCAAATACGAAGCTGCCGTTGACCATCACGCCGAGATCGTGAAGACGCTTGATCGCCGCGTTGTAGTCGCGCCGGATATTCTGCACCTTTCGTTGCTCCTGGAGGTTTTCCGCGTTCGTTGTTTCAAAGCCGACGAACAGGCTGCGTAAGCCGCAAGCTACTGCTTTTTCGAGGAGGTCGGGCGCTAGTACCGAGTTCACCGTACCTGCTGCTTGCCACAGGCGACCCATTCCGCGCATGCCTTCGAAGAGCGCAGCAGCGAAGCGCACGTTGCCGAACAGGTGATCGTCGAGGAAGTAAAGATGTCTGCCAGGCAGCCGTTCGATTTCTGAGAGTGCGGCATCGACAGTCTGCGTGTAGAACGATCTTCCGCCGCGAAAGAATGCTTCCTTGTAGCAGAAATCGCAAACGTAAGGACAGCCGCGTGACACCACGATTGAATTCGGCACCAGGTACAAATGCCGCTTGATCAGATCGCGTCGAACGGGAGGCACTCCAACCAGCGTACGGTTTTGCGACTGATATACCTTCTGCGGCTTGCCCGCGCGTAAGTCCCGCAGAAACTGAGGCCAAGTGTCCTCGCCTGGTCCGAGGAAAATCGTATCTGCATATGCGGCAGCTTCGTCGGGCAGAGAAGTGACGTGCAATCCCCCAAGCACTACATAGCAGCCCCTCGCGCGGTAGCAATCAGCGATGCGATAAGCCCGCAGCGCCGAAGTGATGTACACCTGAATGACGACCAGGTCAGGAGTGTCGTCGGTGCGAAGCTTTTCGACATGTTCGTCGGTGATGCTGACTTCGTCGTCGGGATCGGCATACGCCGCGAGCGTTGCCAATCCTAAAGGTGGAAATAGCGAATATTTGATCGGACGAAACAGTGGGCTGGTGGCTTCCGTGAGCGCCGGCAGGATCATTTTGATCTGCATGGATGAGCATGTTAGTACATAGTACTTTATGATGTAAAGTATTTACTAAACCAGCATTCAATAGAGATCCACCCAGACTTAGTTCGGCGTCACAGGCGATGCGAGTAAATCGTAGTGAAGGTCGACCGCTGCGAGAAGTCGCTCGGCCATGAATTCGGCCTTGGAGACGAAAACCTGAGCATGAGTTTCTCCGAGCAATTCGGATGTAGTTGTTCGCCAAATTGAGAGCCAGCGTTCAAAGTGATCTGGTTGTAGCCGAGGCAGTTCGGTGTGGACCTGCATGGGATTACCTTTGTAGCGGCGCGAGGCGAGCATGACGGTAGACCAAAAGTCCGACATCTTCGCCAGATGCTCTTCCCAATCGTCACCAATGGCGCGAGCGAAAACTGGTCCGAGCAGCTCATCCTCTCGAACGCGTGAATAGAAGCGGTCGA
>CAYZHX010000129.1:8310-11273 GCA_964476905.1 uncultured Terriglobales bacterium
ATCCTCTCGAACGCGTGAATAGAAGCGGTCGACCAGTGCTTTGATTTGTTCTTCGCTGGGGAGGGTGAGAATCGGAAGGCTGGAATATTGCATCAGGGGACCCACCTAGAGTGATCATGGAAAGCTTAGCGACGATTCAGGATTTCTGATTAAGTTGCGCCAGGCGGTTCTTGACGATCTTTTTTATTAAGGCCACAGGCAAGGGTTTATCGATCGGGAACTGAATTGTTCCTTTCGAAGTAACGAATTCGTCGAGCTGATCTTTCATCTGCTCGACTACGGCTGCGCCAGGAAAAAGACTGCAATGATTCGTAAACCCTGCATACCAGACCACTATGTTCTTTTGTTTAAAGGCGGGAATGCGATAGCTGATCACCTCTGTGGCATCAGCGGGAACTACAGAGCGGATGGTCTCGCGCATTTTGGTTAACATCGCGCGCGCCGGATCTTCGATATTGGCGAAATAATCGTCTACTGTTTTTGCGTCATTCTTCGCTTTTGGTTTTGAGCTGAGCTTCGACTTCGCTGTCTTCATTGCGTCAAGCTCATTACGCGCGCACAACTTCTGCCGAGAGGCCCTGTGGAGCGAGCGCGGTCACGTTGACATCGATCCAACGGTTTGGTTCGTTCTGACTGTCCAGACAGACCTTCAAGTAATTATCTGTAAGCGCTTCGGTTCCTGCCCTGTTCGCTCTTGCGAGGGTAATTGCTTTCAGTGTTCTTCCGATGAAGCTCTGGCGAAAGGCCGCATTCTTCGCCGCGGCGGCCTCGCGCATGATCCGATTGCGCGCGTGCGCCTCGTGAACGGGGATTTGATTCGGCATATCCGCCGCTGGAGTACCGGGTCGCGGCGAATACGTGAAAACGTGGAGATACGTAAACGGCAAGCTCTCAACGAAATCCAACGACTGCCGAAACAACTCTTCCGTCTCGCCGGGAAAACCGACCATCACATCGGCGCCGATGGAAGCGTCGAGCATTGCTTTACGGATTTTTTCGATCTTTTCCGCGTAGTGCCAGGGCCGGTATTTACGGTGCATCTTACGGAGGATTGTGTCACTGCCGGACTGCAAAGGCACGTGCGCGTGCTTGGCAATGCGCGGCGAAGAAGCCATGAGTCCAATCAGGTCGTCGCTCCAGTCCATTGGTTCGACTGAACTCAAACGGAGTTTTTGGATTGAAGTGCGGTCGAGGATTGTGCGCAGAAGGTCGGGAAAGCTTTCAGGCTTTTCGAAATCGCGTCCCCAGCGTCCCAAATTGATTCCTGAAATGACAAGCTCGCAATATCCGGCTCGCTCGAGAGCTTCCACTTCGCGCAGGATCGCTTCGGTCGTTACGGATCGGCTCCGCCCGCGAACAAATGGGATGACGCAGAAAGAGCACCTATTGTCACATCCATCCTGGATTTTCAAATTGGGACGCGTGCGCTCGATCCCCTCGAACACCGGAGCGGCCTGTAGTTGGGTATGGGCGAAGATGTCGCTGACGCAGATGGGTCCAAACGCCGCGTTCCGGCCAACAACGTTCAGGTCGCTCAGCGGCAGAAAGCCGATTGAACTTGCGGCGGAGACGATGTTCCCGATCTCGTGCTTATGCGAATTGCCCACCACCCAAGTCACGCCATCCAGAGCCGCAATCTCCTGTGGAGCGCGTTGAGCATAGCAACCAGTCACCAAGATCTTGGCCTCGGGCTTCTGACGCCGAACGCGGCGAATTGCTGCCCGGGCATCCTGATCGGCTGCAGCAGTAACCGTGCAAGTGTTCAAAACTACGACTGCGGCTTCCTCGGCCGACGCTACGCGCGCAAATCCGCGATCTGCGAGTTGGCGCTCGATGGCCGAGCCATCAGCTTGTGCCGCACGACAACCAAAGTTCTCGATGTAGTAACCGCCCACGGTGTTATCATAGCGTCTGAAACGGGGTGCTTGCTCCACCTCACAACTTAGTCTCGGTAACTTGCATCAGAGCTACTCTGGATCGGCAGTGATCCACGGTACGCGCGATCGGCTGGGTACCGGTAATCCCCCTGGAGCCTTCGATGAAACGTCGCATCCTGCTGGTTGATGACGAACTTGCCATTCTGCTAACGCTGAAAGCGATCCTCGAAATCAACGGATTCGAAGTGGAAACCGCCGCCTCGGCCAAAGAGGCCAAGAGCCGCCTTGCGGAAAACACATATCAGATGGTCATCACGGACATGCGCATGGAGACCGAAACCGCCGGCTATGACGTGATCCGCGAAGCCAAGAAGAAAGACTACGACCCCGCCGTAGCCATCCTTACCGCCTTCCCGCTGCTGGGCAGTGATTGGAAGGAAGAGGGTGCTGACTCCATGTTGGTGAAGCCCATGAACACCAACGACCTGCTTCGTCAGATCGAAGCCTTGCTCATTGCCCACGAAGACAAGCGTCAGGATCGCCAAACCAATACCGCCGCCCTAAAAAAAAAGTCGGTTAGCGGCATCCGCGAGGCCAGAAGCGCGGTAGCCCGGCACTCGTAGAAAGTCGGCTATCCGCAGTCACACTCGTTTTCAGCTAAAAGTAAACACCACACGATCACTTTGATATCGGATTCTCACCGATAAACCGACGAGAGATCCTTGATTCACCATTCGGTGCACACTTGTACTCAGACCTGCGGCATTCGTGTGATCCGAAGAATCCGTGTCTTGCTTTAGGCGGTTGCGGTAGCCGTTCGGCGCTGCTGAAAGCATTCGCGGCAGAAGACCGGACGTCCCTGCGTTGGCTTGAACGGGACGGTGGTTTCTTTGCCGCAATGCGAACAGTTCGTGCGCGTCTCCACCTTCTGGTAGGTGTTAACCGGAGTCGCGCCAACCGCGGCAATGCGCTTAGCTTTGCAAGGTTTGCAGCGCTTCGGCTCGTTCTTGAATTGTTTGTCGTGGAAGAAGAGTTGTTCGCCGGCGGTGAAGAGAAACTCAGAGCCGCAATCGATGCACTTGAGCA
>CAYZHX010000130.1:0-7708 GCA_964476905.1 uncultured Terriglobales bacterium
TGATTGCCGGATTCTGCGGCACCTGCCACGATACTCCCAATGTGGGAAACCATTCTTTCCCGACTCCATTGGATATCGGCACTGGCGATCCGAATCCGGATAACTCAGCGGTGAATCTTGGGGGGATTGACATCACATACTTGCCGACGATCACAGTTCGCAGCAAGGTTACCGGCCAGATCAAGACCACCACCGATCTCGGTCAAGCACTGATTGATGGAAGATTTGATCACATAGGCAAGATCAAGGGACCGATTCTTCGCGGTTTGTCGGCCCGCGCTCCCTATTTCCATAATGGCTCAGCCCAAACGCTGATGGACGTTGTTCGCTTTTACGAAACGCGGTTTGGGATTACATTCACAGCGCAAGAAGAAAAAGACTTGGTGGCCTTCCTGAGTTCTCTGTGACCGACAGCAGCAGCAACAAAGGCCGGAATCGAAGCAAGTGCTCGAGCAATCGTGTAGCTCCGCGATTCCCATTTTGGTACTCGATCTGCGCCGCTCCCGCCAACGCAGCAACATAGTCAGGAAAAAGCTTCAGCGCATGCTGGAATGAAGCCAGAGCGTTTTGACTTTCACCTTTATTCACCATTGCGGCCCCTTGCAGAACCCAGAGTTGGGGATCAGTCGGAAATTCCCGCAAGCCTGCGCGGCTGAGGTCGATAGCCTTGTTGAAGTCTTTCGCGCGCAGAGCCGAGGAAACGTCTTGAACGTACTGTTTGGAGCTTTGACCCAGCAGAGGCACAGACAAAATCACTAATATAAGAAACCAAAGCCGTGGGGCCGAAGCATAAGCCGATACCATAGACGGACAGCCGGTTAGGCGCAACTCCCATGATGCCGCAGTCCGGGCGACCTGACCACATTTTCAAAAGTACCGAATTCCCACCTTTGGTTGAACGTCGATCTGGGTAGCTGCCGTCTGCCAGGAGCATTCTTCTTTCAAAGCGCCTTTGGTATTGTGATGTGGCGCGCTCGAGGTGGCGCATCATGAATCGTCGCGATTTCACGAAGTTCTCCGCACTTGCACTGGCAGGGACATACCTGCCGACACGCGCTCATGGCGAGTCAAACAAGCCAGTCGGTTATGCGGCGGTCGGGCTCGGCAGGATTTCCGACATCTTCATGCGAGCATGCGCAAACTCGCAGACTGCGAAGATCACAGCGCTTGTGACAGGACATTCCGATACCAAAGGCGCGAAGTATTCCGCGATGTACGGCATTCCCAAAACCTCGATCTACACGTACGAGACATTTGACCGCATCCGCGAGAATCCGGAGATCGATGCGATCTACGTAGGGCTGCCGAACAGCATGCACGCCGAGTACACCATACGCGGCGCCCAAGCGGGAAAGCATGTGTTATGCGAGAAGCCGATGGCGATTTCGAGCGCCGAATGCCGCAAGATGATCGACGCCTGCCGCCAAGCCAAGGTTAAACTGATGATCGCCTACCGCGTGCAATACGAGCCAATGTGGAATCAGGCAATCGGCATCATCCAGTCTGGCGGCCTCGGGCAACTGCAGTCTTTCCGAGGTGGCTTCTTCGGTCAGCAGCGGGCCGGAGAATGGCGACTTACAAAGGCGCTCGGCGGAGGCGGCTCGCTGATGGATTTAGGAATTTATCCTCTCAACGCAATTCGTCATATCACCGGCGAGGAGCCCGCGAACTTCACTGCTGTCACCGCCACACGTGAGCGCAGCGGCCGCTTCAGCGAAGTGGAACAATCGATGGAGTGGACGATGAAGATGCCCTCCGGCATCATCGCATCGTGCGGTTGTTCGTACGGTCAGCGCGGACCAAGCATCCTGGCGATCAACGGCGAATCCGGCTACCTGGTGATGGAACCAGCTTTTAACTACGACGGTATCCGGCTGCATGGAGAAGTCGGTGGAAAGCCGATTGAACAGGCGAGCACGGAGAAACATCCATACCAATTCAAGATCGAAGCGGAACATTTCGCCGACTGCATCCGCAACAATAAAGAGCCTACGTCGCCAGGCGAAGAAGGCTTGAAAGACATGCTCGCCATCGAGTCTATTTACAAGGCAGCCGGCGCGCCAATTGCCTGAGTTCAATGTCGTAATCCAAGCACGAGAGACAGAGGGAACGAAACGATGAAAGCAAGAACGGTATTGATGATTGTCAGCCTCGTATCGATAGCACCAGGAGCAATCTGTCAGGAGCGACCTAAACTTACGGGCATCTCGCACCTTGCCGTCTACACGACGGATCCGGCGAAAGCGGAGACCTTTTACGTGCACGACCTGGGGGCGATAAAAGGACCGGACCCGGAAAATCCCGCGGGCGTTCGGTATTCCTTTAGCGCTGCTCAGTTCGTAGAAGTGTTGCCATTGCCGACAGGTCCTGCGTCGGTCAATCGTCTGGATCATGCGGCCTTCAACACCTCGGATGCAGACGCCATGCGTAAGTACCTCCAGGCACACGGTGTCGAAGTGCCATCGTCAACCACCAAGGCAAGCGATGGAAGCCAGTACTTTGAGGTGAAGGATCCTGAAGGAAACAAGGTCCAGATCGTGCAGCCGCCGGCAAATCCTGCGCCTCTATCTGAGAATCCACTGAGCAGTCACATCATTCATATTGGATACCTCGTGCACGACGCAGCTGCAGAGGACGCGTTTTATCGCACCCTGCTCGGCTTTCGCCCATACTGGCACGGCGGCATGAAGGAAGGTGTGACCGACTGGATTTCCCAGCAAGTTCCTGACGGCAGCGATTGGCTTGAATACATGCTGGTACACGGACCGGAGAAATCCGGAATTCCAGCCTCGATGTCCCAGGAACAACTCGGCGTGTTGGATCACTTTTCTCTCGGCGTCGAGAACATGGAAAAGTCGGTGACGCTGTTGTACCAAGGCGACAGAATTGCGGGTCGGCATTCTCAGGCGCAAATCGGGCGCGATGGTAAGTGGCAGTTCAACCTGTACGACCCGGACGGAATTCGAGTGGAATTGATGGAGTTCCAGCCCTCAGGCAAACCGTGCTGTTCACCGTTCCTCCTGCCCAGTCCAGCGAAATAACAGCGATCGCTACAGCGACTTGCCTCGCTTGCGGAGAAAGGAATCGTGATTACCGCAGCGGCAAGGTTGTTCACAATCTCGGGGCTTTCGGGGTCCCCCCGAACCTCGTCCTTATTTGGAGTTGACCCGAGGTAATTCAGAAACGCGCGCACTACATCTTTCTTCAATCCTCACTCATCCTGGTGCCATAGAGTTACTCTGGTCACCCCCGAACCGATCTCCTCCACAACAGTAGCCGGTTCTACGTGTCCATACCGTCATGCTAGTTCGCACGCTCTTGACTATCGTGGCCGCATTCGCTGCAGTGGCATCTACTACGTTCTCGCCAGCCATAAGGCGAAGTAAGGAGTAGATCCGCCTAGTGAATTCGGTGGCTCAATGAATCGGGGGCACGGCTTCCGATCCAACGGAACACGCTGAACCATGTGTCGCGATTATGAGGGCCGCCTGACTTCGCTTTTCGCGTGTTTTGGCGTTGCGTTTTTTTGGCGTGACTGACGATTCCCGGCAGAAGAACGCGTTTGTCATCGCCGCCTCGCTCATCGCCGCAGTACGCACAGCGCGGGAGGAGAAAATCGATCAGTCACCGTGAATCATCTGCGAGGTTGCTGATTCGGTGCAACTCGCGAAAATGGTGATCAGGCCTATCGAGCGAGGAAGAAGGGGCTGAATCACCGGACGGACAGTCCGTTAAGGGCGGCGGCGCGACAAAAAGTCAGGCAGATCAGGCTCTCCTTCGTTCTCCAGCTAATCCTTCGCTATCTCTACTTCCGTTAATCCTTTCGGATTACGAATCTTTACTTCTTTGCGAACACGCAACTGACACGTAATCTGGAACAAAGCTTTTTCATCCCACATTTCCCCTGGAGAACCCTTTCCAATGTCACTCTGGCAAAAATCCGTGCGGGCAATCTTTGTCTTCGCCTGCGCACTGTTCTCGATCAGCACCTTCGCTCAACTTCAAAGCGATCAAATTGCTCTTTCCAGCAATCTTCTTGATGGCGGCTCGAAAGGCAAAGCCACATCGATTCCGCCGCATGCACATCTGGTCAACGGACAGGCTCATGCCCGGCTCGGTGTGCCCAACATTGACTCGCTGGTGAACTGGAATGATCATTACTTTGCTCCCGGCTATGTCGGGACCGTCGAGAACCCCTCAGCCAACAATCACTGGTACACCAACGTAGTTGGAAATCCGCCGAACAATCATGGAACGACCTATATCAATGCTCCTGTCATTCCCGTCGACATCGATCTGCGCAACTACGACGGTTCGCCACGTTTTCTAAATGGCAAGCGCATGTACTTGCCGGCCGCGCCGTATGTTCCCTACATTCTCGCGTCGCCCATCTACCAGAACCATTCGTATTCGAGCAGTTCAACTCCAACGCAGTTCACCGACGCCGTGCAGCGAGCCGAGTACTACAGCCAGGCAAAACCCGATTGGCACACAATCCTGGTGCCGAGCGTAAAAACCACCCGGGTAATGACTCTCATTCGCGGCACTTATCGATTTGCTGCGTATCCCGATGGCACCGTTGCCTATGTGTTGGTCGATGGGGATGTGTTTGGAAACAAGTTGTTTCCCACGGTGGCCAGCGACACAACCACCCCGATCGGTGCTGCGGAGAATGCAGGCGAGATCACAACCAAAGACATTTCTACGTTCCTCTTTCCCAACACTTTCCTGTACGCTCCTGGCGATCCTTCCCAATGCTGCACTCTCGGATATCACACCTACGACTTTGAGCCCGGTGATGCGAGCAATGGCAATGTCGAAAAACGGTACGTGGTGAACTATTCGAGCTGGATCACACCCGGATTGTTCGGCGACGCCTTCAGCGATGTGACGGCGCACAGCCATGAAATCGCCGAAATCTTCAACGATCCGTTCGTGGTCAGCGACGGCGTTCGCAACCTGACTCCATGGTGGCACTCGGACAACACCAATTGCCAGAACGATCTCGAAGTAGGAGACGTTGTGGAGGGTCTTCCCGACGCAACCTATCCGATTACGCTCCCGGTAAGCCTCGGCGCGAATCAGCCACCGGTATTGTTCACCTTCCATCCACAGAACGAAGCGCTCCTGCAGTGGTTCCAGGAAGGCCCGTCAAACGCGATTGACAATGCTTGGTCCTATCCCAACGAGAGCATCCTGGCTTCCGCGAGCAAGGTTCAGAACGTTGGGTGCAAGTAGAGCCATCTGATCTCGAGGAATGAAGGACGCCCTTGCGGCGTCCTTCTTTTTGATCCCAAACGATCGTGGCGCCGCGTAAGGAACCTGCAGCTAAAAGGTAGGGAGGAAGCAGGGATGTCCCCCTTTGTTCCGGCAGAAGAACGCGCTCTCGTAGCCAACCTGTTTTGCTGTTGGCTTCAGCCGATACAAGGTATCCCTTCGTTGTTTGACTCGCCTATTTTCAGGTCACACCATCTGATCGGTGACTGCCGCATAGGTGCGTCTCTTCAGCTAAGTGAAATGAGGGTGTGCACTTTTTGTTTTGCTGCCCGCAAGTCGCGGCTGGATTCCGCGTAACCATGTTTGCCGCTCTTACGATCACGGTTTAGCCACGCCAGGTGCACGACCTTCACATCATGCAGGTAATCGGAAAGGGCCATTGCCGCTAGGCGGTCTGCTTGGGTTGTGGCAAGGGCGGTCGCGGCGGAAAGAGCCTTCTCTGCCTCCAGCTCGCGCGTCAGGTAAGAGTCCCCGTGTTTCAGTTTGTAGTTTTCGCAACTGTTAATTGCGCGAAAAGCTTGTTGTGCGGAGGAACGAAATTGGGAAGAGAGGGAGTTATCATTCTTCCGTTGCACGTACGCCCAACCCGCGAGCACTACTGCCGCCAACACAAATATCCCCATGATCTGGACGCTGTGCCGCCGTAAGGCCATTACGGCTTTCCTTGGTAAGGCCATAAGCTCCGTTTGTGTATACATCGCGTTACCTCAACTTGAGCAAATCGTACGGCACCATGCTCCCAGTCCTTCATTACGAAGGCCCAAGTCGGGTAATGACTAAAGGACTAGCTCTTTTGAACTGAGCGCGAGGACGGAATGTCAGGGAAAAGACAGAAAAGAAAACAAATGCAGAGAGACGGAACGCCGTCTCGTGTAATTTCCCGAATAAGGAAGATGTTGCGTCTGGAATTTGTTTCCCATTCTGAAAGCGGACGTGTTATCACTTGTTTCGCGACTCGAGTAGCACCCTCCGTTTCCTGTTTCCCTAACGTGCAGAGTGCGGCATCAATAGCTCGGTATCGCAGTTTGGAAGAGAATAGGCGTGCCAGTCCGTCCGTTTGGTTTCGAGAATCGCGTGATCGCTCTACTTCTCCAGTACGCGCAGCATCATCTGCGTTCGCGCGTATAAATGCACATTGTGCCGCTCGGAAATGATCAGTGATCCTCGGGACGGATCTGTGCTTTCGGGAGCGAGTCCCACACCGTCGATTCCCAGCACTCCATGACAGCTAGGGGTAAGCCCTCCGCCCGGTGTGAGTTGCCCATCGGGAACGTATACAGAGTTTTGACTCTCGACTCTTCCTGGAACGCCGGCGTTCGGATCGGACATCGGTCCCAAATTTCTGCCTCCGCCAAGTCCTCCCGCGGTCGCGGCTGTCATCCGCGGCATGTCTGAGGGATCCGAGGTTTCCGGTCTCTCAGGTGCGATCGCCTGAATCGTCAGCGCCAGTGGAATTTCGCGACCACCCTTCAGAACAGCATGGTCAAAAATGATGCCGAGCACCGACTCCGGTTCTTCCGTGGACTGGGCCTTAGCTTCGCTCACGCGACCAATAATGTGCGAGCCCCTCGGTATTAGAACGTGACCCTCTGACTTCACGTTCTCCGTTGTCCGTGCGATCACATTGTCGCCAGCCTTGTTCTTGCGCGCGTCAACTCCCTTTTCTAACGTTACGGGAATCGTGCTACCCACCGGCAACTGACTAGTTTCTACTACTTGAGATGGAGAAGAAGTCCATGCGAAACAAAGGAGTGCAGCTGCGCTCAAAAGAGAAAAACTTCTGCGATTCATGCGACCTCCTTTCGTTTTGCCACTGAAACCGAAGGTGTCAACGCAATCTGATTACGAGGGCTCATCAGAAACTCAGACTTGATCTAACCCGGCGCACATTCTACATCGGGATGGGAGGCCGAATCTCGCCGACGAGCTCAAGCCGCTCGTCGACTATGAAAATAAATGTCCCAAGCCATCCTCGCAGTTCCCACCTCCCGAACGCTATTTGTCGGCTGCAGCAGATCTTCACAAAAAATTTGAGAAAGACTCTCCGAAAGAACAGGGGTCAGGATTTGGTATCCGGCCCCGCATTTCCGTTTGGCTTCAAAGCCGTAAAGCGAAGTTGTGCGCTTCATTCATAGCGCAGCGCGACAATCGGATTTACCTTCATTGCTCGCCTTGCCGGTATGTAGCTAGCCGCCACGGCAACAGTAACCAGCACGATTGCAACTGCTGCCAGCGTGAGTGGATCGTAGGCAGTCACATTAAAAAGCAAGTGCGTAATTAAATGCGCCGTCGCGACAGCGCATGGAATGCCAATCACAATGCCGACCGCCGTGAGCTCCAGCGTCTCCCTCACGATCATGTTCAAAACCGATCCGGGCTGGGCGCCAAGCGCCATCCGAATTCCTAATTCATGCGTGCGCCGAGAAACGGA
>CAYZHX010000130.1:7808-11201 GCA_964476905.1 uncultured Terriglobales bacterium
GGAACATACAATAGCGGTCCCGGTTCTTTGCCGAGTGAAACGTCGTGTATGTCTCCAACGATGCCGACAATTTCGCGAGAGGCAATTCCGTTTGTGGGAAAACCGAAGTTGAGATGCCTGCCCAGCGGACTTTCGTTGGGAAAATAGCGCTTAGCCAATGATTGACTGATCAACACCACAGGCGTCGACGAGGGCGAATCAGATTCGCTGAACAATCGGCCACGGAGCAGCGGAATACCCATCACTGAAAAATAGTTTGGGCTGACGGGAGTGTAATTTGCAGTGTTGGCACTTCCCGCTGCCAGCGGTGGATCCCCGGCAATCTGAAAAGCGAGATTGATGCAGCAATCCACAATGGGAAGAGGACCCGCAATGGCTGAATCCTTCATGCCAGGCTCGGCCTGGAGACGCCTCATTAGTTCTTGTGAAAATGCGGTCCATTGCTCCGGCTTGGAGTATTGAAACTGCGGAAGCGAAATCATTGCTTTTACCACGTGGCTCGGTTCAAAGCCCGGATTCACGGCAGTGAGGTGCGCAAAGCTGCGCATCAGCAATCCCGCTCCGGTCACAAGAACCATCGCCAAAGCAATCTCTCCAATCGCCAGAAACGCGCGAGCGCGACGCGGAGCTGCCGACTCTGCTGCGCGAGCGCCTTCGCCGAGGTCTTTATGTGAATCAGCACCGGCGGCAGACAGTACGGGAGCTAGTCCGAAAACGAGACTAGTGACTAGCGAAACCGCGAAAGCAAAAGCAAGAACCCAGCCATCCACGCGAATCGCGTGAAACCTCGGCAGAGTCGATGGCAAGAGCGGTACTAGAGCGGCGACTCCCAAGTAGGCCAGGAGCACTCCAATCGCTCCGCCGAGGAGCCCGAGGATGGTGCACTCAGTCAGTAATTGGCGGGCGATGCGCCCCTTGCCCGCGCCGAGCGCAATGCGAATCGCGATCTCTCTTGATCGCGACGTGGCGCGGCTCAAAAGCAGATTCGCGATATTCACACAGGCGATCAAGAGCACCAGGCCGACAGCCACCAGCAGCAGGAGCAGCGGCAATTTCACGTCGCCTGTAATCGTCTGCTGCAGCGGCTGAGTTCTGATCCCCCATCCTTTTTCTTCTGGATACTCTCTTGCGAGCCGTGCACTGATCGTTTCCAATTCAGCCTGCGCCTGGTTGGAGGAAATGTCGCGACGCATGCGCGCGATTACCGCCATCCAGTGTTGTTGCGGCGGCCGAGTCATCCAAACGCTGAACAATGGATCCTGAACGAGCGGTATCCAAAGCTGATTCACCTGATTAAGGAATGGCGTACGAAAACTTGCAGGCATCACACCGATCACGGTGTAAGAGCGCATGTCGAGGTTGATCGAACGGCCCACGATTCCCGGATCGGCGCCAAATCGATTTCGCCATAAACTTTCGCTCAGGATTACGACGGGCGCAGCTCCGCGCTCGCCGTCCTGGCCAACCAGGACGCGGCCCAACAGCGGCTCAGCGGACAGAACTGAAAAGAAATCTGAAGTGACTGCGACGGTTCTTACTTCGGAAGGCTCTCCGTAGCCAGTCAGCACCAGAGCGTGACTGCCGAAACCGGCGATCGAGCTGAATACGCGATTGCTTTCCCGGAGTTCACTGAAGCCAGGATATGACAGCCCCACTCCCGCGTTTCCCGTTTCGGGCTTGGTCTCGCGCACAAAAACCAGTTGACTTGGATTCGCGTACGGCAATGAACGCAGCAATACTGCATTGACCATGCTGAAAATCACAGTGTTTGCGCCGACACCGAGAGCCAGAGTGAGCACCACGACTACGCTGAACCCTGGCGATTTGCGCAGCATGCGCAAGGCAAAACGTAGATCCTGGAAGAACGTCTCTACAAATGACTCCCAACCTGCATCGCGAACGTTTTCCTTCGTCGTCTCAGGATTCCCTCGCTCCCAGCGCACGGCTCGAAGTGCTTCCTCGCGAGACATCCCGTTCTGCATCTTGTCATTTACGGCCATTTCAAGATAGGTGTGCACTTCTTCATTCAGCTCGAGTTCAACCTGTTCCTTCCGGAGCAGTGATTGCAGTCCACCGGCTATGTTTCGCAGCATGGCGTCGCTCCTCTTATGTTGCCTGCAGAATTCTCGCGATCGCAGCTACCTGCCTGCTCCACTCGCGCGTTTCGCTGTTGAGTCGCTTGCGTCCATGCTCGGTGAGAGCGTAGTACTTCGCGCGCCTGCTGTTCTCGGTTGACTTCCATTCGCTCTTGATCAGTCCTGCTCGTTGCAGCCGCTGCAGAGCGACAAACAATGACCCGGCATTGACCCGAAAGACGCCGTGGCTCATCTGCTCGATCCGCACCGATATTCCGTATCCGTGTATCGGTTCGAGATTCAGCGTCTTCAGAATGAGCATGTCCAGCGTGCCTTGGACCAGTTCGCTCGGTTTGTCCGGCATCGAGGCCTCCTACTGAGCGTCAAGAGGAATAAGATACCCACTCTCATACTGATCGTCAAGAGGAGTTGATCAATCGCTTCTGAGGCTTCCAAAGCAACAGTTGTTTCGCGATTCCCAAACTAAAAAGTCAATGTATTCACAGCTTCCAGTCACCATGTTTGACTCCGCCTATGACGTGTCATCCTGAGCCGCATTTTGGCGAAGGATCTCCCGCAATATTTGCGACTGAAGTGCCGGTATGGCTCCTTCACCAAAACCTAGGCAATTAGGCCAAGGAGCCTTGTAAGCGCACGTTAGGCGTAAGCATTCCGGGAGATCCTTCGCCCAAACGCGGCTCAGGATGACAGGCTTTTGGGGAGACTTGATCATTCCGTGAAACATTCACTTTCAAAAACCAAGGACTGGAGGTGTAGGGTCATCTAAAATTTCCGCAATAATATCGTCGAGTCGTTCTTACTTCAATTTTCATAGCTTCCTGTCGCCATATTGGCCCGCATTTATTTTCTAAAATCCGGAGGTCGCATGAGGACCGCACTTTTTACCGTCATCCTCCTCGCTGTTGTTGCCGCTGCGCAGCAACCACCGCAGATCCATTACCGCTCGGTCCCCGATGTCTTGCAGCTTCCTCAAGACGTATATTTCGGCGAGGTTGTAGGCGTGGCCGTTAACTCGAAGGGGCATCTATTCGTATTCTCACGCGGCGGAACAACTGGTCCGGCTTACGGCGCAGCCGCCGCGCAACTGCTGGAGTTCGCGCCTGACGGAAAATTTATTCGCGAGATAGGCCGCAATCTGTATGCGTGGTCTTTCGCACACGCGGTAAAGATCGATCGGCACGACAACATTTGGGTGACCGACAAAGGCTCCGACATGGTGATCGAGTTCGATCCGCAGGGCCGAGTCATTATGGTATTTGGGCGGAAGCAAGAAGCTTCCGACGAAGGCACTGGCCCG
>CAYZHX010000131.1:0-11170 GCA_964476905.1 uncultured Terriglobales bacterium
CTGCATATTCAGGCATTCCGCTCTGGGCGGAAGGACTATCGTTCTGAGCGACAGAAATGTTGGCGGTGATAGACACAGCGATTAGGAAGAATACAAGGATTCGCATCGAGTCTCCGCGTGCTTGTGCGAGAGATGGAGAACGCGAGACGAGCCGTCTCGCACTTCAGCAGTGAAGACTCGATCTAGATCCGAATTGGAACGGCAGAGCCAGGTGGCCCAGTGTCAGAAAATTGGCTACTTTGTGAAGCAGTTTGCTCGATGCTCGCTGGTTGCACAAGTGGGCTGTTGACCGGACTCACCGCAAACGCAGGAGCGGTGACCACCGATGCCGATGCAATCGCATGCAGATGACCGATCGTGCAGCAGTCGTGATTCCGCGGAGCTTGATCTCTCCGCACAGGTTCTTCATGACAGCCAGCCGCCGGAGCATCGTCCGTGTCGCCTTGGTTCGCGCCAGACGTCAGTACTGTCCCGGCAAGGCCGCGACGGGTACTCATTGGATCATTCAGCAGCACGAATTGTGCTGCCATCAGAAGCCCGCCTGTGATCAATAATCCGAGCGCCGTATTGAAGCGGATCGTACGCATGCGTCCTCTCAATGATGCAATACGGCGAGTAATGATGCAAAACTCCCCGCACGCTGGATTCGGTGACATTCCTCATCCCAAACAGCGATTCGGAATGACAAAGAAGGAATTCTCAGTATCTCCGTGACTCGGTGGCGAAAGAATTCGCAAAAAAAGCCTCGCCGAAGCGAGGCTTGAGGATTCAGGAGGAGGTTACTGGTTCACTGGAATTTTGATGATCTTCTTCTGAATGGCGTAAGTCACGAGCTGTGCCTTGTTGTGGATGTCGAGCTTACGCATCAGGTTGAACTTGTGCGCTTCCACGGTCTTTACGCTAAGACCGAGTATCACGGCGATCTCCTTCACCGAATTGCCTTCGGCGAGCAGCTTAAGAATCTCGCGTTCGCGCGGAGTGAGCGTCGAGATGCGAGGGCGCATGCGCGTGTCACGGACGCGTGAGCGAAAGTCTTCGACGAGCTTGCCCAACACCTGGGAGCTGAGATACTTTCCGCCCTTGTACACGTCGCGCACAGCGGTTAGCAGCTGAGGAGCAGGCGTATCTTTCAGCACATATCCCGCAGCGCCGACTTCCAAGCACTGCACAAGATAGTCTTCGTCCTCGTACATGGTGAGGAAAAGAATCTTGGTTTCCGGACGGTTCTTGCGAATCTGCCGCGCCGCCTCAAACGACGACAAGCCGGGCATGCCGATGTCCATCAGCACGATGTCAGGACGCAGCTCGCGTGCCTTCTCGACGGAGTCGCCGGCGTCGGACGCCTCGCCGACTACTTCGAAATCCGCTTCGGTCTCCAAGAGACGCCGAACGCCCTGACGAAACAGTGTATGGTCATCGGTTAGTAGAACTCTGATTTTTGGCATTTGATTGATTACCTGACTTGCTTTATTTACGCCGTCTGCGACATGGCCTCATGGTATTGCCGCGCAGGCACCATGATCTCCAGCCGCGTACCTTTCCCTTTCTCGGAATGGACACGCACCTCGCCATCCAGAGAAGCTATTCGTTCTTTGATTCCCGCGAGGCCAAACGAGTGGCTCCGTGGACTGTTCACCTTCGCCGGCATACCGATGCCGTCGTCCTCAATCGAGAGATAGACAGTGCTCTCGTGGCGGCTCATCTGCACCGAAGCGGATCGCGCCTGCGCGTGTTTGGCCACGTTGTGGAGCGACTCCTGCACCACGCGATAGATAGCGGCTTCAATCTCCGGTGCCAGTCGGCCAACGTCTTCGTTGATGGCTACGCGCACTTTCACGCCGGTAGCTTTAGCCAAGTCCTTGGCTTCTTTGCGGATCGCTGCTACCAGGCCTAATTCCTGCAGCAATAGTGGGGACAAGCGGGCGATGATGCGTCGAATGCCCTCAATCGTGCGGTCAACGACGGCAACCGTCTCGCGAATCTTCCCCTTAGCAGTTCGTCCGGTGAGCTGGGCTTCGAGCATTCCCAAATAGAGACGGATGACCATCAGAGACTGCCCGGTCTCGTCGTGCAATTCGCGGCTGATGCGCTTGCGCTCGTCTTCCTGGACCGCCAGCAAGTGCGCCGAGAGCTCGGCGATACGAGCTTCGCGGGCCCGTAATTCTTCCGTTAGTTGCGCGCGTTCAATGGCGATCACGGTGCGTTCCGCAATGGCACGCATTAGATCCCGCTCGTTCGGCAACCATTCGTATGGCCGCGCGAAGCCAATGATCAAAGCACCGATGACCGTTTTTCCTGTCTTTAGGGGGACGCCCCAAAGCGACGTCGCGCGCTCTTTAATCGACGGATGCAGGATACGCGGATCGTTGGCCACGTCGAGTACCATCTCAGGTTCTCCCGTGTTTGTCAGAGTGCCGCAAAACCCCTGTCCCAATTCGAACTCCGCATCCGGGGGAAGCAGGCCTTC
This sequence comes from uncultured Terriglobales bacterium, assembly GCA_964476905.1. Classification (GTDB taxonomy): domain Bacteria; phylum Acidobacteriota; class Terriglobia; order Terriglobales; family Acidobacteriaceae; genus Gp1-AA112. The sequence continues at coordinate 2,468 of CAYZHX010000131.1, forward strand.
AACTCCCAACGAACTCTCAAGGCGGAAACCATCTCCTTCAGGTCTTCGCAGCAGAATCGCCGCCATCGAAGCGCCGAAGTTCGCGCTGGTTATCTCCAGAACTTTCTCGAACATTCCGGCGATCTGGCCTGAAGACAGTTCGGCGTCAAGTACGCGCAGCAGTGTGGCGAACTCACTGGTCTTCGCGTCGAAGTAAGCGCCGGAAACCGTGATGAACGTCGAAGATTTGATGACGTCCAGGGTTGCGCTAACTTCTTTCAGTCGTGCACCAAAGAGTCCGCTCAAGTACGGCTCGCAAAGCTCCTGGTAAATCTCGAGCGATCGCGCAACAGCGCGTGTGTCCACTTGCAGTTTCGCCAGACGCATGCCGAAATAATCGGCATTCTCGAAAAATCCCGGTAGATCACTGTGGGAGAAAAACGAGTGTGCGGTTTGAAGGCTAAGACGCTCCAATGCGCCAAGTTCACGCCTTCCAAAGCCAAATTCCGCCGCAACCTGCTCACGCCACTTTTCAGTTACGTCACTGTAATAGGGATTGAGTGCGCCCAGGATTTCGACCAGTAATTCGCGCGAGCTGTCCTTCAGCGAGAGGACGGACGACAAAGCTATACTCCGGGGGATTCCGGCGAGCAGTTCCTAACCAGTAAACTTGACTCCTCGCCACGTTGTCATAATTCTAATCGACGCCCTAAGGTTTTGTCATTAGAGAGTTCCTATCTTGTTAACTTTTTGATTATACGGAGAATATCTGAGACAGGTTTTGTCACGCCAGGGCAGAACTGCTGGAAAACGCTCAGGTTAGAATGGCAGGGTTCGGTCGCTTTCAATGGCCGTCGCCAACCAAAATTCGATCCTCGCTCCAGCCCAGGGCCCCGAACAGGAACCCTCGCTGCTGGAAATCCTGGACCATGTGCTGAATGCCGGCATTGTCCTCCACGGCAGTCTTGTGATTTCGATAGCCGGCGTTGACCTCGTCTACCTGGGCTTAAATGCGGTCCTTACCTCGGTAGAAACCGCCCTCAAACACATCCACCAAGGGCCGCTCGGAAGGTGAGCCGCTCGCGATGCCCCTCCTCGCCTGTTGCATTGTTCTAGATGACGCAGGGAGCAAGTTCCCGGCGAACGGCATTCTTAATTCCACGATAGAGCTTGTAAGAGACTCTGGCCTTATCGCACTCTGCTCCAAAATGGAACGAAGCTCCATTTCCAGCAAGAACTTTCGAGAAGCAGCCCTCGAGTCTTATCGCGTTGTGCAAGCAATGCTCGCCCAGAAAGCCGTCGTTCCATTTCGATTTCCGACATGGCTCGATGCCGAGGAGATGAAGGCGCACCTCCGGGAGGAGTCACTTCGATATAGGGATTTCCTGGTAAAGCACGCAGATCATGTTCAGATGGAAATTCGCGTTGCTATGCAAGAGGCTGCGATCCAGAAAGAGAATTCGGGGGCCGAACACCTGCGTGCACGCGCCGCTCAATTGCGGGGCCTCAACGAGCAGGCAAGTGCGATCAAGAGTTTAGTTGCGGACAACGCTCTGGAATGGCGCGAGCAGGAAACTCCTGACGGTGTTCGTCTCTACGCGCTGGTCTCAAGGACGTCCATCGAAGGCTTTCGTGAGAAACTCAACCGAGCTTCTGTACGTACGACGGGCCCATGGCCTGCGACAGAGTTCTTGAATCAGCGATAAGCGCAAACCGAGCATCAATTGAGCGACGAACCCAAAAACGTCTCGCCCGACGATATGGAACACGCCATCTCAGGACTGAACCAGGAGCTTTCGTCTCTAGCTAGCGGCACTACGCAGCGCCTCGACTGCAACTCCGAGAACATCGAACAAGGACTGGCTCGCCTAGTCCTAAGCCTCATTGAGTTGCTCCGCCGCTTACTGGAACGTCAGGCAATCCGTCGCATGGAAGGCGGCACGCTCGCCGATCCCCAGATCGAAGAAATGGGCCTGGCACTAATGAAGCTGGAACAAAAAATCCGGGAGCTAGCTGCCCAGTTCGGCCTCAGACCCGAAGACCTGAATCTCGATTTAGGACCACTCGGGCAGTTGTGGACGGAAGAAAAGCGCAACAAAGAGTAAATCGGACAAAATGTCCGCAGCAAACCATGACGGGAGTGTTGTTACACACTGCTGGAATTGTGCCGTCAAGGCGACGTAACCGACACTAGATTGGAACACGTCGGCATTCCCGAAGTGAAACTCGCCTGAACGGCTCGGTTCATCGTGAACTGCGAGGTTTGATTTCCGCAGAACGTGAAGGTGCTCGACAAAGGAGGAACGGCCAGAGTAACAACCGTGACATTCACCAGCGTTCCATTTCCGGCGAGAATGGCGGTGAATTGAACGAAGCTGACCGTACCGGTCACCACCGACACACTCGAGGGATTGAGGGCTCCCGACACAAAAAAGCTGCTGCCGCAGCCGGTCACAAATGCGAGAAGCAACAGAAGGAAAAGCTGCGCCGATCGTCGAAATCTGCAGCGCCGTATTCCCATGGCAACGACCGACTGCCATCATGGTAACGCTGCGGTCATGACTCGCACGACTGTCAAAAGAAGTTATCGGGACCAGCCGGGCTGCGAAGGGTCTCGGCGGCGAGGTATCGCGCTCGCGCTGCAACCCGATGAACGGGAAATGGAGTATGACTGTTTGCTCCTCCCTGGAGTTCTCCGCCCCAGTCCCTAAAAGTTGTATTTCAATGCGAGTTGAATCTGGCGGGACAGGCCCAGATTCAACGATGTGGTTGAATGCTTGTCTTTCATGCTCCCCCAAAGGCGCAATAAACGTTTTCTTAGTTGTGGTGGCCCGCGAAGGTAGTCCGATTACCTAGCCGGTTGTCAATCTCTTTGCTTTTGGGTTCTGCGATCAGAGCGAGAAGTTGGTAGCGCTACCGGGAATCGAACCCGGGTTTGAAGATTGAGAATCTTCCGTCCTAACCCCTAGACGATAGCGCCACTTTGGGTGAGAGCGATTCTCAAATTATAGCAAAGGCTTGGGGCTCTACCGGGCTTGTGATGGCGTCCGAAGCGCATGAATAATGAGCAGATCCGCTTATGCCGCGAGCTTACGCAGCGTGGCAACTACCTGCTCGACATTCCCAGTTTGGAATAGGCGAATGCCAGCGATTCCGGCGGCTCCGGCCTGAAGACATCTCTGCGCATTCTCAATGCTGACTCCTCCTAGCGCGAGCATGGGCATGGCCGGCTTGGCGGCGCGTCGATTACAGACCGCCTGCAGGGATGAGAGGCCTTCTTCTTTGATTTGGCGATCCTTTTCGAATACCGGAGCGAAGACTGCGAAATCTGCGCCGTGTCCTTCGGCTAACTCGACTTCTGCTCGGGAATGGCACGACACCCCGATCACTGGATGAAGAATTCCGGAATGCATGAAGATGGCGCGAGCTTCCGCCGCGGAGATGTCGTCGGAGCGCAGATGTACGCCGTCGGCTCCGCAAGCGATGGCAACGTCAGATCTGGAATTTATCAATACCTTCGCTGAGGAGTTGGCCTGGCGTACGATTTCGATCGCCTGCATTCCCAATTCGGTCAGCTCACGTCCCGAGAGATCGCGCTCGCGGATCTGGATCGCATCCACGCCAGCGGTCGCAGCCATGCGTAGGCAATCACCCAGCAGACGCCTGGCTTCGGTCTCATTGGTCGAAAGTTGTTTTCGGTCAGTGATGTAGTACAGGAACACCGCGTTTGAAGGTAGCACGGTGGAGGTTAGTTCTATCGCAGACTGCATTGGAAATGTCATCCTGAAGCGCGCCTTTTGCGCGAAGGATCTCCGATGATGCTTGTGACCGAAATACCCCAGCCAGGGTCCTATACATAACCTGGATGATCGGAAGGAACCAGGCGAGAGCGAATGAATCCAAAACATGCTCGGAGATCCTTCGCGCAAAGGAAGCGCTTCAGGATGACAAAGGCTGGGACACTGATTATCCAGCAGAGCCGATGCAACACCGCTCTGAGTTTCCAGCCTCTTTAATTGATATGACCGCTGGCCAACTCGGCGTCCAGATCATCGAGCTGCTGCTTATCGCGCTGCCGATCGCGAGCATTAGCTGGACCATCACACATGAAGAGGTCTTCCGCGAGCCGCGCGAATTCTGTACACGCTGCAGCAAGCAGGCGCGCCATGTGATCATCCGGAAGTTCTTCTACCTTTTTACATGCGAATACTGCTTCAGCCATTGGGTCTCGGCGTTATTTCTATTCATCACCCGATACAAACTGATCTTTCCAGATTGGCGTGGATACCTGTTGGGACTCTTCGCCCTGGTCTGGATGGCGAATCAATACATGTCGATCTTCGACCGACTGCGGCTCAACATCAAGCGCGAACGCGTGGAGATCAAAAGCGAAGAGCAGGAAGTAAAACGCAAGACAGAGACGTCACGAGCCGCATAACACACAATCGGGCGATTGGGACATCGGGTGATCTGACTTGTTTGCTCATCTGAGTTGATCCGCTCACCCTCACCATTTCTATCCCAATCAGGCAGTCTGTTCACTCCACCCGATGACCCGATCACGCGATGGCCCGATCGCGCTCTGCGTGGGAGTACATGTCTCTCCGTGTTTTGCGCATGTAATTGACATAGAGGAACATGAGGTTCTCTCCCCTGTCAGTCCTAGTTTTGAACGGAGATCACAATGACTCCTGCATCGATTCGCGTTATGCGCGCTGCCGCAATCGCGTTCCTTATCACGTCTATCTATAGCTATGGGCAGGCTAAACCTACAACGACAACCGCAACGGCCGCGTGGACGGTAAAAGTAAACGGCGCCATTCGATGGCAGCAAGTTACGCCGGCAGGCGCGCTGCTGGTTGCGACTGACAACTCGCTCGCCGCGGTCGACACGGATGGTGGTCGTCTCTCGTGGGAGAAGGCCGAATTGGGAGGAATGACCATCGAGAACGTCCGCCCGTTGGAAGGTTCTCTACTCATGGAAGCGACACGCGATGGCCTTGACGAGATCTTCGATCCGGTAACCAGCGCAGTCGTCTTCGACTCGCGCAAGGCCGACTTCACGAAGGTGATCACGCGCCGAGTGCTGCCGCAGAGCGGAACATTTCTTGTCCATGGACAGCGCGCTTCCGGCGGAGCCGCGGTTGCGCTGTACGACCTGAGCACCGGTCAGCAACTTTGGGCGAATGAATCGTTGTTTGCACCAGAGGAAGCTCCGAAGCGCAGAGGCTTCGGCGCGCTTATGCAGGGACTCACGCAACTGGCTTCACAAGGTACAGAACTTCAGGTCCTGCAAGCTGGTCCCAACATGATCGTGGTCCACACGCTCACTGGCTTGCGCGGACTCGACGCGCGCACCGGCAACGTGCGCTGGTCTTCAACACTACCTAGGGGACGCTTCGCCAGTCTTCCGCATCACGTCCAACTCTATCCCTCAGTGGACAAGACTGATCGCATTTATGTCAGCTTCGACGACAGCCTCATGGCATACCGCCTTGCCGATGGTCAGGCGCTCTGGCCGCAGCCCGCCAAAGTCGACGGATGGATTCGCGACATCGTGCAGCATCCTGCAGGCATCGTGATGCTGCCAGAAGCTCCGCCGGAGAACGAAACAACGGGTAGCCGTCGCGTAGTAAATGGCGTTGTGCAGACGGGTCTCAACGTCGCGCGATATGACGATGGCGCAACCGTTCTTCCCAAGGCGGTACGCATGCATGGCACCGTGAGCGACGCCATGATTGCCGGCAATTCTGTCGTCCTCACCATTGACGCTGAATCGAAGACATTCGTGAATATTCTCGATGTCTCGACTGCAACGCTGCGCTTGAAGAAGGATGCCAAGATCAAAGGACAGCTTGCTTATGCCGAGCTCACGCCAGCGGGCCTGCTCTACATTTCGCGGCCGGATGCCAGTGTGAATGCAGAGGTCAACATCATCGATCTCGCGAGCGGGGAGGCGAAATTCCAAGACGCGATCGAGAGCGGCAAGCCTCTGAGCTCAAATGAAGATAGCTACAATGCTGCCCGCTATTACCTGCATCATGCAGTCGAAGGAAAGCTGCTTTACGTCTTTGCTAATCGCGATCACAAGCTATACGCTGTCGATCGTGAAGCAGGAGCATTCAAGGCATTCAGCACCGAGATCAAGTTGCAAGGCGGCGAGGATCCAACCGCGATGGAGATTCGTCCGGAGGGAATTGTCCTCAGCTCGCCGCAAAACCTTGTAGTCATCGGCCGCGACGGCCAAATCAAGCAGCAGGCGTACTACCCGGCCCCCCAGCTTCCGGGAGTGTTGCGAGCTCTTTATGCGATCAATGCAGTTCGCGCAGGACTTTATGGGGCAGCAGCCTCAGCCTACGGCGATGCTTTCGCTCAAGCGTCCAGTCAATCTTCCGATCCAAGTACGCAATACGTCGCGGGCAAGCTTGCGACCGCATACAGCCAAGGAGGCCAGCAGCTCCAGGGTTATTCGCGCCAATCCGCAGCCATGGCGACGAAGCGTTTCAAAGCATCCCTCAACTTGCCTGAATTCGTTTTCATGCTGACCAAAGCGCCGGACGGAAAGGGAAATGTTCTGCTGCAGATCGACAAGAGCACAGCTCAACCGCAAGCGCGCGTCAATCTCGGGAAAGAGAATGAACCAGCTTATGCGGTGGACGACATTGCCGACATGTTGTTCTTACAGACCGCGCCGGGGACGCTGGTAGGTTATCGGCTGTAATGGAGTAGCAGCTGTGAGGCAGATCGGACTATCTCCGGCTACTGTTCTGACAACAACTTCTTGATACTAGCCTCAAGCTCATCTCGATCCACAAGCCTCGCTTGGTAGGCCGCGGCGAGTCTTCCGTGCCGGTCGATCACGAACGTGTCGGGCAAGTTCTGGATCCCGTATTGTTTAGCAGTTGCATCGTCGCCGACGAGCATGCGATATGGAATCCGATGCGCACTTAAGTAGGGCTTTACAACTTTCCAGCCGCCATCATCCATCGCCACACCGACGATCGAGAGACCGCGCTGACCATAGGCCTTTTGATATTCAGAAAACCAGGGAATCTCCTGTTTGCAGCCCGTACACCAGGTAGCCCAGAAGTCGAGGACGAGAACTCTGCCGGAGTAATTTCCTAAAGTGGCGGTTTTGCCGGACGAATCTTCCAGCGTGAAGTTCGGCGCCGCTTTGCGATCATGTGCTGGAATAAGAGCCGACGATGGAGACGGGTCGTCCATCGCTGCAAACGATGTTAGAAGAAGCAGTAGAGTCGACAGTGTGACGCGCAGCCAATTTGAATTCATCTGTTGCTCCTTAAAATTTACTGCGGTTGGCTTCCAACCCCTCGCCAAGCCCAAAACTCCACTAGTCGTTCACCAAGGCCCTGCACAATTCTCACCAGCAAATACGCAAGCGGCCAATAGGTGAGTGCCATCAATAAACCGATCACGAGGTGCATGAACGGAGGATCGCCATGCCATGTTCCTGGTGGAATTCCCACTTTGAGTAGCACCAGGGAAATGATGCCTGGTACTTCGAGGATTGTGCCCGCGAGAGCTAGAGACGCGACCGGAACCGCAAACCTTGCCATTCTGGGACGCATGGTTCCCGCTTTCCCGTAGCGCACTCCCAATAACGTTGGCAGAGCGACAAACATCGCCACAATAGCGAGCGGAAGAATTGTTCGATAAGGGACCCAATCTGCAACTGGATTGCGTTGAGCTGCAACTGGAAGACGTAGAGCAGGAACTCGCGCGACCTGCCGCCACTGTTCCATCTCGTGGAACTGAAAGGCCCAGTATGCAGGTGCGCCCTTAAGGACTCCCAATGCAAGCATCAGGCAGAATAGAAATCCGAGAATTCCCGTTCTGAGGCACCGAATCTTTCGGCCAAGCAGAAATCCGGCAGACCACGACAGACAAGCTATTCTCAGGTATCCACCAAAAAGGGACTGCAATGACTGGCCGAGTATGTACCAGAACGCGCGGTTCTGAAGGAGTCGCCAGTCCCAATTGTGAAAGTAGAGCCAACCGTAAACGGAGCTTATTCCTTCGATTCCGCCCGAGACGATGGACAGTAGCACGCCAAGCGGAAAGAGCACACACGCGAGTGTCAGCCAAGGTCGCCAGTCACTCCAGATTTCCGCTTGCCTTCTCGCAACCAGACCGACAACGCCGCGCAAGGCTCGCGAACCGCTTTCGCCGGACTCAAAGAGGTCGCCGGTAACTACTTCGCGTTCGTTCTTTTCGAGCGCTCGCGAGAGAACACTTGCCCACCACCCGCAAATCCGGTTCACGACTCAACCTGCATGCGCTCCTCGCTCCAGGAGAGGTCGCGACTTGCGCGCCTGACCGCATTGTAAAAATCAGATGCCGCGCGAATGCCTTTTGGAGTAATGGCGACCATACGCTTGGCGCGTCCGCCTCGCTCGGGTGTGGACGGTCCCAACCATGTTTTCACCAAACCCTTTTTCTGCAGCCGATCGAGCGTTGTATACAACGCGCCGATCGAACATCGCCGGCCGGTCGCATCCTCAACTTCGCGGCGAATTGATGCGCCATATGCGTCGTCCCCCAACCGGACAGCAGCGCTCAGCAGCAGGTACTCGAATTCACCCAACATTAGTACTACAAAGTAGTTCTAATAAACGATGATGTCAAGCTCTGCAGAAAAGCAAAACAAGAAGATCCTTCGACTCCGGTTTCCCGCGCTGGAGAAAGCGCGCGGGAGCCCTCCTC
>CAYZHX010000132.1:0-1437 GCA_964476905.1 uncultured Terriglobales bacterium
CACTACAAGGGCCGCGAGATCTTCGACACGGAAAAGGCCGGCTAGTTTACAATCGGCCTTCCGCAGATGCCAACCGTAATCGCGGTCGATGCGATGGGCTCCGATCGGGCTCCGAAGCCTGAAGTCGAAGGCGCCATACTTGCTTGCCGTCATCATGATGTTCACGTCCTGCTGGTTGGACGCGAACCGCAGATGCGCGAAGAACTCGAGCGCGAGATCGAACGCCACCCGAGCGTTCGCAATCTGCCAATAGAACTCGTTCATGCCACGGAAGTGATTGGCATGGGCGAGAAGGCTGCGACCGCTGTCCGCAGCAAGCGCGATTCATCGATGCGTGTGGGTTTGCGCCTTGTCCGCGAAGGACGAGCCGCAGGATTTGTGACCGCCGGCAACACTGGCGCTGCGATGGCCACGGCAAAGATGGTTCTAGGCGCCTTGCCCGGAGTGGATCGTCCTGCGCTTGCCGCGGTTTTCCCCACCTCGGCCGGAAAAGCTGCCATCCTGCTCGACGTTGGCGCGAATGTGGACTGCAAGCCGCATCACCTCGAACAGTTCGCGATCATGGGTGAAATCTACTCGCGGAGCATCTTCGGCACGAACAAGCCCAGAGTGGGACTGCTCTCGATTGGTGAAGAAGAAGGCAAGGGCAACGAGCTCACGCGCGAAGCCTATGCGCTCTTGCGTCAGCTTCCTCTGAACTTTGCTGGGAACGTCGAAGGACGCGATCTCTACAACGGAAGTGTTGATGTGATCGTTTGCGACGGCTTCATCGGCAATGTCGCTCTGAAAGTTTCCGAAGGATTGGTCTCCACCGTTCGCTTCTTGTTAAAGGAATCATTGAAATCAACCATCAGTTCGCAGGTAGGGTTTCTGCTTTCCCGTCGAGCCTTTGACGATTTCAAGAAACGTCTCGATTATGCCGAATACGGCGGCGCTCCCCTTTTAGGACTCAAAGGCGTCTGCATCGTCGGTCACGGCTCATCCAATGCGACGGCAATGAAGAACGCGATCCGCGTAGCCGCGCAGTTCGCCGAAACGCGAATCAACGACAAGATCGAGAAAGGTCTCAGCTCGCACCGGCCCAGGCGCGAGCCTCCACCGGCTGAAACCATCAGCGCAGGTAGCGCGCCGGTTTAGCAGAACCGTTGCCGCGAGGCTGGGGAGCGGCGTGTTTTGTGGCTGGAATGCTCTCTATGCCCTGTCATCCTGAGGCCCGCTTTTGGCCGAAGGATCTACCGCAATGCCTTAGACTGAAATGCTCTTACTTGGCTCTCACCAAGAAACCTACGTCTCTGGCCAAGAACCTGGAAAGCGCAATTCACCTCCGAAACATTCCGGGAGATCCTTCGCGCAAAAGATGCGCTTCAGGATGACAGACGTTAAGAGGGTTGGCGAGAGGATCATGATTGGTCCAAGTAGAACTGTGCCACGGATTTG
>CAYZHX010000132.1:1537-11152 GCA_964476905.1 uncultured Terriglobales bacterium
AGAGGGTTGGCGAGAGGATCATGATTGGTCCAAGTAGAACTGTGCCACGGATTTGTCGAAGCTAATTCCGGGAACGCTCTCTATCGTCTGTCATCCTGAGGCCCGCTTTTGGCCGAAGGATCTACCGCAATGCTTCAAACTGAAATGCTCTTACTTGGCTCTCACCAAGAACCTGCTCCACGGACAGGAGCCTGGAAAGCGCAATTCACTTCTGAAACATTCCGGGAGATCCTTCGCGCAAAAGATTCGCTTCAGGATGACAGACGTTGAGAGGGTTGGCGAGAGGATCATGATTGGTCCAAGTAGAACTGTGCCACGGATTTGTCGAAGCTAATTCCGGGAACGCTCTCTATCGTCTGTCATCCTGAGGCCCGCTTTTGGCCGAAGGATCTACCGCAATGCTTCAAACTGAAATGCTCTTACTTGGCTCTCACCAAGAACCTGCGTCCATGGGCCAAGAGCCTGGAAAGCGCAATTCACCTCCGAAACATTCCCGGAGATCCTTCGCGCAAAAGAAACGCTTCAGGATGACAGACGTTGAAAGGGTTGGGGAGAGAATGTTGGCGAGTGGATCATGACGAGTCCCAGTAGCCCTCGTGTCACGATGCAGAGAAGACGAATTCAGAACTGCTGCAGTTTTTCGAATCACGAAAACCGACTCGATCATCCACACGAATGACGAAGAACTTTCTGCTAAGAGGCTCCCCGAATGCCCAGAATGGTCGGACTCGAACGACGTGAAGCTCCGTGGCACCTGCGCTGGTTTTACGGCATGATGCGCAAGATGTTCGGAAAAGATCTCACTCCCGCAAAGATTCAGATGAAGGTGCCCGGCATAGTTTGGGGCGCCATCGGAATGGAAATGGCATTAGGACGCAAGCGCCGCGTGTCGTTGCGCTACGCGCAGTTGGCAAAGATTAGAACGGCCGCGCGCATCGGCTGCCCGTTTTGAGTGGACATCAATTCTGCCGTGGGCAGAAAAGCAGGACTTACTCCGGAGAAACTAAACGCCATTCCGGGAAACAATCTCGCCGTCTTTACTGATGTTGAGCGGCTGGTCATCGAACTTGCTGACGCAATGGCATCTACGCCGTCGAACGTTTCTGATGATTTGTATGCCAGGCTGAGAGCACAATTTTCCGAGGAACAATTGCTTGAACTCGGCGCGCAGATTGCATTTGAGAACTTTCGTGCCAGGCTGAACCGGATTTACAACGCTGAAAGCGATCACCTGTATAGCTGACACAAAGCGATTAAGCCATCAGGGTGGAGTAATGGTTTTATTCGCGAGAAATCTGCTCATCCTGCAAGGCAGCTTGCGCCTGCATCCGCTCCATGCTGACACGGACCAATCTCTTCACAGCACCGAGTACCTGCGCCGGCTCCTTGTCGCTCACCGTCCAATCCACTCCAATGGGAGTCCCTTCCCGCTTTGAAAACCGCCCTTTCACGAGGAGCAGTACGGGGGTGTGGGGCGCAACCATCTTCAACGAGTGCGCTAATGACCAGTCGTCATCCTGAGCGAGGGATTCGCGATCGACGATGGTGGCGGCAATGGGATTGTGAAGACAAAGAGCTACTGCCTGATCGGCAGTGGAGGGAACCACAACTGTGTATCCGCGTTTGCGGAGAACCTGCTCAAGCCCTTCGTAGCGCCCACCAACAATCAGAAGAATGATTGCGCTCTGAGGCTTCAGCGCCTTCTTCGTTCCCACTCTCCTGAGCAACTCCAAAGGGGCCATGAACACACCAAGGTCGTTGGTCGAAGTGGGCGAAGAAAGTATGACACATTCAGTGACCCTGCTCAAACCGACAGAACCGCGGCTTCCACTACTTCTTGTAGATCACGCCACCCTTCATTACGAACGACACGCGCTCGGTCGCGGAGATATCCTGCAGCGGATTTCCTTCAACAGCGATCACATCCGCAAAATAACCCGCTTTGAGCACGCCGATCTGGCCGTCCCAACCGAGCAGTTTTGCGCCGTTAAGAAGGTCAGCCTGCAATGTAGCCAGCGGCGACATTCCGTATTGAACCATCAACACAAGTTCGCGAGCCTGCGTGCCATGAGGAAACGGACCGACATCGGATCCAACTGCCATCGGCACTCCGGCGGCAAGCTGTTTGCGAAACTCCTGGGCGTGGAAGTCAAGCATCGCGTGCTCGCGCTGTCCGGCCTCGGGAGCGGCCGCATGATTGGCAAAGTATTCGATGATTGTGAAGGTTGGGACCGCCGGAATATGTTTGTCGTGCATCAGCTTCATGGTCTGGTCGCTGAGCTGAAAGGCGTGGTCCACGGACTCAACTCCGGCCTCGACCGCATAGAGCGTGCCCGGCTCTCCGGTGGCATGCACGGCTACGTGCTTGCCGACACGTGCAGCTTCTTCGACAGCCGCAGCTAGCTGTGCTTCCGTGTATTGGTAAGGAGTCGAGAATTTCCCATTTTGGAGCGAGTCTCTGCCGGTCTCGTACATCTTGATGAAATCGGCGCCCTGTTTAAACTGCTCGCGAATGACCTCGACGATTTCCTCGACATTGTTAGCGTAGGTTGCGTTGCTGAGGACGTGCTGCTCGGGGTTGTAGCCACGGGCGTCTTCGTGTCCCCCAAGGATGTCTACAGCGTTGCCGCTGATGCGAAGTCGCGGTCCGGGAATCAGGCCTTTGTTAATAGCGTCGCGCACCGCTGTATCGGCTGAGCCCGCACCTTCAGTACCCATGTCGCGCTCAGCGGTGAAACCACCCATGAGGTCATCGCGTGCAGCCAGGGTGGCGAGAATAGTCCGCTGCGGCACCGATTCCTCGACAGTCTGCAGGTCTTCGGCTCCTGGATGCAGGAAGAGGTGAACATGCGCGTCGATCATTCCGGGCATGAGCGTCGTGTCGCCCAGGTCGATGATCTGCGCTCCCGCCGGATGAGTCACGCTGGTTCCTGCCTCGCGGATGCGCTCGCCTTCGACCAGCACCTCACCGGGCTGGACGATGCGTCCAGCTTCGATGTCGAGTAGGCGCGCTGCATGCAGAACGATCGGCTTCGTTCCGGTTTGGGAGTTTTGCGCATCAGCGGCGTTCACGGTAAGAAGGAGCGAAAAAAGAACACAGAGTCGCGTCTGCATAACGCGTAATGGTAAACGACGAGAGTAGCGACGGATTTTAACTACGCGCGGACGTGCTACCTCCACCGCAACCAACCATGAAGACAACACAACAAGACCCACACCCACGGTCAGGGACAAGATTCGCTGCTACAGTCCCTGCTCGGCGTTGCAGGATTTGAAGGCCGGCTGCAAGTCTTGCTAAGTCTCTTTTGCGGAAACGCTTACCACGAAATTCCCTGCGGATTCCCTGCAGGTTCCCTGGTCAACTGCGAATCCCCTGTGTTCATGCGGGTCTGGCGATAGAATTTTTTCTTGCGGGAATAATTTCCCTGCAAAATTCCCTGCGCAGGGAATTTGTCATTGCGAAAACAACGTGCACCAATTTCCGGCATTGACCGGTAACCAGCTGCTTTGTTACTGTCCGCAAAGTAGTTTCGGGAATGTTCCGGTCGGCTGTTTCCTTGGCTCCCGAATCCTTCCGCGCGCCATGAATCTTCATGGCCTCCACGCTTCCAATTCTTGCCGGCCTTTTCCCCCGAGACTCGAGGAGCAAGACTATGACAAGCGACAATCAGCGAGTCCCAGTTTCGGGCAGCGAACGCGCTGCTCTGCCGGGTTCACGAGTCATTGCGTCCGCCAACCCTGACGAAGTTATTCAGGTCACGATGCGGCTCAGGCCGCGCACACCGCTGAACAGCTCCGACCTGATTCGCAAGGGCGCGCAGCCTGCGCATGAACGTGAACACCTTACACACGAGGAATACGAGCAGCGACACGGAGCAAGTCCCGACGACGTTGCCAAGGTCGAAGACTTTGCTCACCAGCACCAACTCACGATCGCCGAGACCGATTTAGGACGACGCACGGTCATCCTGAGCGGAACCGTATCCGCATTTAACAAAGCCTTCGACGTAGATCTAAAAGAATGTGAGCACGAAGGAATGCATTATCGCGGACGCGTCGGCGCCGTGCACATTCCTGCCGAGTTAAGCGGGATTGTTACCGGCGTTTTCGGACTTGACAATCGTCCGCAGGCGAAGCCGCACTTTCGCCGCCGGACCGCTCAACCCGGAGTAGCCGCTCACGCGAGCAGCGTTTCCTACACACCGATTCAAGTCGCGCAAGCGTACAACTTTCCGTCTGGACTCGATGGCTCAGGTCAAACGATCGCGCTGATCGAACTCGGCGGGGGCTATCGCTCACGCGACCTTTCGAGCTATTTCAAGAAACTTGGCATCAAGCAGCCGAAGATCACGGCGATCTCAGTAGATGGTGGACACAATAAAGCAACCGGCGATCCGAACGGCCCTGATGGAGAAGTCGTGCTCGACATCGAAGTAGCTGGCGCGGTTGCTCCGGCCTCGAAGATCGTCGTCTACTTTGCGCCGAACACTGATGCCGGTTTCCTCGACGCAATTACCAAAGCAGTTCACGACACGAACAACAAGCCCTCGGTCGTCTCGATCAGTTGGGGCGGGCCGGAGGAAAGCTTCACTCAACAGTCACTCACCGCGTACGACGAAGCGTTCCAGGCTGCGGCGGCGCTGGGAGTCACCGTGTGTGCTGCATCCGGCGACAACGGTTCGACCGACGGCGTAACCGACGGCAAACAGCACGTGGATTTTCCCGCTTCGGATCCGTTTGTTCTCGCCTGCGGCGGCACCAGTCTTCGGATTACCGGTAAGACCGCCGTCGAGAGCGTCTGGAACGAGCAGCCGCAGGGAGGAGCCACTGGCGGAGGCATCAGCGACGTCTTCGCACTTCCTGACTACCAGAAGACCGCCGAGATTCCACCCTCGGCAAATGATCACAAAACTCGCCGCGGTGTACCAGACGTTTCTGGCGATGCCGATCCGCAAACTGGGTACGAGATCTTCGTCGACGGCCAGTCGTCGGTATTTGGAGGAACCAGCGCCGTCGCGCCACTGATTTCGGGACTGACTGCAAGGCTCAATCAACAAGCTGGAAAAGCCGTGGGATTACTGAATCCCCTGCTCTACCAGCAGGGCGAAGCTGCGGGCGTGTTCCACGACGTGACTCAGGGCAACAACGGCGCCTACGCCGCCGCTGCGGGATGGGATGCCTGTACCGGATTAGGCTCGCCCGATGGAACAAAGCTGCTCGGAGTTCTTGTCCCAAAGCAGCAGGCCCACCGCAGCACCGCCGGTAGTAGTGGGAAGATGGCTGCTGCCTCCTAAACATCCACAAAAACCATTGGCTGCAAAAATAAAAGGCGCTCGCTCATCGCGGACGCCTTTTTCAATTCAGTACAGTTATTCAGGAGCTATTCAGGAGCGACGAAATGTCCGCGACGGTTCTGGTGCCAGCACTCCTCGTTCGATTCGCTGCAGAACGGCTTCTCTTTGCCCACGCTGTTGGTAGCGATGCGCTGTGCGTCCACACCTTGGGCAACCAGGGCTTGCTTCACGGCTTCAGCGCGGCTGGCTCCAAGAGCAAGGTTGTACTCTTCCGACCCACGCTCGTCGCAGTGTCCTTCTACCGTGAACTTTAATTCTGGGTGTTGCTGAAGGAACTTCGCGTTCGAAGACAGCAGTTGCGAAGTCTCGTCATCGACCTTGTACGAGTCATACGCGAAGTACGCATCTTTGACGTTGCGCTGGAAGAGTTCCTGAAGGCTCGGCCCTGAGTCCGCAACGGCAGGTGGCGCGGGCTTGTTAACAGTCAGGCGCGCAGTTGCATCTGACGAACCGCCGGGACCTTTGGCAACGATGCGATAGGTGGTCGACTCGCTGGGGTTTACCGTTTTGGAACCGTTCGCCTCAACGCTTCCCATTGACTCAATCGTGACGTCGGTTGCATTCTGCGCTTCCCAAGTGAGTTTCGCAGACTGCCCCGGAGTGATGTCAGAGGGTTCAACGCTTAACGTGACTGTAGGTTGAGGCGGCGCCGGCGGCGGCGCCGCAGGCTGAGCCGCCACTTTCTTCTTCGCGCAGCCTGTGATTAGCAGCAGCGCCAAGGCAAGCATGGAAATGAATGTGAATAGAGATACGCGCGACTTCATAATTCTCCTTCTTGGGTCACTGAGGACCCGTGGTGGCTAAGAGTTAGACGAATAAGACTTTCAATCTTGAAAGATGGCGCGCCAGCTAACAGCGCATGACGCAGATCAAACTGAAACACAAGTTGACGAGAGGCACTCGAGTTTCGTTTTGGGAATATCGACTACAATGCTCCGAGCGAATAAAGAAACCGGCGATCGTGAGCGCCGACATCTTGATCAGAATCTGGAAGAGCAACGCAGCTCGCTGAGCGCGAAGAGCGCTCGGTGGCCCATGCACCACAATGAACGGAACATGAACCGCCGGCAGCACAAGCAACGCAACAACAGCGATTCCCGCCGTCAACAAAAGGGCTTGAATCAACTGTCGCGAATGCATGGCAAGAGTATCCCGCCAATGCCGGGATGAAATCAATCCAGAGTCTCTGAATTAGGTAACAGCAGTCGTACGACTTTGGGCGAAAGCCTTAGGAATCAGAGGGCTCTTGGTCGGCCTCTACCGGACGATCTGCGGTCGCCTCATCGCTCTCCCGCCACTCTGCACCGCAATGATTGCACTTCCACATATCGCTCCGGAGCGGCAAGGGGACGCCAATCGCATATGCAGAGATCAGTCCTAGCCCGCGATTTACACCTTCAAACTCGATATCTACCGAGCCGCATTTAGGGCACCTTGGCTGCTCGAACTTTTCGCCGTCGGCGCCGATCTCGAAGTCCTCAGGCACCTGCTGCTCAAGGATTTCCTTCGCGCTTTCAGAATCGTCTTCTCTAACCTGAAGCCGCATGTTGCCGATCATGTTCGACATGAACCAGTCCATGCGGATGTAATTTTCGTCGGCAAGAAAGGCGTCAATTCCGGCGGACTGCAGCCGTCCGCGAGCGAGCATCGCCTCGGGCAAGTCTCGAAATCTTGCGATCGTTACAAGCTGTGGATGGGCGGGTTCTGAGTCTGGATGAACCGTAGAGTATTCGACGTGCCCACCGCGTTTCTCGATCTCGGCTTTTAGCACGTCGCGCGCTGTTTCGGTCAGTTCATTGGACGACTGCAGAAGCTTATCCAACTCTTCATCAGCCATTTGACTGTAGAGGTCGGAAAGGCGCGCGCGTTCGCGATCGAGATCAATTTTGGCCATATCAAGGCGGCTTATTTGTTCAAGCTCTCGTCGTACATCGCGCCGAACGACAGATATTGTTTCACTACATCTTGCGGATAGGTCATCTGAATTTGCTCACCGTTCCCAGAGCCGCTCGATGTGAGGGTGGGATACACGCCTGCATAGTAAGTGGGCAGATTGAGCTTCTTGTATCGCGCAACTACTTGATCGCGCAACGCCGGGTCAAAGTGTACGCCGTACTTGTCCACGAGGGCTTTGATAGCGTCGTAGTCCCCTTCGGCCTTGATACGCATCAGCTCGGCCAACAACATGCCCACGCCCTTGCGCATGAGCTGATAATCCTTCACACGAATGTACGTCTTCCCATGTTGGTCGAACTGCTCAATCGATCCCGGCACCTCGTCTCGGATATAGCCTTCGATCAGCGCACGGTTGCGTTGATGATCTTCTTCGATCGTGTCCCCTTTCGGAATTCGGCGAAGCTGCGTGAGCGCGACGATTGCCGCCGAGTCGTACATTGCTTTGGCAACTTCGTCCTGATTTCTGATCAAGCCCAGTTCCTTGAGCTTGGGATCGAAAGCATTCCACAGCGCCATCAGGTCAGCACGTGCTTCTTCGAGCGTGGAGAAATACTCCTTCAGATAGGGCTCGGCGCCGCTCTGCAGCCGATCGCTCAGCTTGCCTGACCCATGCCCGATAACTTCGTGCATCGCCGTGAAGAGATCGCGCGCTTCGTTGCCGTACTTGATGTCGCGAGCGAGCGTCTGCGGATCGGGATCAAATTCCCTGGCTGCGGCAGTGCCCGCGGCATCAGATAGGGCGCGGCTGCTTCCTGTGAACAAAAAGTTTTTGGTTCCGTATTGCTCGTGGATCTTGTTTTCATTGGGCAGATTGTCGCCCACGGTCGTCACGTGAAAGTCGCCGGTCTCGATCAGCGTTTCCACTGCCTTGACTACTGGCGGAGTAAACGCACTCTTCTTGTATTTCGTGTCCCATGGAGCTTTCTGCTCGAAGTACTCGGCGTTCTGCGCAAGCTTGACCATCGCGTCAGTGACCTTCTTGTCTGTCACGCTTACGAAGCTCTGCGAGCTTCCTTTTGCGCCGCGCGCATCGCGATAAACCTCGATGAAGCCATTGGCGAAATCAACGGTTGAGTTGTCCTGCACCCAGGCAGTGCCGAACTTCAGCCAGTCGTTGAAATCGCCCGTCTGGTAATAGCGAATGAGATCATTAATCACCTGCGCCTGCTTTGGATCTGCCACCGCCTGAGCCTTCGCTAAATAGTCGTTGGCCCGTTTCAGGAAAGTCGCATAGAGCCCGGGAGGAACGCTGCCATCCGGAGTGCCTGCGCGATAGACCTGCTCTTCGAGCTTGCCGTCGCTACCGCGCACCACGCGCGAGTTCAGTGGATGCTCTTCCTTGAAATCCTTCAAGTCATTCAGCGATAGGCCCGGATAAAACGTATTCGCGCTCGCCTGAATGATGTCCTTCCCGCCCGACGGACTCTTAGCCGTGTCCATCGGTTCAAAATTGGGATCGAAGATTGAAGCTTTGAGATCATCAAGCTCTTTGTTTAGAGCATCAGCATCTGCGAGTGGAGGAAGATCAGCAGAGGCCGTTTTGAACGCTCCATTCTTCTGGGCGATGTGTGCAGCATTCTTTAAGTCATCGAAGCTGAAATCGGGAATGAACTTCTGGGCAGTCAGATCGTTGTGATTGCCGCGATTGGCCCAGAACAGCTTCGCGTAATCAGTGATCTTCCTCATCACCCGCGGCTCAATTCCCTGCTTATGCGCAATGATCCCCTCAAGCAAGCGCTTCTGACGCAACGCATACGCCGAGAGCTGGTCGTAAATGATCGGATCGATCGCAACCGCCGCTTGGTAGAGCCAATATCCAAGCTCCTGCTGTTTTGCATTTAGCGTGCGAAAGCTCTCGGCTTTCACCTGAACGAAACCGGTATCGCCCACGCGATCCACGAGCGCGGATTGCGGTTTAGCTGCGGCTTTGTGTTGCGGTTTTGCCTGACCGAATGTGGCGTTGCTGAAAAGAGGAGAAATGATGAGTACTGCGAAAAGCTCTCGTCTCACTGGTGTCTCTCCTGATCAAACGAAAACTTTTTATGGTAAACCTTAGCCGGTTTGAGAGGAAATCGCGCGCAAAGCAAGAGCGAACACGAAGGCCACGAAGATGAGGGCAACCAATGAAGAATTAAATGTTGAGCGGGACGGTAATCAGCTCAGTCGCGACTACCGAGAATTCCTCTTCTTATTTTTTGCCTTTACCTTTGTGGCCTTGGTGACCTTCGAGTTCGCCCTTGGTTTTATGAGCGCAGTAGCTTCGATCTGAACTTTCGCGCGAGGCTCCAACAATCCAGATACGACT
>CAYZHX010000133.1:0-11052 GCA_964476905.1 uncultured Terriglobales bacterium
CAGCAAATGGATCTTGCATGGAATTCCATTTCGAAATTGGACATCCAGGGAGTTGAGCGCCCCGAGTTTCTGCGCTTACGTGCTGCCATCCAGGCTGGTCGTGGTGACGCCGCTGGCGCCGAACACGATTACAAGGAGGCGCTCGCACTCGCTCCAAGCAATTCCAACATCAGGCTGGGCTACGCTGCGCTCCTCTGGCGGATTAATCGCAAGAGTGATGCTCGGCAAATGTTCGCGTCGGTCCTGAAGCTCGATGACAAAAATAGATACTCCATGATGTCCCTGGGATATCTCGCTCGAGATTTCCGCGAGAATCGAGAGGCGGAACGATACTTTAATCGAGTCGCAGCCCTGTATCCGAAAGATTACGAGCCTTATCTCGCCCTAGGCGACCTCTACGTAGCTGAACGAAAGTATGAAATTGCGGAGGGCAATTACGAAAACGCCTACAAGTTAGCGCCCCAAATGCCGCTCATCGTAGCAGGAGGCGCTAATAACGGGATCGAATGGCACAAACTCGATTTAGCCGGTGCTTGGCTTGCGCGCGCAGTTGGAACAATGAACGACGAGCCCCATGTAATGCGCGAGCGCGAGCGCTACCTGACCTGGACAGGCAAGTACGAAGAATCGGCAGCAATCGGACGAAAAGTAATTCAGTTCCTGCCGATGGACCGTGATGCGGCTGTCTATCTTGGATATGACCTTTACAACCTTGGGCGTTATGACGAGCTGCTGCAGTTGACCTCGAAATACGAGGTCGTCCTGCCAAACGAAGCCAATTTTCCGTTGCTTTCAGGATACGTGGACAAGCACCGCGAGCTGCTTCCTCAAGCCATAGACGATTTCACACGGGCCATGAAGCGCGATCCGCAGATGGTGGAAGCATATGTGAACCGCGGTTACGTGCTCAACGACATGCAGAACGCGGAAGAGGCAGAAGAGGACTTCAATCATGCGCTCAAGCTCTCGCCGAATGATGGAGTGGCCCATCTTGGAATTGCATTCTCTTATCTCGAGCTGCGACATCCCAGACTGACACTCGAGCATGCCGAAAAAGCACGAAAGCTCATTGGAGATTCCGCTGCAACGCATCTGGCAATGGCAGGTGCTTATCGGCAGCAGCAGCTTTTCGGCAGGGCCGCTGACGAATATCGCTCTGCGTTGAAGCTCGCTCCGGCAGATCAAACGCTTCACCTCGCTCTCGCTGATGTTCTCTTCCACGAGCATCGTTACAACGAAGCGGTCGATGAGTACAAAGAAGCCCTGGCTGCTTCCCCTGACGATCCATTTCTATATGCGCAGCTTGCGAATACATATGCTCACCTGCGCGACCGGCAGCTTACATACCAGTATGTCTCCGCTGCGGAGCAGCAAGGTGCGGACGACTCCTCAGTATTGCTAGCGACAGCGGGAGCTCTGCTTTCGCTGGGTGATCGCGATGCTGCTCTCGAACGCTTTCGGCACGCGCTCGAGTTGCCAGACGCCGATCGCTTCTCTGTTCGCCTGGGAGTCGCCGAACTCCTCGTGACAGATGGACACTTCGAAGAAGCGCGTCAGCAACTCGGTATCGGTTTGGTCGAAGCTCGGATTGGTGACGCTCAGCCAATCACGGCCGAGCAGTTCGCCCAGGCAGCGAGCCTGCTACTAAGCATGCATGATTTCGATACTTCGCGCCGCCTGTACAAAACGGCCCAAAATGCAGGTGCCGACGCTCGTGTCGTGGCCGTCGGTCTGGCGAATACGTATCTCGCCGAAGGACTTACGCAGAAAGCGAAGTCGCAGTTATTGGCGCTTGGCGATCCGGCGGATCTGCGAGAAAACTACGACTACCAGCTGGCCATGGCGAACGTCTTCCGCCAGGAAGGAAACAACAGCAGGGCTCTCTCTGCAATGAGCCGAGCTTCAGCTCTCGTCGCTGATGACGAAACAATTCACCGCGATGAATTGGATCTTGCCTCAGAGGCGGGGCTGCCTGTAAAGGGAGGCTTCAACGTAACATCCGATTCGTCGTTTTCGCCCATCTTTGAGGATGCGACGATATATCAACTCGACGCGCGCATGATTGGCGTCTCCAATCCGGGTCAGCTTCCAACACCTCGATATTCCTACGAGAGCCGCAGTACGGCGTACTTCCGCGCACAACCGGATAAATTTCCTCTGATTACAGGTTTTGTCGAAGAGCGAAACGCACGCGGCGAGGTTTCTTTCCCGAGCGCCAACACAGTCCTGAGTCGTGACACTTACGACACCACTTTCAATTCGACGTTGAATCCAGTGCTTCGCATTGGATCGACAAAACTGCACGTGAGCGCCGGGGTGCAATTTACCCTCCGTCGGGACAAAGCCTCTCCCGCTGAACTAAATCAAGACCTCTTTCGTCAGTTCGTTTACTTCACGACAAGTCCAATCGCCAATTGGCTACAGGTCAGCGGCGATCTGATTCGTGAGGCCGGCCCGTTTACTCTTCAGCCCGACAGTTCGACGGATGACGCCGCCCATCTGCGCTTTCGCGTTGGAAGGCCATGGGGAAAAACTGCGCTGATTACTGGTTACGGCATACGCGACCTGCAACTTCATCCAACTATTCGGGAATACTTTACGACGAACGCTTATGGCGGACTTGAACACGCATTTGGCCGGAACTGGAAAGCGACCGGCCTTGCCGAACTCATCAGGTCGTGGCGAGTCCAGGAGACAAATTACGCGATTGCGCAGGCGATTCGACCTTCCCTCGAAGTGGAATATCGGCGTAATAGTCGATGGAGTTTTGACGGATCCTTCGCGATGACGCGGGGATTTGGCATGCATAACTATGACAATGTGGAAGGCGGATTCTTCCTGTCATATACGAAGCCATGGCGTGGAAGAGATGCCGTGTTGCCCGATACAACGGTGGACTATCCGATGCGCTTCTCAGTCGGATTGCGCACTCAGAGTTTTTACGACTTTGGAGCCGGATCGCACAACACGATCGTGCCGGTATTCCGTATCACGCTGTTTTAGTCGGTACCAATATGGAACTAGGAAAAGGAACGAACCCTGGGGACCCAATGAACATCTGTTACGTGAGCGCCTTTCCTCCTAGCGAGAGAATGCTGAATGAATATGCATTTCACATCGTTAGGGCTCTTAACAACGATCCTTCGAACAACATCACAGTGCTGGCCGATGAGCAGTCAGGCCCAGTTCGGGAGCTGGATGGATTCAATGTAGTCCGAACCTGGCGATTCAACAGTCTTTCAAACCCCTTTCGAATTCTCACCAAGGTGCGCGAGCTCAAGCCAGATGTGGTCTGGTTCAATCTTCTATTTGCCACTTTCGGTAATCAGCTCAATCCAGCCGCGGCGTTTTCAGGTTTGCTCGCGCCTGCGCTCGTACGCGCTGCGGGATATCAGACCCACATTACGCTGCATCATCTGATGGAGCATGTAAATCTCGCGGACGCAGGAGTACGCAACCAATTCCTCTATCGTGTTGCCGGATGGACGGCGACTAAGGCGCTGCTTCGGGCAGACTCTGTGACGGTTCTTTTGCCTGGTTATCAGAGGACCTTGATTGAAAAATACAAGGCCAAGAATGCTCATTTTAGCCCGCATGGCATTTTCTGCTCACGGCCAGAACCGCCCAACATGGAACGACGTGGGAATCCGGAACACCGCCTTCTTGCACTCGGACACTGGGGCACCTATAAGCGCCTTGAGATGCTAATGGACAGCTTTCCTCGAATTGCCGCTATCGTTCCCAATGTGAAACTGATCGTCGCAGGTTGCGATCACCCGATTGCTCCAGGGTACATGGAGTCGATTGCTCAGAAGCATCGTCACGACTCGCGCATCGAGTTTGCAGGATATATCCCCGAAGAACAGATTCCGGAGCTATTCCGTAGCGCTTCGCTGCTGCTGATGCCGTACTCTTCCTCGACGGGATCGAGCGGGGTTGCTCACCAGGCAGCGGAATACGGCGTGCCAATCGTCTGCGCTGATCTACCGGAGTTCCGCGAGATGGCGGACCAGGAAGGATTGGCAATCCAATTCTACGATGCGACTGACAGCTCGTCTTTCGTTGGTAGAGTCGTCGATCTGCTCAACTCGCCTTCAGGTCTACGAGAAATGTCCTGGAGAAACTATCACGCGGCGGAGCGCATGACATTGCCCTACATTGTTCAAGGCTACCTTGAACTTTTCAGGAACAGCATGCGACGGAAGCGTCGGACACGCGAGTTCGCAGAACCGGCTGCAGTCGCGCCTGCAGTCGTTGGTGCTCCGGAGTCAGATACAACGGTGCAGGCGTTCGAGTAAGAGGGTTGCTAATCGGCCGTCTCATTCGGCGGGGCTCCGATACGAATCGGAGCTTCCACCTAACGAGGCCCCTTCTAGACTGATCTCCGACCTTCAAGGCCGATAGGAAACTGCGTTCGACATCTGGTTACGCAATGAGGGCTTGCCAACTGCCTTGACGTAGAGCGTGTACGCAGCGTGTTGAAGCCGAGATTGGGACAAATCTAGCGTGTGTGTCCCGGCAGGAATATCGCCGAGGCTGATGAGGTTCGTTCCATCCGAGGAAACAAACACGCTGTAATGGTCAATTGTGTTTTCCTGGCCGTTGATGTTCCACGTAAGTGTCGAGCCGCTGACCTGCGCTGAAACACTGACACAGTTGTCAATTCCGGTCTCAATCGCAGTGCCTTCTTCGTAATCATTCCAGGTGACGACCTGCATGTAAGGCAAAGGCTGGGACGAAGAGTAGTACTTGTTCGCCATAGCGAAGGTGCTAAGCCATTCCTGCCCGCATTGCTGATCGAGGTACCGATTCTGTCCCCACGCGGCAAGGGAATCGTTAAACCCTTTGCTCACAAAACCGTAAGTCGGCTTATTTTGCAGGAGAGCATTGGAATAGAAGTAGTCTGCGTACGCTGGCGCCTGATCGGGGCCCCATGCGTATGCGCCGCTGGAGTCCGTGGCGCTGAAACCGTTCACATTACGAAAGATAAAGGCAGCTCCGCCCTGCACAGTGGCGAGCACCGCATTCCAGTCAATTGGCAAGGTCTCGAGACCGAAAGGAAACACGACCGGTTTTCCGTTCAGGCGCATATAGTTCGGCGAAGGAAAATACATGGTCGCCGCATACTTGAGGTCAGAAATGAGTTGGGCAGTAGGATCGGCTACGCCAGTGTATGCACCCGAATCTGGCATTAGTGCGAACTCAAAACCGGGATGCTGCTCGACTTCTTTTTTCAGTCCTTGCGTGGCCTGGTCCAAGCTAGCTGCCGAGTACCAGTCGACAACGACGCCATCGATGCCGCGACTGAGCATGTCAGCGACCTGCCGATGAAGTTCAGTCAGATCGCTGGATGTATAGCCCACATTGATGTGACTCGCATTTCCCCACCAAGGCACCCAATTTGCGTAGATCTTCGTAGCCGCGCCCGCGTAAAGCAACGAGCGTATGGGTATCTTCGAGACGTTGCTGGCGGCGATGTTTCCGTTGCTGGTTCCAGCAAATGCATCAGCTGCACTGGTATTGTTGCTAGTTTCGCCCGCGAGCGTAGTCGAGCCAGAGTTGCTTGAACCGGTCGTCGAACCAGAGCTGCTGCTGGAAGTGCTTGTCGAGGAGGTTGGGTCTGACGACAACGCGTTAGAAGCCGATCCTGCCCCGCAGCCAGCAAGCCAGAGAGTTGTGGCTAAAATAGCCGCTGCTTTCCCTATTGCCCATAAACGCAAATAAGACTCCTGCGCCGGAGGTGCCGACGCAGAAGTCACACTATTAGTCCTAACGAGTTACAGCGATGGACCG
Source organism: uncultured Terriglobales bacterium (assembly GCA_964476905.1). Taxonomy (GTDB): domain Bacteria; phylum Acidobacteriota; class Terriglobia; order Terriglobales; family Acidobacteriaceae; genus Gp1-AA112. The sequence continues at coordinate 5,794 of CAYZHX010000133.1, forward strand.
AAAACCTTACTACTGGGGGAAATAACTCCGTGCAGGACTCGGGGTTTTCCTTAGCTGGAGGCAGCGGAAAAGCACCGAGATGGGGCAGGGGGCTCGCAGCACTCGCCATGCGAGCCCTATCGATGTCAGAAATTACAGTTAACCCCCCAGGTTGCCGATGTTGCAAGCGCCTGATGCCGGAGTAGGAGGTGACGGCGGTACCTTCCAGGGAACCGCGCTGAAATCAAAAAAGTCCAGTAGGTCCGGCTGTGCGGCATCGCGATTAGTTAAATGAGCGCCGCTGCCGATAAACCGATTCTCAATGAATTTAATGATCGCGGTGTGGTCCATTGGAATGTGCGACACGTAGTGCTTCCGCGTGAAGGGAGAGATGACGATATTCGGCACGCGAAATCCAAGTTGCGCTTTGAATCCTTGTTGCGCGGGTGCATCTCCCGGATTGTAGCCAGGATCCGCGTAACTGCCGTAAGACTGAAGGTCGCAATGGAAGCTCCCAGGCTGAGCGGGACACGGTTTGAAATCATCAGCATTCACGGCAATGCTGCCAATATCTGTCGTGATGTGTAGGCTCGCGTCGGTGTAATCGTTGGTATGGCCGGGAACCGGAGGCACGTGATCGAAAGGTCCGCCACCCTCATCAAAGGCAAAGAAGAACACAGAATCGTTCCACAGAGAGCTCTGCATAAAGGCGTTGATGATGGTCGAGATCTGGCGCTGTCCAACCGTGACGTCAGCCCCTGGGTGCTCATCGGTTCCATTGGTGTATCCAGGCTCAATGTCAACGAACTGCGCCAGCTGCCCCTTCTGTAGATCCGTAAAAAATTGACTGAGTGGCGCAATGTGCGTCGGATCGATACAAAACGAGTTGCTGCTGTCTCCTACGGCAGACGACGGCACAGTGTTGCCGGAGCATGGAAACGACTTGTTGAGGTATTTCAGCGAGTCATTAAAAAAGCCAAATGTGGTAGCAGGGTATGGATTTGAACTGCTGGTCGTGGAGCTGTAGTAGATCTTCCAAGAGACGTTGTTACTGTCGAGCTCGCGGAAAATTGTGGCGAAGCCCAAATCGCCAAGCTTGTCGTCTACTCCAGGATCACGCACCAGTCCTTGCGTAGTTCCGCCTGAAAGAACCGCAATTCGATTCGGAACGGTCTTGCTTGAAATCGGTGTAAACCATCGGTCCGAGACAGCAAATTGGGAAGCCATGAAGTAGTAGTAGTTCAAGAATCCCTGATCGTAGTAACCCATGGCTCTCTTGCCCAACTTATCTGTAAAATTCGAGCTTTTTGCTTCGCCTTCCGCGGTGTGCACAAATCCGTTCATCAGGATTGATCTTCCAGGACTGAAGTCGTTTCGATTGACGTCACCGTAGCTCTCAAGCCAGGCGGAGCTCATATCGTCAGTGCAAGAGGTGGCGAGTTTGAATGGGAGGAAATTCTGTCCCTCGTCATTGGGATTAGCAATCCGCGCCATGCTCCCATCGAGCCCGTCGACGTCAAATTCTTGGCCGTTGTCGCCGACATTCAAGCCATTCGCCTTTCGATAGGGATTCAGCATTCCGAAATAGCTGTCGAAGCTTCGGTTCTCCTGCATGAGAAAGATCACATGATTGATGGCGTGCTGATCCGGCGGAGGCGTAACCGTAATCGTCACAGTTGCCGCAGCAGTCTGGCCATTCCCGGTGGCAGTGGCAGTGTAAGTCACCGTGTGCGTGGGAGTTACGTTGACGGTGCCTCCGGTGCTGGAAAGTGTCGCAGTGGTCTGATCAACGTTGTTGCTGACAACAACTTGGCTGGCGTTGGCTGCCGTGACGGTGAGCACCGCCGGTTGTCCACCAACAAGGGTGGACACATTCGACGTAATCGTCACCGTCGGCCCGAGTGGGGCGCTCACAGTAACTGTCGCTTGAGCCGAAGTAGTCTCTCCTGAACCAGTAGCCGTGATGGTGTAGGTAGTGGTCTGCTTGGGGGAAACCGTCATCGATCCCGACATCGCCACGCTGCCGATCCCGTTGTCGATCTGCACGCTAGTGGCATTGGTTGCTGACCACGTAAGTGTGGCATTTTGTCCACTTGAAAGTGAGGCAGGGGTGGCGTTGAGAGTGACTACAGGACGGGTGGGTGTCACGCCCAGACCTCGTCCACAACCGGCGGCAAAAGCCACCAGCAGAATCGGAAAAATAAAGAGATATCTATGCCGCATTCGTCGCTGTGCCTTGGCTTTTGAGAATCCGAGCTGCCGAATGTGAGTTGCCTCACCTGGACGGTCTGGTGCCATGACTTTTGGCCCCAGGGCTGGCGTTTTCAGGGTGGGTGCCCTGCATTGGTGCAAGCTGGACATCACCGGTGAGATTGTTTGCTTTTGATTTCGAGGCTGGCTCGGCAGCTGAGAAGCTTAGAGGCTTAGGAGCTATTTCCCTGCGCAGGGAATTTTGCAGGGAAAAAATTCCCGTGGAAAAAATTTTCAGAGTCAGACCCGCATCAATACTAGCGATTTCGACTCGACCAGGGAACTTGCAGGGAAATAGCAGGGAATTCAATTGCAACCGTCATCTCATGTGCTACTTACAAGCCGAAGTTCAGGCGACGCACGAAGTCCAACGGGAATGTAGCAGCGAATCCTGTCCCTGACCGTGGGTATGGGGCTTATGTTGTTCAGCTCAATGGAGCGGCATCCGGAGCCGAGACGGAGTTCATGATCCAAAGCCTATGCTGCTCGTAGACTTTCCTCGCCCAGACGGCTCTTCCTACGTCCCAAGGAAACGCTCGCCACCCACGGGAATAGAAACAGCGCAGCGCCGGCTGCGGTTGCGGAGCCGATCATGACGAAGATTCCAAAGCGCTGTGTAGGGGGGAAATTCGAGAGCAGGAAGATGCCGAATCCGCAGCAGATCACTAATAAAGAGGTCCCGATCGGCCGCCACAGATGTGAGCATGCCTGTGACCACGGTTCCCAAGAGTCGAGGTCCGCACCCTCGCGCTTGGCGAACATCGTGAGATAGATCATGGCGTCCACCCCCATGCCCAAGTCGAGGTTTGCGGCCGACGCGGTAAGAAAGTCCAGCGGCATGCCGAGGTAGGCGATGTATCCGCGGACTACGACCGGAATGATCAGCAGCGTTACGAACATCGCTGCCGCCACGCGCAGCGAACGCGAGAACAGATAGCCCATGATGGTGAAAATGCCGATCAATATGGCCGATCCGGAGACGATGCTGGATGTGATGAGTTGGCCCATCTGACTCAATAAGCTGTACTCGCCTCCGACCAGGAGCGTACGAAAGCCCTGGTGTTCAACCGTCCTCTCCAGGCGGTGGATAACCTCCCCGCGCGGCGCGCTGCGCACCGTCTCTCGCATGCGCAAAAGGAACAATGCCCTCTTGTGATCGGGCGTGAGGAACTGGCCTGCGACATCGCCGTTCCTCTTTTCCTCGAGAATGCCTACCTCCTTCTTGGTTGACAAGAACATCGAGAGCCAGTGGCGCCTGACTTCGCTAAGCACCACCGGCAGCGACATGACCTTGCCCACTGCGGGATCGCTTTCCAGCGCATGCTGCAGGTCCCAAAGTCGGTTGTAGCCGTCAGTATTATTCAGCGCAGCGCCGCCCCTTTCTTCAACCATGAGCTTCAGCGGGCTGCTGCCGCCCGAACGATCGACTGCCTCCAATCCTTTGCGAAGGTCACTTCCTTTTTTGAAATAGGAGAACAACGGCGGGTCAGTATCCAGGTACAGCAACCCGATCGCACCAACGACGCTGAAGATCACAAGCCCTGCTACAACCAGGCGGTGGCGTTGGGAAAAGAACGATCGCAGCCGCGACTCGAAGGCTTTCATCCAGCGCAACTTGCCCTGCGGTGGCGAGGCTAACGCAAGAAACCACGGATAGAGTGTGTACGCAGCGACAAATGCTACCGCGGCGCCTACCGCGCCGGCACTCCCGAGATGTTTCAGCGGTGTTGAAGGAACTAGTAGAAGGCTGATGAAACCCAGCAGCATGCACACCGCACTCCAGAATGACGGCACAACCGTCTCTTTCACAGCGCTCCATACAGCCGCGTGTCCTACCAAGTTTTGCTGCTCTCGAATCCTCTTCCAGTTGTAGGTTAAGAAGACCATGGGCGAGAGCGTCATCACGAATACCATGGTGGAGAGGTTCGCAGTAACCGGCCCGATCGGGATGTGAAAGCGTTGCATGAGGATGAGCGTCGCAGCACTCGAATTCGCACATGCAAGGAATGTTCCCAGCAGGATCCACGGTGAGCGAAAGATGATAAACAACACCACGCCGAACACACACAGTGCTGCCAGGCTGAATGTTCGCAGGTCCCTCTCCAGGGTCCGCGAAATCAATTCGGTCACGTAGGGCAATCCCGAAATCACAACGCGGAAGCCGGGCCGGTCGAATTTCCTCTTTACCTCCTGCATTGCGTCGATCGTCTTTGCTCCCACGTTGTCTTTAACCGTGGCAATAACGTCGTTGGATTTGCGGTCTCTGGCGATGAGGACGTTCGTCCAGAGGCGGCTCTTCAGCGCATCCTTCAGGTCCTTCGGCCCCGGCTTGTGGCCCACTGATATGACGTCTGTAACTCCGGGTACTTTGGAGAGCGCGTCCGCTAGATCGCGGATGCGGTCTTCGTACGCCGGTGACGCAATATCGCCGGTGACGCTAAAGTCGATTTCGGTAGTTTCAGGGAAGGTCTTGGATATTGCGTTGTCGGACCGAACTTGAGGGTCGTTCTTTGAAAAGAAGAAGTTCTCGCCCACCTTGGGCTTCAGATCCACGGTGCGCAGAAACATCAAAATAACAAGCGCCGTGACGCCGAAACAGACAAGAATCGGGAGAGCTAAAGATACAAGGCGCCCCCGATTCTGTTTAGAAGTAATGGAGATTAGCTTCTTCATTCCACAGCCGGAATCACTCGAGGACCGTCTTCCCGAATGCGTAAGCCTTTCAGTTGGATGCACCAAAATTGGTTTCCTTCTGGCTATCCCCGAAATGGGACTAGAGCATCAATGTTCGATTCCCGCTGGGAAGCCATTCCACAGACGTCGCACCAGCGGGCTAGTCGTTAGTTCAGTTTGACGTGGGCGGCCGCCCGAATCAGTCGCGCGGTGGTGTTTGTCTCCTTTGTTGCAACTCGAATTGCAGGCAGCTGCTCGGACCAGCCGCAATCGCGCCCATCGGGCCCCAATAAAGAGGATATGAACCTTCACAGGACTTGCAGGCGCTCAGTAGACTCTGGCGTATGAACGCCGGCG
>CAYZHX010000134.1:0-6495 GCA_964476905.1 uncultured Terriglobales bacterium
GCTTCGAGCATGAGATTGATGTCTTTGTGCATGAGCTTCATGGGGAAATTTGCCGTGAAGTCGCGCGAGAGGACGAATGGCGCTTTGTAATCGACAACGCCAGAGCGGACCATCGATTGGTTGATGAGGCTCATCAGCGGCTCGAGATTTACCCCCTGCTTCTTCGCCAGCACTAGCGCTTCGGCGAAGCCCTCGAACGTTAGCGCGATCATCAGGTTCATCGAGAGCTTGGCTGCCAAGCCTTTGCCGTTTTCGCCGACGCGAACGGCGCTCTTGCCCATTGCGCCGAAAAGCGGCTGGAGTTTGTCGAAGGTGTCCTGGCGGGCGCCGACGATGAAGATGAGCTGTCCGCTCTCCGCTCCCGTTTTGGAACCGGTGACAGGTGCATCGACGAAATCTCCACCTTTGGCGCGAACGCGCTCGGCATACTTCAGACTGGCGGAGGGAAGGATCGTGCTGGAATCGATGACGATCGCTCCCGGCTTGAGCGATTCGATGACGCCGTCTTTCCCGAAAAGAACCTGCTCAACGGCCTTCGTGTCCGAGACACAGAGCCAGACAATCTCAGCGTCTTTAGCGGCTTCTTTGGGCGTCGCTGCCCCGTGCGCGCCGCCGACGCTCTTGCCCGGCGTGCGATTCCAGACTTTTACTTCGTGTCCGGCTTTGACCAAGTTTTGTGCCATGGGCTTGCCCATGATTCCTAGTCCGAGAAATGCAATGCGCATGAAGAAAGCTCCTGGGCTACTAAGCTTCTAAACTCAACACCAAAATCAAAACACGACGGATTTCCACGGGGCCCCAGCAAGCGCTGACTTTGCGGTTGATGGGGTGGTCTCGCGGATGCTTCGCCCGCGGATTTACGCGGACCAACCACGAAAAAGCTCTAATCGGTCTGTCATCCTGAGCGCCTCTTTGCGCGACGAACCTCCCGCGATATATCGGACTTTATTGCACTGTCCTGGCTCCTTTACCAGGACTTGGTTAAAGAGCCGAGACAGCGCAATTCACTCTGAAGCATTCCGCGAGACCCTTCGCCAAAAGCGGCTCAGGATGACAGAGTGAAGAGCGGTTAACTCGCACGACGCTTCCGTACATCTCCGCCGAGCGATGCCTCCAATGCATCCACGCTCTCCATCGGCGGCTGACAACCGAAGCCTGAGCACAGAACCGCTATGCTCTTCTTCTCCTTCACTGCGGGAAGATTCGGAAGCGTCTGTGCAAGCGCAGGCGGTAAATTTTCCACCACGACGTGATCGGGATCGAAGCGCAGTACCGATTTGGAAATGCTGTATGCCGATACTCCCGCCCCCTGCAGCTCGTCCGCTCGCGCGTCGTTGCCGATTACGACTACTTGTGTGTGCGGACGCGAACAAAGCGTCACTGCAATTCCGTAGGTCGCAGCAAAGATACCGAAGTGTCCAGCTATGCCGGCGAATGCTTTGAGCGTCGATTCTGCGATTTCCCGGTGCCTCGCCTCGCCGGAGTACTCGTACAGCCTAAGCAGTGCGATTGTCGCCGCCGGATTTCCCGCGGGCGTAGGTGAGTCCTGTAGCGGTTTGCGGCGCGCGCTCAGCGCGCCCAGGCTGCTTTGTAGAGCCTGGCGGGAAGTGTCGAAGAACCCACCTGCACTTTCATCGAAGAAGCACTCAATCATCTTTGCTGCAATGCGCTCAGCGAAGCGGTAATAGCTGAGGTCTGTCGTGGTCTCGTAAGCGTCTAGGCAGGCGATTGTGGTGAAGGCATAATCATCGAGCAAACCGGAGACATCGCGATGATCCGCCGAATTATAGGAGTATGCGATCACGTGCTTGAGTCCGTGCTCGGGTGACCAGCCTTCGGAGAGCAGACGATCGAGGGAGCGAAGCGCGAAGTGCTCGGCTTCTTGGAGCCGCAGCGCTTTTGCAGCTTCAAGATAGGCGGAGATGCAGAGCGCATTCCAGCTCACGTATACCGTCTTGTCGATGTACGGGGTAGGACGCTTCAGGCGGACGTCGAGCATCTTGCGCTTCGCTACGGAGATAAGCCGGCGTACTTCCTCGGTGCTGAGCTTCATGCGCGTGGCGATCTGCTCCGGAGTTGCGCGTACGTGCAGCACGTTCTTCTCCGGGCGATGATGCATCTCGCCAACTTCCCCGATGTCGTAGTAGAACGAGACCGCTTCGAGCTCCTGCGGATCGAGAACTTCCGCCGCTTCAGCTTTTGACCAGGTGAAGTAATCGCCGTCATCATGAAGATCGATGTCGGCGTCCTGGGAGGCGAAGAAGCCGCCGCGATCGCGCTCGCTAAGCCACCCGTCCATCCAGCGAATGATATCCAGCGCGATATCGGCATAGAACGCATTGCCGGTGAGCTGATAGGCGTGAACGTAATTTTTCAACAGTTCGGAATTGTCGTACGACATCTTCTCGAAGTGCGGCACTACCCAGCGCTCATCGACCGAATACCGGTGGAATCCGCCGCCGAGCTGGTCGTAAACGCCTCCATTGGCCATGTGATCGAGCGTGGTCGTGACGACCTTCAGTGCCTGCGGATCATCGCTGTGTCCACAATGATCGATGAGCAGGTCGAGAATCGACGGATGCGGGAATTTCGGTGCGGAGCCGAATCCTCCGTGCTGCGAATCGAAGCCTTGGATTGCAGACTTGATCATGCCCTCGAGGAGCGTCGGTGAAAGTTCGCCTGCGCGCCCCGCGAACGATTCAGCTTGATCAATGGCCGCCATCACGTGCTCGGCTGACTCGAGCACTTCGCCGTGTTTTTCGCGATAGGCTTCCGCTAGCGCTGTAAGAATGCGCTTGAATCCCGGCCTCTGATAATGGTCCTCTGGCGGAAAGTAGGTACCGCCAAAGAATGGACGACCATCGGGCGTGAGGAATGCGGTGAGCGGCCAGCCACCTTGTCCGCTCATGGCCTGAACGGCTGCCTGATAGCGACTGTCCACATCGGGACGCTCGTCGCGATCGACCTTCACGGCGACGAAGTTGTCGTTGATCAGTTTAGCGATCGCAGGATTCTCGTACGACTCGCGGTCCATCACGTGGCACCAGTGGCACCACACGGCGCCGATGTCGAGCAGCACCGGCTTGTTCTCGCGCTGCGCTTTATCAAAAGCATCAGCGCCCCATTCATTCCACTCCACCGGCTGATGCATGGCAGAGCGCAAGTAAGAAGATGACGCGCGCGCAAGCGAATTCGTGGGCTCGGACATGGATATTTAGTCTAGCGCAGGGCAGGAGACCGGTGGATGCCGGAGGCGTGGAGTTGGCTGGGAGGTAATAGGCGAGAGGAATAGACAATAGGCAATAGCAAAAGAAAGAGGAGGCAGTGGGAATTTTGTGTACGACGGAGCAGTTGATCGTTCCTCAGTGCCGGAGGCACGAAATGTGAGAGCCCAGGACGAAGTCCTGGGTTGGCGTGATTTTGAATCCGAGTCCCGGAGGGACGGCACCCATTGAGAGGAGAAGATCTGCGACAGCGCTTTCTAACGACGACCGTTTCTACGCATAATTGAAGGAGCATATGCACGCCGGTGCCGTCCCTCTGGGACTCGGATGTACCTGTCCGCCAACCCAGGACTTCGTCCTGGGCTTTCACATGTCGCTCCTCCGGCACTGTGATTCGATTTGAAATCTCGAAATCACGCACTGTACGTCCTTGCGATTTCATAAATTTTCTGTATTTTGTTCTGCGTGCAAAGACGATCATTCGTTGCGGCCGCTGTCGCAGTAATACTCGTTCTTCCCATTACGGGACTGTCTCAATCCACCAGCCCTAAATCCTGGACGGCGCAATGGATTACGGCTCCTGATATCGCGCAGCGCGCGGAAGCTGTGCTGCACTTCCGTAAGGTGCTGGAACTTTCTCAGCCTCCTGCGCATTTTGTGGTACACGTAAGCGCCGACAATCAGTTCATCTTCTTCGTCGACGGGCAGCATATTGGCTCGGGACCGGCGCGCAGCGACCTGGCGCACTGGAGGTACGAGACTTACGACATTGGATCGCATTTGCATCCAGGCAGAAATGTAATTGGCGCTACTGTTTGGAACTTTGCTACGAACGCTGCGGTCGCGCAGATTAGCGATCGTACGGCATTCCTGCTTCAGAGCGATGGAGAAGCGGAGCGAGCTGCAGATACGAATTCGACCTGGGAAGTCGAGCAGGAGAAGGCCATCACCACCGTGCATCCTCAGGTCCACGGCTACTATGCCGCCGAACCGGACCTGCGTTTCGATGCCGCGGAATTCGATTGGTCATGGAATACAGAAGAGAATGGGCCGAAATCAGCCTGGAGTAAGACTAAAGTCGTGAGCCGCGCGGCCCCGCGGCTCTCCAGCGACTCCCCGAATAGTTGGCAGCTTGTGCCCGATCCGCTGCCGCGCTTCGATTTAACTCTGGTCTCATCGGGTAAAGTCGTCCGAGCGACAGGCATTCCGGCATCGATTGGCTTCCCGGAAGGGGAAATCACGATTCCGCCAAACACTTCAGCATCGATTCTGCTCGATGCGGGTCAGCTCACTACCGCGTACCCGCAGCTTACCGCAGCGGGAGGGCGGGGCTCGACAGTCCGGCTCACCTATGCCGAGGCCTTGATCGATGAGAAGCGTGAGAAAGGCAATCGCAATCAGATCGAAGGCAAGCACATTGAGGGAGTCGTCGACGACTTTCTGCCCGACGGCTCTAAGTCCTGCACTTTCATCCCGCTTGTCTGGCGGACCTGGCGCTATCTGCAACTCGATTTGCAGACCGCAGATCAGCCATTGCGTTTGCGGTCGCTGAAGACGTGGTTTACCGCATTCCCATTTGAGGAAAAGGCGTACTTTCACTCCGACGATCCGTCACTCACTCCTATCTGGCAGATTGGCTGGCGTACTGCCCGTCTCGATGCGCATGACACGTACATGGACACGCCTTACTGGGAGCGCCTGCAGTATGTGGGCGACACGCGCATTCAGGCGCTGATCTCGTACACGGTTGCTGGAGACGATCGGCTTGCGCGCCAGGCGATCGATGCATACAACAACTCGCGCATTCCGGATGGGCTGACACAGAGCCGATACCCGTCATCGCTCGTGCAGATGATTCCGACGTTCTCAATGCTGTGGATTGGCATGGTCCATGACTTCTGGATGTATCGCGATGATGCAGATTTCGTCCGCGGCCAACTTCCCGGCACGCGAACTGTGCTGGACTGGTACTTACGTCATCAGCGCTCGGATGGTCTGCTCGACAAACTGCCCTGGTGGCCCTTCGTCGATTGGGGAAAGGATTTTCGCGGCGGCGTGCCTCCGCAGGACGAGGACGGTGGCTCATCGATCATTACCTTGCAATTCATCGAAGCTCTTCGCTACGCGCAGGAGCTTGAGAATACTTATGGAGATCAGCATCTGGCGCAGATCTATCACGGTGCGGCGGAGCGTGCCGCGCAAGGCGTTTCAAGTAAATGCTGGAGTTCCCAATATGGGCTCTTGGCCGACACGCCTGCTCAGAATCACTTCAGTCAGCATGCAAACATTCTCGGCATATGGCTGGATGTGATTCCACACCAGCTGCAAAAAGAAGTGATGCAGAAGATTCTCTCGACCAGCGATGCGGCATTCACAGCCACTGGTTCGGTTCCACAGATGACGGCCGCGACATATTATTTCCGGTTCTATCTGGCTCGGGCATTGGAGCACGCCGGAATGGCCGACGATTATCTGCATCTGCTCGGGCCATGGCATCAGATGGTCGCACTCGGTTTGACGACATGGGCCGAGTCTCCCGAGCCGACGCGCTCGGATTCGCATGCGTGGAGCGCACATCCCAACTACGATCTGCTGACCATTGTCGCTGGCATTCATCCGATGGCCCCAGGTTTCGCGAGCATCATCATCGAGCCTCATCTTGGCTCGCTGCAGCACGTCGAAGCATCGATGCCAACGTTGCGAGGGTCAGTGCGCGTGAAATACGATCACGCGGATGCACGGGTGCACGCCGAGGTTACGTTGCCGGAGGGAGTCTCTGGGGAGTTGGTGTGGAAGGGACGAAAGTCGCCGTTGCATGGAGGTGAGCAGAGCATGGTGCTGCCGTGAGGCTTGCGTTCAGTACCGTCCGCGAGCAACAGCTAGTACCTGCGGTTGCGGCTTTGGCCTCTGCGCCTCTAAACTGGAGGCTCCAGCAACTCAGTCCTTATGAATTGGTTCCGCTGCCTTTTTAGCGGCCTGCAGGCGGGCTTCGCGGGCGAGACGGCGGGGAGGGTACATGCGTTTTTCTCTGGTCACACGCCTGCTGCTGATAGCGGCAGCCGTGGTACTGGCTTCATGCGGTCATAAATCATCACCGCCTCCTGATAACACTCCGGCTTCGATCACGCTGACACCAACCACCATGTCGCTTACACATGGCGAGGTGGCGCAAATCACCAATGTGCAGGTGCTCAATTCCAGCAATACCGCCATCACTTCCCCTCCCACAATCACCTATACGTCGACTAACTCTACCTCGACCGGGTCAGCG
>CAYZHX010000134.1:6595-8129 GCA_964476905.1 uncultured Terriglobales bacterium
TTTGTCGCGTGTCCTCCAAAGACGATTTCCTTACACGTCTCCGGCGCAAGCGACACAACCTTCAACGTTGCTTCGGGAACTGCGCAAACGCTTGCCGCAGACGTTACGGACATTCTTGGACAGCCAATAACATTCACCGGCACAAACCCGCTTACTTATTCGAGCTTTGTGCCGAGCGCCGCGTCAATCGCTTCTGGAGGTGCGGTTTCGACGCCAGGTGCTGGCGTGAGTACATTGGTGGTGTCGTGCATTCCACCAGGGTGCAATCCAGCTTCAGGACCGAACGTAAACTTCAACGGCACGGGTGCTGGACTTGCGGTTTACAGCAATCCAGTTGTAGGAACAGTGACCGGAACGACGGCGACAACGATTTATGCGACCGGCAGCGACAATCCCGATGGATCAGCCAATAAATCGCTGATTCCCATTGACAGCGGGACGAATACCGCCGGAACTGCGGTTACTCTCGGCGGCTCCCCGAATTCGATGGTTTTCAGCCCTGACGGAGCCACGGCTTACATCGGCAGTGACGCTGGCTTACTCGTGTTTGATCCCGGCACAAATACCGTTACGGCGACAGCGAGCGGACTAACGGGAAAGGTGCTAAAGGTCTCGAACAGCGGCAAAGTCGTTGTGTCTGACACATCTGCCGGGAAAGTTTTCGTATTTGACGCAGGCCAGAATACTTCCCAGGAGTTCGACATCGCGAACGTAACGGCCGCGGATTTTGCCAGCGACAGCAGCAAGGCATATTTCACCAGCGGCACCACCGTTTACGAATACTCGCCTAACACGGGATTAAAGACGCTCTCATTCCAAGGCGATGGCGTCGTGTTCACACCGCAGGCATCGGTCTCTTTCTTCGGCGGAAGTTCCGTCCTGGGACTCGCAGTATGCAACGATTCCAGCATTCCGGGAGCTGCGGGAGCTGCCAACATTCTTGGTGTCACGCCAGACGGAACTCACATGATCGGCGCTGGTTCGGGCGGGTGGCTGGATTTGTCGTACACGATTGCCCCTTCACCTAACGTTGGGTGCCCTGTGACCTCGAGCAACACACCCAGAACGGGTACATTCCCGGCATTCGTGGGGACTCCGACCCAGATTGCCATCGCATCAGACGACTCAAATGCTTTCCTTACCGGCTTCAGCGGCGGGAGCGCTGCAACAGGAGTTCCGTTTTATCACCTTGCAGACGGATCAACGGGAGCGATCACGCTGTCTGCCAGTGGGCCGCTGTTTTCAGGTGGGCTCACTCAGGACGCGCACTCTTTGTATGTAGGAGTTGGCGGGTCGTCGCCGGCAGTTCATCGTATTGACCTAACCGCGAGCGGTGGGCCTGCTGACGCGAACTCGATCAGCGTCAGCTTCAATCCCAGGATTGTTGTGGTGCGACCGAAGTAAGAGAATCTTCAGAAGAAGCTAAGCTGCGGCTTTGGCGCATCCAGCGGCGATTCTGTTACCTGACGCTCGCTGCGATTATCGCCGATGAATGTCTGTGGCGCTGCGTAACCGGGTGCGTGTTGCTCGCCAC
>CAYZHX010000134.1:8229-11028 GCA_964476905.1 uncultured Terriglobales bacterium
CCGGTGCTTTGGTCGATGTCGTAGGTTTTCATGTTTGGGGGCAGGAAGTTAATTTTGGCCACCACTTCGGTGCGTGCATGTTCGGTGTTGTTGCCGAAAACCTTGTAATCGCGCGTGACAGTGTAGGGAAGTGTTCGAGTATGGTTCTGCGCTTGCGCTGCCGAGATGCGGCGAACCAGCGTGGCCAAATCCGGTTGCCCTGGCGAGGATTGTGCTTCAGCGGCCTGCGCCCACACGAATGCAATCACTAGAGCTGCCGAAATGCTGACATAGTTCGAGCGCCGAGCGAGAGCCACCATGGGACAGAACTCCAGTTATCCAGGAGTGAACAAGTGATTAGAAGCAGGAATCGCGCTCAGGGAAGGCTGGCTACTCGGGATTTTGTCTTGGACTGGGATGGCCGGAATGCACGAAAACCGAGGCGAATGATACATTTCTAGCCGATGCGCAAGACCTTGCCCTTATTTGTCCTTGCATTTCTGCTGGTTACCAGCATCTTCCTGACCATCAAACACGCTGATGCCCAGAACGACGCGCCCAGCCCGAATGCCGGGGCACGGAAGGCAGTCGACGACTTCAACCGGCGCTTTGTTGAGAATTGCCGGAAGATGGACAATAAAGCGGCCGCAGAGATGTGGGCAGAAGACGGGGTCGATCTGCTTCCAGGCATGGACCCAATGGTGGGTAAGGCAGCTATATCCAAATGGCTGGCTGGCCTTGAAGAACAGTCAAGAGGAGCCAAGGTCACGCAGTGCGATGTGGATTGGCAGAAGATTCAATTATTCAGCGATACGGCTTACGAATGGGGAATTAACACCCAGACGGTTTCGTTGCCGGACAAGCCTGAGCCCTTCAAAAACAAGGGCAAGATCACGCTGATCCTGCGTCGGGAGCCGCAGGGTGACTGGAAGCTCGCGCTGGAATCGTGGAACAGCAGTCCGCAGAAGTAGGCTGCCGCATTCGCCGCCTATGCGAAGTTCCGCTGCGTGTTGTTCTCCCGCCGACGCTTGCGTGCTTCGCTGTTGAGAAATCGATAGTCGATTACTTTGACCGCGAATCCCCGTGATCCGTCTTCGTTCGTGGTGCCGGCGACGCGGACGACCTGACCTGCACAAAGGACTTCAGCGTTCTGCTGGCCGGAGATTTCGATCGGCATCTCGAAGAACATCTCCAGCAACTCGCCTTTGGCCGGAGCGTTGTCGGAATGGATGAAGAGACCCGATTGGCTCAGGTTGTCGATGATGCCTGAGACCAACTCGTTTGCGCTTTGGCTGCGGAACTTCACCGGCAATTCCATGCGCAAACGGCGCGCGCGCGGCGACCAGGTCGCCTTTTTGACAATGTGCTCGTCCGGAACAGGCGCGTTGCCGTTCCTCACTCGCTTCCCCAGCCGCTGCATGGTGGGCCAATCGTACTGATACTCGTCGCCGCAGATGAGGCACACCTGGTAATAGTCGCCTTCAGGGCTCTTGCGAGGCCATCCAAATTCGTGTCGGCAGATTCCCGGAAAAAGCTGCTGGAGGAGTTTGCGAGGCATACTCTTCATCTTGCAGGAGCGAACCATCCGGAGAGAAGAAGAGGGACGAAAGAGTCATGCCGAAAGTAATCAGGTATTTGTCTGATGAAAATGATTTCACCGGCTATAGTTGTTCTTTGACTTGTCTTCAGCGCGCTCCAGCGCGAGCCCGATCAGCCTGTCGATGAGCTTTGGATATTCCAGTCCGGATGCAGCCCACAGCTTGGGATACATGCTGATGGACGTAAATCCAGGCATCGTATTGATTTCGTTCAGGTAAAGCTTGTGGGTTGTGGGATCGAGAAGAAAATCAACACGCGCTAGGCCGGAACAATCGACAGCTTTGAATGCCGCAATCGCCATCTGCTGAACTTCTTTGGTCAGCGACTTTGACAGCTTTGCCGGAATCACCAACTCCGAGCCTTCGTCGAGATACTTAGCCGCGTAGTCGTAGAACTCTTTTACGGGAACGATCTCGCCGGGAATGCTGGCCTGTGGATCGTCGTTTCCCAAAACAGAACACTCGATCTCCCGTGCCTTTTTCTTTTTTCCGCCGACGCCCTGCTCGATCACAATTTTGCGATCGTAGCTGGCCGCGATATCCATCGCCGGCCCGAGCTCTTTGGTTTCGTGTGCCTTAGAGATTCCAACTGACGAGCCCAGATTCGCCGGCTTCACGAACACCGGATATTTGAGCTTTGCTTCGATCTGCTTCTTCACCTTCTTCGGCTCGCGCTGCCAGTCGCTGCGGAGCACTGTCACGTGTTTCACGATGGGAAGAGCTGACGCCGCGAACAGACGCTTCATCACGTCTTTGTCCATGCCTGCAGCAGAACCAAGCACGCCGGCTCCGACGTATGGAATGCCGGCGAGTTCGAGCAAGCCCTGAATGGTCCCATCTTCGCCAAAGGTGCCGTGCAGAACCGGGAAGATGACGTCGACATCAATTGCCTGATGCGTTGTATGCCGCGGAGCGGGATTGCTTTCGAAGGGAATCAGCGAGTGTCGCTCGCCGGTAGGCTCCGGCGGGACGAGGACTGAATCACCGCGTGCGAGCACCGCTGCCCCGGGCGTTGCTTCGGGATCTCCCGCGCGAAGGTGCCGAGGATTCTCTGTACGCTGCTCGCCTTTCAGCAGTTTTTCCGATTCGCCGCTCGCGAGCCAGCGGCCTTCCTTGCTGATGCCGATGGGAACCACTTCATACTTGACTTTGTCGATAGCATTCAAAACCGAAGCTGCCGAAAGTAATGAGACCTCGTGCTCTCCGCTGCGTCCGCCGAAGA
>CAYZHX010000135.1:0-10975 GCA_964476905.1 uncultured Terriglobales bacterium
ACGGGAACGTTTCAATACGAACCATCCGGACCTGTGTCCTTCGCTGCGCTGGAAGAGGATCTACCTCAACGTTGAGCCGGATCCCACGGTGCCGCCATGTAACGACGGCAATTTCTGGTGTGTACACACGCAGACCTGCATTGGGCCGGATGGCAAACTCGCCGAGCCCGGCAATTGCCGGTCGCATCGAGAGTGTCATACCGGGAAATGTGGCTGATTTGTACGCCTACCGGCGATAAAATGAGGAAGAGGATTTCACGCCGGCGGCATCGAAATCCTCAGGGAGTTTCTATGCGCAGTCTATTTACTTCTCTCTTTTCCGCTCTGCTCCTGACTGCTGTTTCGTTTGCCAGCCAGCCGCAGCAGAAGATCAGCGGCGACTATCTGGAAAGCCGCAGTGCTGACGTTTACGTGGCGCAGTGCTTCGCCAACAGCGAGGTCAACCTGACGGGCGATCAGGCGCTGCTGGCCTGGCACGTGAACCATGGGACATGGAACGGGCAGAGTCTTGATGGGCTCACGGTAATTGCCGCTGTAAAGGCCAGCGCGACGATCGGCGATCCCTATGCCAGCCCATATCCGGCCAAGTCGGTGATGCTGGTCGATGAGCAGGCCACTCCCGCGCAGCGCGAGGCGTTGGTTTCGTTTGCTGAGCACATGGGCGGTAAGCTGGTTTCCGACGTAGTGAAGGTGATCCCCACCACGATCGAAATGAGCGTTCTGCACGATGCCGCCCATCATGGCCAAGCAGTGCTTCGTGCTGGACAACTCGCCGCAATCCAGACGCGTGCGCTCACCGAGAACGATCACTCCTGCGGCGCTGAGGTCACCTACTATCCTCCGCTAACCAAGCTGAATCACTCGATGGCCGCAGTTGCAATGACCGACGAGTATCAAGGACCTGGGCTTGGCGTGGATTGGGACCGCCACGGGAAGCGTAGCGCATTCGTTGGCAGCTTTGCCGAATAACAGGAACGATGCCCAGAGCCCCGTTTCGGCGGGGCTTTGACGTCTGTCCATAGTGAGCCACTACCTTCTCAGTCCCTAATACTTTTTTCGGTATTCTTTCGCATTAAGAATAAGACCCTTACCTGATCCATCCAGAGTAGATGCTTCCGTAGCCTCCACGAAGTCCCCCGTGGAGGTTAAATGCGATTTAGCCGCAAAACTGTTCTACGTACGGCACTTATACTGGCCTGCTCTGTTGGAGCCGCCTTGATCTCGGGCTGCGGCACCAGCAACCCTCAAACCGCAACGAGTAGCAGTTCACTCACAAGTCAGCCTCCGGTGGGTAATCCGACCCCTAGTCCTACTCCAACTCCGAGTCCGACTCCTACGCCGACACCAACTCCCACACCGATGCCCAGTGGTGTTCCTCATTCGTCGCACGTTGTGCTGGTAATCGAGGAGAACCACATGTTCACCGAGGTCTACCCGAACGGAATGCCCTGGTTGGTTGCGCACGGAAACACATACGGCTACACCACGAATTACCACGCAGACACACCTGGATCTTTGATGGACTACCTTTGGCTCTCGTCCGGCAGTTGTCACAACGCGCAGAATTGCACACTTCCAGCAGGCACAAACGACTTTGGCTGCCAAGGCGATGCGTGTTCATCGCCTATTACGGATGACAACATTTTTCGTGAGCTTGATCGCGCTGGCTTGACCTGGAAGCTCTACGCCCAATCGCTGCCCAGCGTTGGATACATGGGCGGAGACTCCGGCGCATATGTCGATCGGCATAATCCGGCGAAGTGGTACGACTATGTCATCAAGACTCCGGCGGCTCAGCAGAAGATCGTACCTTTCACGCAGTTCGCGACTGATGTTGCGTCAAACCAACTTCCCAACTACTCGTTGATCATTCCCGACGTGGACAACGATGCCCACGACGGCAGCGTGGGACAGGCCGACACTTTCCTGGCCAACAATGTATCTCCGGTGCTGAACTCGCCGGCATTCCAGTCGGGCGGAGATGGATTGTTGTTCGTCACGTTTGACGAATGCGATGGAGCAGTGGGCGCTTGTCCAGAACAGGTGTACACGGCAGTGATCGGTCCCAAAGTGAAACCGGGCACAGTTTCGTCGACGCTATACAAACACGAGAATCTGCTGCGGACGATGCTCGACGCGCTCGGGATTACAACTTATCCCGGCGCCTCGGCTCCTGCGGCGGACATGACCGACTTCTTCTAGGCTGACACAAAAAGGCGCGGTCCCAAGGTTCGTTGGCGCCGCGCCTTTTTGGACTTCTCGTCTTCTGCGTTCAAGTGAGCATTGACGATCGGTTCAATGAACGGCAGCAGTCGCGCGCTCTGTTTGCAGCGCCTGTCTCAACCTTGAAAGAAGCTCCAGTTCAGTCGTTCCATGTTCAACGAGGATACTGGGGTAGCGTTGCAACAGGTCGGCAGCCTCGTCGTCCGGAGCACATTCTCGATCGAACAGTACCATATCGAAACTGCAGAGTTGACACATTTGCTCCGCCGCAAACAGCGTGCTGGCGGAAGCAACTGCATATCCGGCTGCGTGGAGTGTATGTTCCCGGTTCTGCATTCGATCGATGTCCGGACAGACGGAAAGCAGCACCGGCCAGTGTGAGCTTTCGTATCTTTCGGCGATTTCGGGGCCGAGCCATTCCATAGGGGTACTCCTCAGGCTCAGAACTGATGGTTATCAGTTTGGTTCGGGGGGACGGGAAGGGATTTTCATCGCTGGCACAGAAACTGTCAAGAACTTTTTTCGATTTGGCGCTGGGCAGCTTGTGCTCGTTCGACCAATTCGGGAAAATGTAATCGCTTACACGAGGCGTGGAAGTCGGCGCGAGGACCTACCCAGCGCAGCTCATCCAAGTTACTGAAAACAGGCACGTCCAAGCGCAATGTCGCCAGCCTGCGGAACAGCAGCGCATCTTCCCAGGCTGAAAACAAGGATTCGGCGAGCGCGCGGGCCCGGCGGATGCCGGAATGCCAGTTCTGCCAGTCCTTTGGGATCGTTTCCAGATTCTCGTATTGGGAAAGAGCGAGTGCTGCAGCCTTCGTTCCCCAGCCTGGAAGACCGGGATAACCGTCGGCGCTGTCGCCGACTACGGCGAGAAAGTCAGGAATTGATTTCGGTTTGACTCCGAATTTCTCGACTATGCCGTCTTCATCGCGCAGGATTTCGCGGCGCCGGTCGAGCTGGACAACACGCTTGCCTACAACGCACTGCGCGAGGTCTTTATCCGGAGTGCAGATGACGACCTGCTCGACTCGTTCGTCGAGCGCAGCTTTCGCAGCGGCGGAAGCAAGAGCGTCGTCGGCTTCGAACTCGACCATCGGCCAGACCACGACTCCCATGGAATGGAGCACGTCTTCCAGAATGGGAAATTGCGACAACAGCTCCGGCGGCACGCCTTCGCTGGTCTTGTATCCGGCGTACAAGTCGTTGCGAAAGGATTCGATTACATGGTCGGTTGCAACCCCGATGTGAGTTGCACCCGCTTCAATCATCGAGAGCACTGAAGCAGCAACACCGCGCACGGCAGCGATCTCTTGTCCAGTAGCATCGACCGCGCTCGGCAGCGCGAAAAAGTACCGAAAAAGTTCGTAGGTGCCGTCAATAAGATGGACTTTCATCAGAACTGTCGCCACTAGGCTATGGGGCAGCCGCACATTGGCGGCTCCGGACACCATGCTCGATAGGATTGCGTGTAGTTTCGCCCAACGTGATCCCGTTACGCTTGCACCGGTGTCAAAGCGGAATACAGCGAATCAATTTGCTCTTTGTATTTCTCTTCGATCGTTCTGCGACGCAACTTCAACGTCGGCGTCACCTCGCCCGCTGATACGGTAAAGTCGTCCGGCACGAGCAATATCTTCTTTATCGTCTCAAAGTGCGCGAGGTCTCGATTGACGTCATCCAGGATCTGATGGAACTCTGCGACGACTTTTGGATCGTTTACCAATTCTTCCCGAGATTGAAAAGAGATTCCGCGCTCCCGCGCCCATTGTTCCAAAGCGGGAAAATTTGGAGAGATGATGACGCTAGCGAATTTTCGCTTATTTCCGATAACGATGGGATGCGCAACAAGGGGCGAGAGCTTTAACTTGGCCTCGATGGGCTGCGGCGCGATGAATTTACCGCCGCTGGTCTTGATGAGATCTTTCTTCCGGTCGGTGATGCTGAGGAACCCGTCTGCATCGATGTTGCCGATATCGCCTGTCTTAAACCAGTCGCCTTCAAAGACTCTGTCCGTCTCTTCTGGGTTGTGCCAGTAACTCTTAAAGATAGACGGGCCGCGCACCAATAACTCCCCATCAGAAGCGATTCGGCAGTCCACGTTTGCCAGCGGCATGCCGACTGTCCCGAGCTTGTTGTGCTCCGGAGTATTCACGGCAATGACCGGCGAAGTCTCCGTGAGGCCATACCCCTCGAGTATCCGGATGCCGACGTCGGCATACCACCGGGCGAGATCGAGGCCGAGCGGCGCGCCACCCGAAACGAACATCTGCGTGCGCCCGCCGAACCACCTGTAGATTTTCGAGTAGACGAGCTTATCTGCAAGCATCCAGCGCCAATCCGAAGGTTTCTCGCCGTGCTCTATCTCGGAACGATGCTGTTGTCCGACGCGTAAAGCCCAGGTATAGATCTTGTGTCTCAGTCCGGAACTCGCACGACGATCCACCTCCTGCCGAACCTTTTCATACACGCGGGGAACACTGACAAACAAATGAGGACGCGTCTGCTGAATCTTGGCAGATAGATCGTCGAAGCTTGGGCAATATGCAAGCGTGACTCCGCGCAAAAAACAAAGATAGTCCACATGGCGCGCAGTCACATGCGAGAGCGGGAGGAATGACAAGGACACCTGCCCAGGCTGCCAACCGAGGCTTTGTCCGGTCTGCTCCAAATTCGAAGCGATGTTGCCATGCGTGAGCATTACCCCTTTGGAAACGCCAGTCGTTCCAGAGGTGTAGATGATGGTCGCCAGATCGTCAGCTGCGATGGCTCGCGCCGCGGCATCAAATTGCGGATCGCGACTCGCCAGCGAATCGGAACGCATGATGGCGCTCATACGAACTACGCCAGCAGCTTCGATTTCATCCATCACTGCGAGCTGCTCGATCTGCGTTCGCCCACGAATACTAAGAATTTTTTCCACTTGCTTTTGCGTGGAAACGAAGATGGCCCGCGCACCGGAATTCTGCAACATGAACTCGGTTTGTTCGGCGGTGAGCGTTGGATAGATGGGAACGTCTACAATGCCGAGCAGGAGACAAGCCCAATCAGCGATTGCCCACTCAAAGCGATTCTCTGCAATTAGGGCAACGCGATCACCTTTTCCGATTCCCCACTGCTGGAGTTGGCGTGCCGTTTGATAAACACGCGTGTACAGTTCCCGCGAGGTGACGTCGTGCCATGAGCCTGCATGTTCATAGCGCATCACGCGCGGCAGGTCGCGATCGACAGCAGTAAAGAAGATGTCGTTGAGCGTGCGCAGGCGAGTCAGGAACGGGCCTCCATTCCGCTTAGCAGCAGATTGATGACTGGATCCGCGGCGGCTGCGAGATCGTGTTCGCGGGTGCTGAGTACCCAGGCAGTCGCGAGTTCGTCGAGCGCTCCGAAGAGACAGGCGGCAGCGATTTTGTCGGAAACATCGCGCCGAATTTCGCCTGCGGCTTGTCCTTCGCGGATGATCTCGCGGATCAGGTCGAAGTATCCCTTCAGCTCGCGTTGGGAAAATTCGGCGAGAAACTTGGCGCTTTGGCGAAGTTCGGTCTGCAGTACCACTGCCAGACTGCGGTTCCGGCTGAGTTCGCGCAGATGCAGCCGCGCAAGAATCCGCAATTTCATTTTGGGACTCGACGCCTGTTTGAGTTCGTCTTGCGCCCGGCGATAAAAAGCCTGGAAGGCGCCGTCGAGCGCGGCCATAAGAATCTGCTCTTTGGATTTGAAGTAAAGATAGACAGTTCCGTCGGCAACGTTGGCACGCTCGGCAATGTCGGAAACGCGGCTGTAATGAAATCCCTTCTCGGCAATCACTTCGATTGCTGCAGCCAAGATGCGCTCGTACTTATCGCCTCCTCGAGCGCCATTTGCCGGAACGCGTTGGGAAACTCGTCCCTGCTGTTGCGATCCGGCCCCTATTTTCGCCTTGCCCGCGTCCCTGGTTTGCGCCATGGTGATACTGAAAGTGCACTCTACTGGGTTTTCGTCGTGGGACGCAAGGCACGAAGGGTTGACGCTTTGGCTCACCGGCGAGTACCCTGACTTGCTTTATTGTGGAGCTCCTCATATGAAAACCCGGGCCATAGGCTCACTACTGACGGCAGCGCTGTTGCTCGGCGGCCTGTCCGCGCTGGCAGCGGACCAGGCTCCGACGCCCGACCCAAAGATCAAGGTCGGGGACACGGCGCCGGACTTCACGCTGCGCGATCAGAGTGGGAAGGAAGTAAAACTCTCCGATTTCCACGGCAAGAAGAATGTCGTGCTCGCCTTCTATGTCTTCGCGTTCACCGGCGGTTGAGAGAAGGAAATGAAGGCCTACCAGGATCAGCTTAAGACTCTGGAAGGCACAGACACCCAGGTTCTGGGTGTGAGCATGGACAGTCCATTTGCCAACAAAGCATGGGCGCAACAGATCGGCGTAACCTTCCCGCTGCTCAGCGACATGGGCGGCGATATTAGCAAGGAGTACGGCGTCTACAATCCAAGCTACAAAGCCGCGCGACGCGTGACTTACCTGATCGACAAAGATGGCAAAGTGGTCGAAATGCAAAAAGACCGCGACGCCATCGATCCGACTGAGGTCGTCACAAGCTGCCAGCGAAGACGAATGAAAGGCTGAGCAGCTAGCAGTTCTTGACACATCGACGGCGGCAGTCCAGCATAGTGCCCAAATTCGGGAGATCTCACCGTGCTCGACCGTCGCCGCTTTCTTCTTTCTTCCGCCGCAATTGCCGCAGCTTCCGGACTTCCTTTCAGCCTCGCCCAGGCGCGTGCAGCCGCTCAGGCCGAGAACGATCCACCGCTACCTGCGCGCGAGCTTTACGACCGCGACGAAGAAGCCTACTGGCGCGAATTGCGCAAGCAGTTCCTGATTCCGACCGATGAAGTCTATCTAAACAACGGGACCGTCGGCTCGTCGCCGCGTCCAGTTCTGCGCGCCATCTTCGAGGCATACGACAAGAGCGAACAGATGGCCCAGAACGATCCTGAGGACTATCCCATCTGGGGCTATGCCTCGTGGAACGAATATCGCGATCCGCTCGCCGCTTTCGTCGGAGCTACGCGCGATGAGATTGCCCTCGTTCGAAATGCTACTGAGGCCAATAACTACATTGCTAACGGTCTCGAGATGCAGGCCGGCGACGAAGTTCTTATGAGCGATCAGGAGCATCCGGGGGGCGAACAGCCGTGGCAATTGCGGGCAAAGCGGTACGGAATCGTGATCAAGAAGTATCAGATTCCCGTTCCGCCAAAGTCGCCTAATGACATTCTCAATCGCATCAACGATGCGATCACGCCGCGCACACGCATTATCTTTACCAGCCACATGAGCACCGTGACCGGCGTCGTACAGCCCGTCAAGGAAATCGCTGCTCTCGCCCGCAGCAAAAACATTCTGAGCGCGTTTGACGGCGCCCACGTCGTCGGCATGATGCCGCTCAATATCCATGACATCGGCTGCGATATGTACACCTCATCGCCGCATAAATGGCTGCAGGCGCCGAAAGGGACCGGCTTCTTCTACATTCGTCCGGAGGTACAAGAGCGCGTTTGGAACACGATTGCGACGGAAGGTTGGGAGCGGCCGGAGATCAAGGCGGAGCGATATCAGCGCATCGG
Source organism: uncultured Terriglobales bacterium (assembly GCA_964476905.1). Classification (GTDB taxonomy): domain Bacteria; phylum Acidobacteriota; class Terriglobia; order Terriglobales; family Acidobacteriaceae; genus Gp1-AA112. The sequence continues at coordinate 7,834 of CAYZHX010000135.1, forward strand.
GTCATCAAACTTGCCAACACTCGCAGGACTGCGGGCAGCGATCGAATTGGCAAACAATATCGGCATGGATCGCATCGAGCGCCGCCACCGCCAGCTCGCCGACCGCATGCTCGCGGATATGACCAGGCGCGGAGCGGAATCATGGACGTCGGCTGATCCGGCCATGCGCTGCGGCATTGTGACCGTGAATGTTCCGCCGCTGAAGCGTTCGGATCTCGAAAACTGGCTATGGCAACAGAAGAAGATTCGCATTCGCGGCGGAGAGCCGTCAAAGCTGCGCCTCTCGACGCCCTACTACCTGCTGCCCAGCGACATCGATCGATATTTGGCCGGCTTTGACGAATTCAAGCGCGCTCACGCGTAAGGAGTAACTTATATGTCCCTCGCTGCAGGCAAGGAAGGTAACGGCGTAGTGAGCGTTCGCAGTCAGCATCCGTTCGCTGAGACGATGCAAAAGCTCGAGCGGACTCTGGCAAGCAGGGGATTCAAGATCTTTGCAACCGTCGATTTTGGCGGAGAAGCTGCCGCGGCCGGATTTCGCATGCCGCCAACAAAGCTCGTAATTTTCGGTAATCCCAAATTGGGAACGCCCGTGATGCTCGGCGCGCCTTCGGCGGCGCTCGATCTTCCTCTCAAGATCCTGGTGGGTGAGGATCCTGGTAATCAGACCTGGTTGTCTTACACCTCGCCGGCATACCTTGCCAAGCGCCACTCGATTCCCGACGACCTTCTTCAGAACATCAGCGGGATCGAAACAGTGGTGCAGGCAGTCGCGAATTGAGGTTGATTCTGAAGCTGAAGAAGCTGTCCAGAATCGAACGACCCTTATTAATTCCGGTCAGGGCTCTTTCTCTCCAACCTCACTGAATCAATAACTTAGCAAGGATACCTGTGGACGAGGAAGTGCATTAAGTTTCTTGGATATTTGTCCTTATCCTCCAAGGAGTCTCATGGATAGCTTTGTCCAGGACGTTCGATTCGCGCTACGGCAACTGACCAAGTCGCCTGCCTTCACGCTTACGGCAGTCGCAACGCTGGCGCTTGGCATCGGCGCCAACACTGCCATTTATAGCCTGCTCGATCAAGTGATCCTGCGCAGCTTGCCTGTGCGGCACCCAGAGCAATTGGTGAGGCTGAACGCCACCGGCAGCGATCGTGGGCGCGTGAGCGCCTATGGAGGAACCGACAAAGACTACTTCTCCTATCCCCTTTATCGCGACATTCGCGACAAGAACACCGTGTTCAACGGAGTGCTCGCCACCGACCAGGTTCAGGTCGGAGTGCAGTGGCACAACCAACCCGAACTGGTGAATGGCGAACTCGTCTCGGGAAATTATTTTGATGTTCTCGGTGTAAAGCCTGCGATAGGTCGACTCTTTGTGCAGTCGGATGACGAGGTGCAGGAGCGCAATCCGGTTATCGTCCTCAGCTTTGGGTACTGGGAGCGACGCTTCGGCTCCGATCCGCGCATAGTGAACGACAGCATTCTGATTAACGGTCACCCGTTCACAGTCGTTGGCATAGCTCCGCCGAATTTCAGAAGCGTGGTGGTTGGCCAGGCGCCTGATGTCTTTGCGCCCATGATGATGAAGCCGCAGATCACGCCGGGGTGGAATGACTTGGATAATCGGCGCTCCCGCTGGCTCAACGTCTTCGGTCGTCTCAAACCGGGAATGACGCCACAGCAGGCGCAGGTCGGACTCGCTCCGCTGTGGCATTCGATCCGCGAAGACGAACTCAAGGAGATGCCGAACGCCACGCCGAAGTTCCGTCAGGGATTTCTCGAGAAATCGCACCTTGACCTAATTCCTTCGGCCACCGGCTTCTCTCCGGTTCGAGACCAACTCGAAACACCGCTTCTCATCGTCATGGCAATGGTGGGCCTGGTAGTGCTGATTGCATGTGCCAACATCGCAGGGCTGCTCCTGGTACGTGCCGTCGGCCGAAGTCGCGAAATGTCCGTGCGCTATGCTCTCGGAGCCTCGCGTTCGCGCGTATTGCAGCAGTTATTGATCGAAGGAGTTGTGCTTGGACTTTCGGGAGGAATTCTCGGTGTCGTACTCGCGCCGGTGATCGCTCAGTTGTTGCTGAACAAGCTCTTTACTGACTCAGTCGGCCAAATTCCATTCTCGTCCGGACTTGACTCGCGGATTTTGCTCTTCAACTTCGGAGTGTCGATTGCCGTCGGACTGCTCTTCAGTCTGGCTCCTGCGCTGCAGTTCTGGCGTCCTAATCTGGTCCAGACACTGAAAGAACAGCTGACAACTTCGAGCGGCGGACAACTTCGCCTGCGCCGAGGCTTTGTCGCCTTGCAGATGGGACTGAGCCTGCTGCTGCTCTTCGGAGCAGGCTTGTTTGTACGCACACTGCATAACCTGAAGAACGTTGACGTAGGCTTTGCTACCGATCACCTCGTTACTTTCGGAGTTGCGCCGGGGATGGCAGGCTACCAGCCTGCCCTGAATTCACAGCTTTACAAAACCATTGTTGAAAGGCTCTCAGCCCTTCCCGGCGTGGGCTCCGCCGCCGCCACCAGCGATCCGGAACTAGCCAATAATGACGAGCGCAGCAGTATCGGAATCCCTGGTTACACTCCGGGCGAAAACGAGAAGATGAATGTGGAGTGGGAGCAAATCAGCTCGAAGTACTTTGACACTCTCAAAATTCCCGTCGTTGCAGGCCGCGACATCGCAGATCAGGACGGCACTGGCGCAAAAGTTGCGGTTGTGAATGAGAGCTTTGCTAAGCGGTATTTCGGCGACGCGCAGCGCGCGATTGGCCGCAACTTCGCTCGCGGCGGTGCTCCAGAAGACAAACCTGAATATCAGATCATCGGCGTTGTTAAGGACTCTAAGCATGGAAGTCTGCGCGCCGAAATCCAACCCACCGTGTTTGCCCCTTATTGGCAGCCCGATGTGAGGCGCGAACTTGGATTCATGCAGTTCTACATTCGTACATGGCAGCCGCCGGATCAGGCGATGAACACTGTTCGTAGCGCCATGCAGAGTCTGGATTCCAAGCTCGTTCTGATATCGCTGCAGACCATGGATGCACAAATCGAGAGCGATGTCACAAATGAACGCATCATCGCCTTCCTCGCCATCAGCTTCGGCGTTCTCGCGAGCTTCCTCTCCGCGGTTGG
>CAYZHX010000136.1:0-10956 GCA_964476905.1 uncultured Terriglobales bacterium
CGTCTGCGCTATGCCCATGACGTATAACTCCCCAAAACTGTTGATTATACAAGCTTGAAAAGAGTATTTATGACAGCTGAGCCCTCATGCGTTTTGACATAGGTGAGGCTTTGAGACTTTGCTTTGATGGCGTATGGGTCTTCTCTGAGCTGAAGCCCGGAGTTCTAATCGGCGGGCTTCGACCGAACACACATGACGTCCCATGCGATATCGTTATCCGATTCGAATGGACAGCACAGTACTCTCCGGCTGGGAGAACTTCTACGTTATTGTTGGCTCGTCGGCGGGCGCGCTCATCGGATTGCAATTCGTCGTTATCGCCCTTATCGCTGACCTGCCACTCGTACACGGTGCCGAGCAAGCCGGGGAAGCGTTTGCCACGCCGACAATCATCCATTTTGGGATCGTGCTGCTGCTGTCCGCGATACTCAACGCTCCATGGCACGGCATCGCCGGAGCCGCCATCAGCTGGGGAGTCATCGGCGCCGCCGGGTTGATTTATGCAGCCATTACCCTCCGCCGCGTTCGTCGACAAACCGCCTACCAGCCTGAATTCGAAGACTGGCTCTTCCATCTCCTGCTTCCGGTCGCAGCGTACGCAACCCTCACCGGCTCAGCCGTCGAGGCAATCTGGAACCCACGCGAGGCGCTCTTTCTAGTCGCTGCAGCATCGTTGCTTCTGCTGTTCATCGGAATCCACAACGCCTGGGACGCCGTCACCTACCACGTCTTCGTACAGAAACGAAAGTTGCAGGACAAAGAACGTGAGCGTCAGTCGACAGGAAACCTCGGAGTGCGGAGTAAAGAGTAGCCGGAGATGGAATTGGCCGGTACTTACTTAGGAATTTTAGCTTTGCACGCTGCGGGTAGCTTGGTCGCGCTATCTCACTAACAGCGAATTAAACAGCGAAATCCAAAATTGAGTGCGAAGACCCCGCGTTTGTGCCCAGAAATCGCGAATTCTCCTCCGAGGCAGGCAACTTACAGGGAATGTAGGGAATCGCCATCAACTCGCCTGCTTTCAAGCGGTTACGGGTGCCGTCCGAAAAGGACAACAGCGGATCAGGGAAACAAGCAGGGAATTGTTGTCACAAACTGTGACTGGCCTCCGTCTTCTGGAATATATTTCCTCCGAGATTCGGCTTGCCTGTTTTTTCCAAGGGTTTCGTCGTGGGCTATCAATCCTAGTGCCTGCCGCCTAGAAGACTGTCCGTCGAAAGCCGAGTGCCGAACGCCGATACCTGTTTTTCGGCACAAGGCTGCGCGACGGGAACGTTCCACTACTGAAGCTGAGAATGCGAGCCCTCACTCTGACCACCATGGGAATGAGCTGCATCGCCGTGATGAGCGTGGCTGGCCATCATCTCGTCGAACTTCTTCTGTTGGTCCGGGGTGAGAATGGTCTTGACCTGGCCGAGTGCGTTCTCGTGAATCTGCCGGATCTTCTCGCGGCGTTCCGGCTCCGACAGGGAACTGTCCTCATGCACTTGCTGCATCTGCTTGTAGACATCCTCTGCCATCGGTTTGATCTTCGCTTTCTGCTCTTCCGTAAGGTTCAGTTCCGTGGATAGATGTTCCACCATTGCGTCAGGAGTCATCATCTCCTGATGCCTGGTTTGTCCCGCTTTGGTCTGACGCTGCTGATCAACCGGCGCAGCCGACGATCCCTGAGAGAACCCTGCACAGGTCAGAACCAAAACCGCCATCATTGTGAAAACCATGTTCAGCTTCTTCATCATTAACTCCTTTTCCTGGATTCTTTGTGCTTACACAAACGGGTGAAGCAAACTGTCGCTAGCGTAGTAAATTTTCCTGCGGCGCTGCAGTTTGATCATGTGTGCAGAGTATGAGGCCCGGCCTGAACGATCTCTGAACGTGCCGTTCAGCTGGCGTTCAGCATAGTTCTCATCTTATTAAGGGAGGGAAACGTGCGCGTACTGGTGGTCGAGGATGAGGCGCCGCTGGCAAAGCAGCTTATCGCTGCGTTGCGCCGCGCCGGTTACGCGGTCGATCACGCAGCGGACGGAGAGCGCGCCGACATTCTCGGACATGACGAAAGCTTCGACGCCGTTGTCCTTGATCTAGGCCTCCCAAAAATGGATGGATTGACGTTGCTCCGCCGCTGGCGCGAAGCGGGACGAGCAATGCCCATTTTGGTGCTGACGGCGCGCGGAAGCTGGCACGAAAAAGTTGTCGGCATTGATAGCGGAGCAGATGATTACCTTTCCAAGCCTTTCCGCATGGAAGAACTGCTGGCGCGGTTGCGCGGACTCATCCGGCGCTCCAGCGGACAGATCAACCCCGAACTTCGCTGCGGCCCGATCGTACTCGACACCCGTGCCGGGACCGTGACACTCGCGGGCGCAGAGGTGAAGCTGACAAGTCACGAGTTTCGCGTCCTCTCTTATCTTATGCACCACCGCGAACACATCGTCTCCCAGGGCGAGCTGACAGAACATATCTATGCGCAGAGCTTCGATCGCGATTCCAACACGGTGGAAGTATTCATCGCGCGCTTGCGGCGGAAACTAGGACCTTCTTCTATTGAGACGGTTCGGGGTCTGGGTTACCGCATGAAAGTTATCGCATGAAAGCCAACTCATGAACCGGCTGTTGCACTCTTTTCGTTGGCGCATTCTCCTGGGAGCTTTTCTCTGGACGCTCGGGCTCATTCCGGTCGGACACCTAATCTTCCTCAGCGTCCACCATCAAGTGCACGGCTTTCGCCGCGCTGTAATCCTTCCGGTTGATCCAGTCACGACGCTGATCTTTGCCTCACTCTGCATGCTAGCGGGAGCGTTGCTCGTTCACGCGGGACTCTCATCTTTCAGTCAATTGCGCAAACAATTGTTGGGAGTGCGCGACGGCTCCGCGCGCCGCATCGAAGGAATCTATCCCATCGAAGTGCAGCCGCTGGTGAACGACCTCAATTCGTTGCTCGAGCACCGCGAGCGCATCGTCCGCCGCGCGCTGGCGAAAGCCGGCGATCTCGCGCACGGACTGAAAACTCCACTGGCGGTGCTCACGCACGAAGCCGAGGGAGTTGAGTCTGGCGGTCAGCCCGAAACGGCAGCAAGGATCAGCCTGCAAGTGGAGCGCATGCGCCGCCAGGTTGAATATCATCTGGCACACGCCCGCGCCGCCACCTCCGGCGATCTCCCTGGCGCGCGCTGTCCTGTGCTGCCTGCGGTGGAAGGGCTTATTCGTACGCTGCAGCGAATCTACTCGAGCCGCGGTCTCACCATCGAAGTGGACGTCTCTCCCGAACACTTCGTGCGCGGCCGCCGTGAAGATCTGGAAGAGATGCTGGGCAATCTTCTCGACAATGCCTGCAAGTGGGCAAAATCGACCGTCAAGATTCAATCCGTGCAGGAGAACGACGCAGTCGTTCTCACTGTGGATGACGATGGACGCGGCCTGCCAGCATCGATGCGAGAAGCAGTCCTCCAGCGAGGAGTGCGAGCCGACGAAGCCGCCCCAGGCTCTGGCCTCGGACTCGCAATCGTTCGCGATCTCGCCGAGCTGTACGAAGGAACCATCTCTCTCGAAGACTCTCCGGTGGGCGGTCTGCGCGCACGACTCCAGTTGCCGATGTGAGGGGAGATCGTCCTCCCGCTGGTCACCGAGCCTAGAATGCATCGTAAGCTTTCGCCATAGGCCTCCAGCACTTGTGCTCGCGTACATCACTCCAAATGACTGCGACACATCGGAAGTGGGGTTCGTGCCGGCGTCCCGAGGAGTTCTCTTGCACAGCATGACATCAAAAGGCGCACTCGTCCCAAACGGCACCTCCATCTAAGTTGCTGGGCACCAACCATGCCTGCGAACGACACTACCGACGAACAAAAATCGGGGATTCGCCTAGTGCGCACAGCCACTGCACCACGTCCGGAAATGCATCGCGTGAACCTCGGCAATTACTTCGCAGACATCGTTGTAAGCCAACGCGAAACAAATTGCTGCTATTACGTCCTGCAACGTATTGGATCTGCCGAAATCCTCGATATGCAAAGGTACGACACGCCTGAGGCCGCGGAAGCTGCTGCGTATTCGGCGTTGAAAACCTGGAACGGCCAGGATCTACTGCATCAATTCGCGCGCTAAAGTATTCCCAAAAGCAAGCCGCTAGGCGGCGAAACTCTTGAGCTTCTGCTAAGGCAAGCCACGGAACTCAGACGCCAAAAGTCAAGAGCTGAACGGCACGCCAGCTTTTCATGTAAACCCAGGTCTCTGCACGCCAGAACGACCTTCCTTAATCGCTGCCGATTCGCCCGGCACCTTGTGTGACGACCTGTCACACACCTCGTCTATTGCGCTTCCGGTTCAATTTTGGTACAAGTCTCACGCTTCCGAGCAACGTCGAAATTGTTTCTTAGTCGCGAGCTGGCTCTCTGGAGGATCCTATGCAGCGTGTTTTTTCCTGCTTGATTACAGCTTTTCTGCTATGCGCGTCTGGAGCGGCGCAATTAGCTCCATCGCAGACAGCCAAAGCAGCGCCGCAACTCGATCATTTTGATCCCAAGAATGTGGACCCCTCGGTCAATCCCTGCACGGACTTCTACCAGTACGCCTGCAACAAGTGGATTGCCGCCAATCCGGCCCCTCCCGAAGATCCCTATTGGGGAGCGTTCGGGAAGCTCGCTCTATGGAACCGGGCAGCAGTCCGTCAGACAGTACTGGACGTCGCCTCCAAGCCCGCTGGCCAACGCACTGCCGTGGAGCAAAAGGTAGCTGACTACTGGGCAGCCTGCATGGACGAAGGCCACCGCAACTCGGCAGGAATAAACGCGCTCCGTCCGCAGTTGAAGGCCATCGACTCAATGCAGAGCAAGAGCGACATCGCCGCAACTTTGGCCACCATGGATCTAAGCCTGCCAGATGTGAGCCAGCCCAACGATGATCAGACTGATGCTCCCGTATTTGGATTCGGCTCGTCACCCGACTTTCACAACACGCAGATGGTGATTGCGCTTTTCGACCAGGGTGGATTAGGACTCCCAAACAGAGATTTCTACCTGCAAACCGACGCGAAGTCCGTAGAGGTGCGAAATAAATATGTCGCGCACCTCGCGAACCTGCTGGTGCTTGCCGGCACGCCTGCCGACCAAGCTAAGAGCGATGCCGACACCGTTCTCGAGATGGAGACCACGCTCGCACACGCTTCGATGGACGTCGTGAAGCGCCGCGATCCTAAGAATCTCGACAACGAGATGTCTCTCGACGACGTCAAGAAGCTGGCGCCTTCATTCGGTTGGAGCCGCTACCTGGAAGGGGTGCACGCCCCTCCTTCGCCGAAATACATCGTCACTTCACCCGATTTCTTCCGCGGTCTCGAGCAACTTCTACAATCGGAATCGCTCGATCACTGGAAAGCCTATCTGCGTACCCAGTATGTAGACCGACTCGCGCGAAATCTGAGCCCTGAATTCGCCAACGAAGACTACGCCTTCCATGACCAGGTGCTGCAGGGAGCGAAAGCCATACGTCCACTGTGGAGACGATGCTTGAGTGCGGAAGATCACGACATCGGCGAAGCTCTCGGACAGGCCTACGCCGCCCGCTATTTTCCGCCGAGCAGTAAGCAGCGCGTGCTCACTCTGGTGAAGGACCTGGAAACCGCACTCGGGCAAGACATCGATTCTCTCGACTGGATGGAGCCCGCCACGAAAAAGTACGCGCACGTAAAACTCGCATCCCAGATCGACAAGATCGGATATCCCGACCACTGGCGCGATTACTCTTCGCTCGAGATACGTCCCGACGACCACGTCGGCAACGTGCAGCGTTCGGCAGCATTCGAGATGCATCGCCAGCTGCAGAAGATCGGCAAACCTCTCGATCGCACCGAATGGCTGATGACGCCGCCCACCGTCAACGCCTATGAAGAGTCGCAGACCAATACGATCAACTTCCCTGCCGGAATTCTGCAGCCGCCATTCTTTGATCCCGAGAAGGATGACGCGGTCAATTACGCGTCCACAGGCGCGGTCATTGGCCACGAGACCACGCATGGCTTCGACGACCAAGGCCGAAAATTCGACGCCGTAGGAAACCTGCGCGACTGGTGGACTCCAGCCGACGCCAAAGCCTACGAGCAGCGCGACGACTGCATCGCCGACGAATACACCGAATTCATTCCCGAAGCGGGAGTAAAGCAGAATGGACGCCTCACGCTAGGCGAGAACACGGCAGACAACGGCGGACTCCGTCTCGCGCTCTCGGCGCTTGAGGCCGACCTCAAACGCAATGGTCAGACACTAGAGACAAAAAGCAGCGAGGGCCTCACAGCGAAACAAAGGTTCTTTCTCGCGTACGCAAACGTCTGGTGCGGCACCACCACGCCGGAAGCGATGCGCACGCAGATCCTCACCAATCCGCACCCACTCGACAAATACCGAGTGAACAACGTAGTCGCAAACATGCCCGAGTTCGCGGCCGCGTTCGGCTGCCACAAAGGACAACCCATGGTCCACGAAAAAGCCTGCCGCGTCTGGTGAGCGCGACTCTCCGACATAAGCCTATGCATCTATGCATAGGCCAGGCTTTTCCGGCTGCCGATAAAAAGGGAACGTTCCCAAATTGGACCAGAAGGAACGTTCCGCTTTTGTACCCGTTATTCGTCTGTCCCGGCTCTTGCTACTTAGCTACTAATGTCAAGTCGTTCGACTCGACTTCTACCTGCGCCTGCTGGTCGCGAGCCAGGAGCAAGCCTTGAAACTCGGCCATGGTTTCTGCCGAGGTTCGCGCAACAAAGTTCCTAGCTTCCAACATTGAGGCCTCGGGAAAGAACTTACGAAAGAGTTCGATTTTCTGAGACTCCGCCGCCTCTCCGAGGTAGAGCTTGTAGTCGATTCGACCGGGACGCAGCAGCGCCGGATCAAGCGCGTCAACCTTATTCGTAGTCATAACGAACAAGACGTTTTCCGGCGCGCCGAACCCGTCGAGCACGTTCAGCAATCCCGACAGCGTGACGCCGAACGGATCCACTGAACCGCGCTTCTCCTGCGGCTGGACGCCGGCCGCGCCTTCCGCTCGCGCCTTCACCGAGTCCGTTCGCATGGCGTCGATATCCTCAAAGAGAATCATCGACTTCTCAGGCACATCGTTCACCGCCTTCTTCAGCGACCGGTCGCTGAAGTGAGTCAGGTTCACGACGTACACCGACATGCCGAAGCGCGAGGCCAACGCTGAAACCAGCGAGGTCTTTCCCGTTCCGGGAGGTCCGTAAAACAGATAGCCTCGGTGATACGGCACTCCCAGATCGCGATAGCGCTGACGCGACGCCTGGAACTTCTCGATGTCCTCAATCAGGTGCTCCTTCTCACCCGGCTTCAGGATGATCGAATTGAGCAAACGCGGGCTGTAGGCCGAAACGTAATCCCATCCGTCATCGTAGAGATAGAGATACGAAGCGACCTTCGTCTTCGCCACGTGACACTGCGCGATATCGGCAACGAACCTGCGCAAAACGTTCTGATCGCGCCCGATGGTTTGAAAGGTCAGCGACTCGATACGGCGCGGAGTCCATCCCTTCGTCTCCTCACTGCGATAGAACCAGACCCAAAACGGGCGCCCGCCGTACCAGAACCAATGGCGTCCCGGAGCTGGAATGAGCGACATACCCGAGCCGCGAAGCGTGGTATCCAGATCGACATGGCGGATGCGCTTCACGAAATTCTGTTCACGCAGCCACTCCTTCACCCAGGCGAACGCGGCGTCATCGTCCTTCACCGTGATCACCATGGTGGTTTGGCGAACCAACCAAGCCCAGCAGCGCTGCGGCAGCGCACGCAGGTAAGCGGCAATGCCGCCCACAAGCATCAGCAATAGCCCGCCCGAGGCAAACTGGTTTTGTCCATTCAACAATTCCTTCAATGGGAACATAACGTACTTACTCTCTAATCCCGTTAGACACGGGCATGATGTTTCAATCGCGTCCGCAAAAGCCGATTCGGCGCGCCTAGAGCCTCTCGGGATCCAAGCAAAGCTCAGCCCTGCAGCTGGAACGACGGCCTAGCGGCGAGGCAGTGCCTAGAAACGGATACGTTTGAAAAGTTGCTTTTAGATTTTGCGGAGGGCGGTAAACCGGTTAGTACGGCCGGAGTGACGCCCTATAGCACATTCGACGATCAAACCGCCAAATATGCCCGCGTTGCGTTTTGGATTCGGATAGCAATTTGGGCGTCCTTTCCTCAAAGATGTTCGAGGATGACATGAAAGTGACGATTTGGCAACAGCTAGCATCGCGCGTTTTATTTCGAGAGTAGGTCCCATCCGTCGAGAGAACGATGCCGGAGGCGTGTGCGCGAGAAGTGCTCCGAAGACTCAAACGACAGGAGCAAGAGGCCAACCTGGAAAATGCTGAAGCTCGAAGCAGCCTTTGCTGTTGGCGATCGGCACTCGGCTGCCCGAAGATGAGGGCCAACCATCGATACACATCTATCTGCTACGCTGCTACCGCATGACCGCAGCCGATTTTCGCAGGATTGCCCTTAGCCTCGAAGGCGTTGAAGAGTACGACCATGCTGGGTCGCCGGCATTCCGCGTCGGCGGCAGAAAATTTGCGTCGCTCGCGTCACAAGCCGAGGGCTATGGCAACTTGATGCTCACGCTGGAGCAGCAGACGGCATTTGTCGAGGACGCGCCCGAGATCTTTCTTCCCATTCCGGGAGGATGGGGAAGGATGGGACATACACATATCCGACTGGCTGCCGCGAGCAAGGATGTACTCATCGGCGCGCTTCAAACCGCTTGGAAACTTCGAGTAGAGAAGAACGTAAAGACGAAAACAAGAACCGATTCACCGCGGCGGGGTGCGAGAAAAACGAAAAAGCAATAGCCACGATGTGTACACAAGTCGCCAAGCTACCGAGCTGCGGAGCTAAAAGACGAGGGGCAAAGTACTGGTGCAGGACTGAACTCCAGGAACCCTGACAAGAAAACGCATAGAAAAACGTGAGACGGGACGCAACCTCTCCTCTACCTCCTCTCGCGAATTGCTAGGTGTAACGCTAGTCCGATAGCATTCTTATCGCTTGCCAGCGGGCTTTCCTGCATGAAATCAAAGCGGCTGCTGTGGAAGAGTGGGATAGAGCCGAACTTACCCGAATCACATTCACTGTAAATAAAAGATTCATCCTTTTGTGATTCTCCGACAAACATCGTCATGCGCGACGCGATTCAGAGACTGCGAATCACGCTGGGTTTGCCATCAACTTACAGCTGCGTAGCAACATGCCGAACACTTTGACTCGGCCTCGGACCTCGATCAAGGACTAATCGGACGTGCCCTTGTACCGAAGTCGCGCCGTTGTCGCGTAACGAACTACAACCGCGTGTTGTGATCCTTTGCAAACCGACACTTCCAATTCGATCACAGCCTCAGCAGATCGAAGCTCGGTGGATGCCGCGCGCACGGTTGCTGAGCAGGCTTTTTCACGCGCTGCGGGCGCACCTCTGGTCAACGGCAACAACGTACGCCTGCTGATCGATGCCGCTGAAAACTATCCCGCGTGGCTCGAGGCGATCGCTGCAGCGACGCATCACGTTCATTTCGAGAGCTACATCATCCACGAAGACAGCGCGGGTGAAACTTTTGCCGATGCTCTGATCGCAAAAGCACAAGACGGGGTGCGTGTGCGCCTGATTTATGACTGGATGGGCGGCTTCGGCAGCACTTCAAACAAGTTTTGGAACCGCTTACGCAATGGTGGCGTAGAGGTTCGCTGCTACAATCCGCCGCATTTCTCTTCCGCACTCAGCTGGCTCTCTCGCGATCATCGCAAGATGCTCGCAATCGATGGCGAAGTCGGCTTTATCGCCGGCCTGTGTGTCGGACGCATGTGGGTCGGTGTACCAGAAAAGAATATCGAGCCGTGGCGCGACACTGGTGTGGAGGTGCGCGGGCCCGCTGTTGCCGACATTGAACGGGCGTTCGCCCGGGTCTGGGCAATGATGGGCGAACCCATCGCTGATGGTGAGTTCATCAACGGTGTTGAACCAGCCGGAACCGTGAGCGTGCGCGTGGTCGCCACGCTTCCGGCAACTGCGGGCCTGTTCCGCTTGGAGCAAATGATTGCAGCAATGGCTCGTCACCGAGTGTGGCTGACGGACGCATATTATGCGGGAACAGCCCCCGATATTCAGACATTGTTGGCAGCAGCGCGCGACGGCGTCGATGTCCGACTTCTTTTACCGAATGCGACTGATATCCCGATTCTGAGGCCGCTGTCACGCGCAGGATACAGGCCGCTGCTCGAAGCAGGCGTTCGTGTCTTCGAGTGGAACGGCACCATGCTCCACGCCAAGACTGCAGTTGTCGATGGCCACTGGGCGCGCGTCGGCTCGACCAATCTCAATATCGCGAGCTGGCTGGGAAATTGCGAACTCGATGCAGTCATCGAGAACGACGATTTCGCGCAGCAGATGGAGGAGCAATATCTGCGAGACCTGAGCCATGCCACGGAAGTAATCCTCGATACGCGGTGCAAAGTGCGCGCTCCCGGCGAACCGCACCATCGCGTGCCCGTCACAACGAGCGGCGGTGGCAAGGGAGGCCGTGCTGCTGCTGGCGCAATTCGCATCGGCAATGCTGTTGGCGCCGCTGTCGGCAATCGGAGAGTACTTCAGCCGTTTGAAGCACGACTTGCTTTGCTCGGCGGCCTCCTCCTGCTCGGTTTAGCGGTTCTCGTGGCTGAGCGCCCGAAGGTCGCCGCGTATCCTCTTGCGGCCGTTCTTAGCTGGATTTCGATTGGGCTGGTTTATCGCGCTTACAAACTACACCGCGAGGGCAGAGCGAAGCACCAGCTGGCTCATCGTGGATCTACGTCCTAGCTGCGGCAGCTCGCACCAGTTCAACAGTTTCCGTGCGAGCGTTTTTGCCCGCAACTCAGCTGAAAATTTGGTGAGCGCGGAAGGAATCGAACCTTCAACCTTATAGTGACCCAGAATGGAATT